>JAIBBS010000219.1 GCA_019694555.1 Nannocystaceae bacterium
CGCGCGACTCAGGGGTTCGCGTCGAGCTCGGGCGCGACCTCGTGGAACTTCGTCAGATCCATCTGCAGCCGCCCCGGCGAGTGCGGCGAGATGATGTCGACGTAGCGGTGATCCCAGCGCAGGTCGTGGAACTCGTAGAAGTGCCGTGCGTGGACGGTCTGCGCGAAGGTGCTGTCGATGCCGGTGAGCGTGACGATGAACAGCGCCTCGTCGGCCGCCAGCGACTCGGCGTCCTCGCCGTACATCGGGCTCTCCTCGTCGATCTCGTGCATCACCAGCCAGCTCAGCGTGAACAGCGGTGTGTTCGCGCGATCGAGCTTCATCTCGTGCAGGCGCCGCATCGAGTGGCCCTCGCTGCTGATCTCGGTCTTGAGCATGGTCAGGTGGATGCCGGCCTCGACCAGCTCGTTGCCGCGGGCGTTGGCCAGGCGGAACTGCAGGTAGCGGCGGCCGTTGCGACGCGTCACGATCATCACGTTGCTGAACAGCACGCGCGCGCTGGGCCGCGAGAACTTCGCGAACACCAGGCCGGTCGCGATCGCGGTGTAGATGATGCCCAGCAGCGCCTCGGTGGTGACCAGCAGGTTGGCGTACAGCGTCTTGGGTGACATCGCGCCGTAGCCGATGGTCGCGAAGGTCTGCACGCTGAAGTAGAAGCCCTCGGCGAACCCGACGTGCTCGACGCCGTTGAACGCGTCCGGCTGCAGGGCGTACAGCGCCCCGAAGCCGACGTTGATCAACAGGTACAGCACCGCGAGGAAGCCGACCAACCACCGCCAGCGGCGGCGCATGAGGTTGTAATAGAGATCCGACAGCGGCGCGCGCTGCTGGCCCACGCGCACGGCGTTGCTGGGATCGCGGCGGGGCAGCTCGGCCATCGGCGCGGCGATGTTCCCACAAGCACGGGCGCAGGCAAGCCGGCCGAAGTGGTAGGGTCGCCGCGATGCGCGAGTTCGACGTGGTGGTGTTCGGCGCGACCGGGTTCACCGGGCGCTTCGTGGCCGAGGCGCTCGCAGCCGCGGCGGCGCCGGTGCGGTGGGCCATCGCGGGTCGCGACCCCGAGCGGCTCGCGGCACTGCGGCGCGAGCTGGTCGACGCCCACGGTGCGGCCGCCGGCGTGCCGGTGGTGGTGGCGCGCAGCGACGACCCCGCGAGCCTGCGCGCCATGGTCTGCCGCACGAAGGTCGTCGCGAGCACGGTGGGACCGTTCGAGCAGCACGGCGATCCGCTGGTCGATGCCTGCGTCGAGCACGGCTGCGACTACGTCGACAGCACCGGCGAGCCGGCGTTCTGGCGCCGCACGGTGTCGCGTCTGCACGCCGCCGCGGTCGAGCGACAGGTGTTGCTGGTGCCGTGCTGCGGCTTCGACAGCGTGCCGCACGATCTCGGCGCGCTGCTGACCGCGCGTGCGCTCGAGGGGGAGCGCGGCCTCGAGATCGATGCGTTCGTGCGCGCCACCGGCGATCCCTCCGGCGGCACCTGGGCCTCGCTGCTCGAGGCGCTCGCAGGCATGGGGCGCCCAGAGCCCGGCGCGGGACCGACGTCACCGCGCGGCCGCACGCGCACGCCGATGCGGCCGCACTTCGAGCCCGCGGTGGGGCAGTGGGTCGTGCCGCTGCCGACGGTCGATCCGCTGGTCGTGCGTCGCTCGGCGCAGTTCTGTCCCGAGCTCGGCCCCGAGCTGCGCTACCGCCACTGGTTGCAGACGCGGACCCTGGGCAAGACCGCGGCGCTGCTCGGTGGCGTCGCGGCGCTGACGGTGTTGGCCAAGATCGGCCCCACGCGACGGTGGTTGCTCGCACGCAAGCCGCAGGGGCAGGGGCCCAGCGCCGAGGTGCGCGCGCGTAGCAAGTTCGAGGTCGTGTTCATCGGTCGCGCCGCGAGCGGTCGCAGCGTGCGCGTGCGCGTGGCCGGGCGCGACCCCGGCTACGGCTTCACCGGTGCGACCGTGGCCGCAGCGGCGCTGGTGCTCGCGTGTGATCGCGAGCGGTTGCGCTACCGCGGCGGCGTGCTCACGCCCGCGTCGGGGCTGGGCGATCCGTTCATCGAGCGGCTGCGCGGGCGTTGGCTCGAGATCGACGTGGCGTAGCCGCCGCGCGGGTCACCGCGGGCCGCGGATCCGCGCGAGCACGGCCTTGGCGGTGGTCGAGAGCCCGTCGGGATCGAGCGCGGCCTCGAGGCGACGCATCGCCGCTGCCAATGCGGCGGCCTCGCGGCGACCGTCGTCGTCGAGGTCGTGCCAGCCGGGATGGTTGCGCAGCTCGCCGTGGGGGCCGCGCGGGCGCCATGCCCCTGCGACCTGCTCGATGAGCGCGCGGCGTTCGTCGTCGGTCATGCCAGCTCCGTGGCCACGTCCACGCCGTGCTCGGCGAGGCAGCGCGCGAGCAGCTTTCGCGCGCGGGTGAAGTTCTGCAAGAACGTGTTGGCGCGCATGCCCAGCGCCTCGGCCAGCTCGGCGTCGGCGCGCCACGGCCCATCGAGCCGGGCCTGCAGCGCCGCCGCGGGCTGACCCGGCAGGCGCTCGCGGCAGCGCGCGATGACCTCGCGCAGCATCGGATCGGGTGCCTGCGGCTCGACTGCGGGCTCGGGCAGCGGCGCGTCGGGCAAGAGCTCGGGGCGGTGGCGTCGGGTCTCGCTGACCGCGAGGTTGCGCGCGATCCGGATCGCCAGCCGCACCAGGCCGTGGGGGCGACCGTCGGGCACGAAGCGCGCGGCACCTTGCCAGATCCGCAGCATGCACTCCTGCACCACGGCCTCGAGATCCACGCTGACGGCGAACGACGCGATGCTGTCGCGCACGCGCGCCTCGGCGCCGGCGACGAAGCGCCCGAAGGCGTCCGCGTCGCCGGCGACGATGGCGGGGAGCAGTGTGTCGAGGTCGTTCATCACGCGATCGCGAGCCACAGCATCGGGCTCACGCACACCGTGGTCACGTGCTCGCGCAGCGTCGCAGCGACCGGCCGGCAACACAACCGCAGCCGCAGGCCCGCGCCGTAGCTGCCGGCGGCGGTGGTGCGGGCGGGATCGACCTCGGCGAGCACGCGGCGGCCGTCGGCGAGCACCAGCTCGATCGTGGCGGGCACCGACCACTGCACCGGCGAGTGCGGGGCCGCGAGCTCGAACACGAAGCTGCCGTCGGCCGCGACCGTCAGCCGCGCCGCGAGCTGCTGCGGCGCGACCTCGGTCGCACGGCTGGCGAACTCGAACTCGGCCTCGTCGGTCGCGACGACGTCGTCCTCGTCGCGCGCGGCGCCGCCGGACCCCTGCCTGCCGCCGCCCTCGCCCAGCGACGCCTGGTCGCGCTCGCGCTCCTGCTTCTGCTTCTTCGACTCCTGCGCGGGTGCGGCCGGACGCGACGGTGCCGGGGCGCGCGGGCCGGCGGCGACCGGCTCGGGCGCACGCATGCGGCGGACGACCATCGGCGGGGGCGACGGCGCGGCCGCGCTCATCGGAGCCGCGCCGGGGATCATCGACGCGAGCGTGCGCAAGGCCTCGGGTGGGCGCAGGCCCAGGCCCTCGGCCGACATGCCGTGGGGCAGCATCTGCGGCACGAGCTCGTGTCGCACCGGCGCGGTGGGATCGACGCTGACGACGTGATCGACCGCGAGCCACGAGGTCAGGCGCGTCGCGATCTGGAACGCGAGCCCCAGCTCGACCAGCTCGTGATCGAGCGCGCGCGCGGACTCGCCGGCGGCGATGCGGGCCTCCAGGTCGAGCGCGCGCTCGCGCGCGAAGCGACTCACGATCGCCGCGTTGCCGCTGCCGGCCGCGAGCGGCGGCACCTGCAGGCGCTGCTCCCAGGTGCCACGCTCGCTGCGACCACGCACGCGCAGGCTGCCGCCCTCGGGTCGCAGCTGCAGGCGCAACGTCGCGGGCATCGATGCCATCAGATCGGGCAGGCGCGCCGGCGCGACCGCGACCAGTGCATCGCCGTCGAGCTGCAGGTCCACGATCTGCGGCGCGGCGGTGTGCGCGAGCAGCCGCGCGATGGCCCGCTCCGGATCCTCGTCGATGCCGATGATGATCTCCGCGCCGCAGCCGGCCCGCGCCGCCGCGGCGGTCAGCGAGCGATTCACCGACGAGCCCACGCCCACGGTGTGGACGCGGCAGCCGTTGGGCAGCTGGTGGAGGATCGCAGCGACGATCTCGGCCTCGAAGCCGATGTGGCCGTCGGTCACGAGCACGATCTGTCGCTGGGCCTCGGGCCGCAGCGACGCCATCGCGGTGAGGATGCCGGCGCGCATCTCGGTGCCGCCCGAGGCGCGCAGGCCCGCGACCCAGGCCTTGGCGAGCGCGCGCGTCGACGCGTCGGCCGCGGCCGGTTCGGGCCGGAACGAACGCACCGAGCTGGAGAACTCGAGCAGCTCCAGGCGATCGCGCTCGCCGAGCGTGTCGATGAGCGCGGTCGCCAGGCGCTGCGACTGCGCGATCGGTGCGCCGGACATCGAACCGCTGGTGTCGAGCAGCACGATGAGATCGCGCGGCACCGCGGTGGTCGGCTGCTGCGGTGGCACGACCGTGAGCGTGGCGAAGGCCTGGTGTGCGCGCGCGTGGGCGGCGTGCGGGCGCGCGCAGTCGATCACCGCGCCGGGCGCGGGCGCGGCCACGGCCCAGCGCACCACGATGTCGCGATCGAGCGCGACGCCGCCGGGCGCCAGGCCCACGTGCACGGCCTCGGCCTCGCCCTCGTGGTGGCGGCTGACGACCAGCGTGTGCGAGGGCGACTCGGGCTGCGGCCGCGCGAGCGGGTCGCGGATCGTCAGCGCCATCGACATCGTGATCGGCGTGGGCGAGGTCGTGGTCGCGGTCGTGACGCGGTCGGCATCGGCGACGCGACCGGGCTCACCGAGGTAGCGCGGCGCGACCACGGTCGGCAGCCGCAGCTCCCACGCACCGCCGGCCTCGGCCAGCCACGCGAGCGGTTGATCGATCGTGATCTCGACCTCGATCGCGCTGTGCGGCGCGATGTTGCCGAGCTCCTGCGTGAACAGGCTGCTGCGATCCTGCTCGAGCAGCGCGGCGGTGTGACCGTCGAGCAGTGCCTGGTCGTAGCGCTCGCGCGCGCGGTCGCGGCGATCGACCTCGCCGACGATCTCGCGCTCGCCGATGCGGAAGCGGAATCCAGTGACCGCGGCGTCGTGCGCCAGCGGCAGCTGGTAGCGCACGTTCAGCGGCTGCGGCCACGGGTTCTCGAAGCGTTGCCGCAGCACGACCGCGGCGAGGCCGGCGCGGGCATCGACCTGCAAGGCGGCGCTGCGCAGCGGCAGGTCGCGACCATCGAGCGTGACGAGCACGGCACCAGAGCTGGACATGGAGTGGGCGTGGGCGATCATGACGGAACCTCTCGACCGCGGGGGGTGGGCTCGCGCGGCGCCCGACCAACGCAGCGACCCGGGGGTTTGGTGACACGGCCACGCGCGCATCGTGGACGGCGGGCCGATTCCTTGCGTGGCCGCGGCCGAGCCCGCACGCTTGCGTCGTGCAACCCAGGTGCGCGTGCTCGATCCTGGCGCTCGCGCTCGCGACCGGCGCGTGCAAGCGCGGCGAGGGCAGCCCCGCGGCGGCCGAGCCCGCGGCCACGGCGACGACCACCGCCGCGCCCACGGGCGAGGTCGCGCCGACGCCGGTGGCGGCGCCCGAGCCCGCGCCGCCGGCGGTGCCCGGCGGCGGTCCCGACCCGCTGACGCTCGAGGCGTCGTACTCGGCCTCGATCGGCAGCCCCAACGAAGGGGCGCTGCAAGGTGGTGTGCCGCTGCCGCTGTCGGGCCCGGGCTATCGCTTCACGCCGCGCAAGAAGCCCGAGCGCCGCCACGGCACCGTCGAGCTGGTGGCCGCGCTGGTGCGCGCGGCCCAGCACGTGCACGAGACGATGCCGGGCAACACGCTCACGTTCGGCGACATCAGCATGCCGCAAGGCGGCGAGATCGCGGGCCACGGCTCGCATCGCGCCGGGCGTGACGCCGACGTGATGTTCTACCTGCTCGACGCCGAAGGTGCGCCGGCGGAGGGCAAGGCCATCCCGCTCGACCCCGAGGGCAAGGGCACCGACTACAAGGATCTGGCGGTGGGCGAGGACGACGTGCCGGTGCAGATCGACCTGCCGCGCACGTGGGCGTTCGTCGCCGCGCTGCTCGGCGACGAGACCCTGCAGCTGCAACAGATCTACATCGTCGAGCACCTGCGCACGCTGTTGCTCGCGCAGGCCAAGCGCGAAAAGGCGCCGGCGGAGCTGGTGCAGCGCTTCGCCGACGTGACGTGTCAGCCGCGGTTCCCCCACGACGATCACATGCACATCCGCGTCTTTTGCACCCCCGACGACATCGCGGCCGGCTGCAACGACGTCGCGCCGATCTATCCCTGGCAGCGCGCGTTCCTGAAGTCGCACGACAGCGCACCCGTGGCTCCCCCCAAGCGCAAGACCAAGCGGCCCAAGCTCACGAGCGTCGAGGAAGCGCGCGAGAAGGCCGGTCCGATGCACGAGGACGTGGTCGCGTTCCTCGATCGACGCAAGGCGTGGGTGAAGCCGCCCCATCCCGGGCGCACCTGGTGTCGCTGAGCTGCGCTATGCTCTGGGTGTGGTCCGTGGCTTGATCGTCGTGGTGGGTGCGCTCGCGCTCGGCTGTACCGCCGACAACCCCGCCTTCGGTGCGGACGCCGGGGGCACCGGCGGCAGCACCGGCACCGCGGGAGAGACGACCAGAGGCGGCACGACCAAGGGCTCGGACTCGCAATCGACGAGCGTGTCGAGCTCCGACGGCAGCACCTCGCGCGGCGGCACTGCGGACGTCACCGGCGAAACGCTGCCCGGCACGACCGCGAACCCCGAGACCAGCGCCGGCGGCAGCACCACGCAGGGCGATGGTACGCACGGCGACGGCACCGGCGTGACGACGACCGGCGTCGCCACCGAGACCGGCAGCACGGGCCCGGCGTTCTGTCTCGCCAACGTCCCGGGCGACTGCGGCGCTTGCCTGACCGACAAGTGCTGCGATCCGCTGACGTTCTGTCTGATGGATCTCGACTGCGAGGCGCTGGTGACCTGCATGGGCGGCGGCGGCTCGCTGCCGGATTGCCTCACCGAGGCGGGGCTCAAGGTCCCGCCCGACGCATATGCAGACCTGGCCGGGTGCATGTCCGACAACTGCGACGGCAACTGCAACACCGCGATGTGAGCGAGCCTCAGCCGAGCACGCGCACGTCCGGGGTCCACACCGCGCCGGCGAGCTCGGTGACACGGCGCTGCTGCTCGGACGCTGCGGTGCCCGCGGGCAGCACGATCACGCGCGGCAGCGCCAGCTCGTCGCGCTGACGCAGCCACGCGTAGGCCGGCGAGCGCGCGCGCAGGTTCTCGTCGATGCGCGCGGCGAGCTTGCGCGCCAGCTCGCTGCGCACGAAGCCCTGCAGCTCGATGCGGCACAGCAGCGCGCGCGGGCGACCCGGACGATCGCGCGGTGCGGTGCGCAGCGTCAGCTCGGTCTCGCCGAAGCCGTCGCCCAGCCGCGACGACGAGGACTCGAGCCCCGGTCGCCAGTCGAGGCTCTGCGGATCGGCGCCGATCTCCGCGGCGACCAGCGCCGGGTCCTCGCGCGCGAGTGCCTGGCGCACGCTCGCGGTGAGCCACGCACCCGCGACGGTGCAACCCTCGAGCGCGACGTCGCCCGGCGGCGTCGACAGCCGCACCACGCGGACGCGCGGCAGCGGCACGGATGCGGTCGGGGGATCGAAGCCGACCACGCGCACGTGCTGCTCGCTGCGCAGCCGCAGCAGGCCCAGCGGCGAGCTGACGACGATCTCGTAGCGATGACCCAGCCGCGCCTGCTCCGGCAAGATCGTGCGATCGGCGTAGACGCGGCGGCCGTCGTCTTCGGGGTTGCCGTAGGGCAGCAGCTCGAGCAGCTGCGAGCCGACCGCGAGCGTGATCGCGTCGACGGGCGCGCGCAGGCTCGGCAGGCCGCAGCGCAGCCCGCGGAAGAACCACCCCACCGAGTGCATCGCGACGCCATGGCCCGAGTCGCGATCGAGATCGTGCTGGCACAACACCGCGCGCACCCCCGGCAGCAGCCGCGTCAGCGGTGCCCGCTGCACCCGCTGCAGCCACGTGCACGTCAGCGCGCTGGGCACGACCAGCAGCTCGGGGTCGAACGCGCGCAGGCGCTCGAGCACGCGCGCGGCATCGTCGAGCCGATCGAGGTGCAGCAGCTCGCCACCGAGCGCGCGCACGTCGTCGCGCAGGGTTCGCTCGGCCAGCGGGTCGGCGCCGTGGGCGTGCAGCGAGGCCACGCGCGCGATCGCAGTGTTGCCCAGCCGCGCGCGCCACACCGCCAGCACCTCGTCGCGCTCACGCGCGGCCGCGGCCAGCGACATCGCGCCGGCCTCGGCGTCGTCGATCACGCCGAAGCCCAGCGGCGTTTCGACCTCGCGCTCGTGGCGATCGCGATCGAAGATCGGCACGCTGGCGCGGAAGTCCGCCAGCGATCGGATCGCGGCCAGGCCGAAGCGCTGGCCCACGCGGGTCGGCGCGAGCTGCTCGAGCGTCCGCGCCAGCGCGGTCTCGCGGGCGGGGGCCGGCAGCTCGCGCGTCACGGCTCGCGGTCGCCCCGCCGCGTGCGCGCGGGCGCTGGCTCGAGCTGTGCGCGCAGCTCCTGGGCCACGCGCGCGGCACACTCACGCCGCAGCTCGAGCTCGGGGTCGCGCTGCTCCGGTGCGATCGCACCGATGGCGGTGCAGTAGCGCTCGAGGTGGGCCAGCGCCTGCAGCTTGCCGCCGACCTCGAGCAGCGCGCGCGCGAGGCCGTAGTGGGCCTCGACCCAGTCGGGCTGCGTGCGCAGCACGTGGCGGTAGGCCGAGATCGCGGCCTCGGTCTCACCGGCCGCGAGCGCGAGCTCGGCGAGGTTGCACTGCGCCTCGGGTTGCTCGGGGTCGTGCTGCAGCGCCAGCTCGAAGTGTTCGCGCGCGGCCTCGGCGTCGCCGAGCTCGGCCAGCAGACCGCCGAGGTTGGTCCACGCCGCGGCCAGGGTCGGATCGAGCCCCAGCGCGGTCTCGTAGGCGTGTCGCGCCGCGGCCAGGCCCGCGAGATCGCCGGGTGCACCGTCGCGCTCGCGCTCGAGCTCGCAGCCGCGCAGAAACCAGTCGTGCGCGTTCATGGGCTCGTTGGCATCGCCGCCCAGCGGCAGCGACAACACGCGAGCGGCCTGCTCGTGCAGGCTCGCGACCGAGAAGTCCAGCAGCAGCTGACCGCTGTCGGCCTCGAAGCTGCGCTCGCCCTCGTCGACCAGCACGCGGTCGTGGTCGCAGCGGATCCGCAGCCGGCCCAGGGTCGCGTCGAGCCCCGGCAGGTTCGCGCGCAGGCTCGCGAGCGAGCGCCGGATCTTCCGCAGGCTCGCGCCCTCGTCGACCAGGGTCTTGGCGACCTTGACCGCGATGAGATCGCGGAAGCTGTACAGCGCGCGCCCCTCGGTGCGCAGCGACGGCACGATGAAGCCGGTCTGCGACCAGTAGCGCAGGCGGTGCTCGGGCAGCGCGAACAACCGCGCGACCTCGCGGACGCCGTAGCCGGTGGCGTCGTCGCGGCGGGGGACGTCCGTGGTGCCGTCTGCGGTCATCGACAGTCCGATAGACTAGCGCCGCCGCGCGGCCCGTGGCCAGCCCACCGCGTCGCCATCGATCAACAGGCGCACGCCGTCGGCGCGCAGCTGCGGCTCGAGCGAGATCTCGAGCGTGTCCGGGGCGACGCCCGCGAGCGCCGCGAGGCGCGGCCGCGCCAGCTCGACCAGTCGCAGCCGCAACGACGCCGACTCGCGCAGCAGCTCGACCACGCGCAGCACCGTCTCGGCGTCGGCGGGTTCGCGGAAGCGTTCGGCACAGCGCGGCAGATCGATGGTGACCATCACCGTCGCGAACACCTGCGGCGCGCCGTCGTTGCGTCGACCCAGTGCCTGATCGCCTTCGATCACGACCTCGGCGTGCGCGAGCAGCAGATCGAGCGCGCCCGGCGAGAGTGACTCGCGGACCTCGCGACGGATGAGCCGCGGTCGCGCCACCTTCGCCCAGCGCGGCGGCATCAGCGTCGCCGCGCGTCGGTCCGGCGCCGATCGTGCTTCGGGCTCGCGCGCGGGCGCGGGCTTGATGCGCGCGCGCCCGGGATGCCGGACGAGCGAGCGTTTCACGGCGGCCGACACCTGTAGGCCGATATCCTACCGGCCCTGCGCGCGCGACCACAAGAAAGCGTCCGAGCGGCGCGGCCCCGTGGGATGCTCCCGCGCCGCCATGGACGTGCTGTTCGTCTGCGATCCTCCGGAGTCGTTCGCCCCGCACGCCGACTCCACGCTCGTGATGGTCGACGAAGCCATCCGCCGCGGTCATCGGGCCTTCGTCGCGATGCTGCCGGATCTGTCGCTGCGGGGGCCGCAGGCCTTCGCCGCCGCGACCCCGGTCGCAATCGCCGAGCAGCCGCCGTTGCGGATCGTCCGCACCGGTCCCGCGCAGGCGCGCAGCCTCGCCGAGTTCGGCGTGGTGCTCATGCGCAAGGACCCGCCGTTCGACCAGGGCTACCTCACCGCGACGTGGATCCTCGATCGCGCGGGCACGGCGGTCTTCAACGCGCCCGCGGGCCTGCGCGACTTCAACGAGAAGCTCGCGACCGCGGCGTTCGCCGAGCTCACACCCGAGACGCACGTGGTCCGCGACCCCGCGCAGCTGCGTCAGACGTTGGCGGTGCTCGGCGGCACGATGATCGTCAAGCCCGTGTTCGGCTTCGGTGGACGCGAGGTCCTCATCGCGCGCGAGGGTGATCCGAACCTCGGCAGTCTGTTCGAGCTCGCGACCGCCGAGGGCACGCGCTGGACCATCGCGCAGGCCTATGTGCCGGCGGCGTCGATCGGCGACAAGCGCATCTTGCTCGTGGACGGCGAGCCCATCGGCGCCGTGTTGCGCGTGCCCGCGGCGGGGGAGCTGCGCAACAACTTCCACGCCGGCGGCCGGCCCGAAGCCACCGAACTGGACGCAGCCGATCGCGCGATCTGCTCGCGGGTCGGACCGGTCCTGCGCGACGCGGGCCAGTTCTTCGTCGGGCTCGACGTCATCGGTGGCCGTTTGACGGAAATCAACGTGACGAGCCCGACGGGAATGCAGGAGATCAACCGCCTCGGCGGCCTCACCGGCGAGGCCACCATGCAGGCTCGCTTCTGGGCGGCCCTGGAACGAAAGCTTGGCGACACTTCCGGAACGTGACACTCTGGCGCCGAGCGCACCGATGGCCGATTCCCCGAGTTTTCAGCAGCTGCTGCGCGACGAGCTCCCGCGGCTGTACGCGTTCGCGTATCACATGTGCAGCAGCCGCGACGAGGCGCTCGGCGCGGTCCGCCAGCTGGTGGTCGACGCGCGCGCCCAGGGTGAGGAGCGCTTCACCGGCCAGGCCAAGCCTTCCGACGCGCTGCTGGGCCTGCTGGCGCGCTCGCTCGAGGAATCGCTGGGCCGCAAGTCCGAGTTCACCTTCGAGGGCCTCGACGAGACCCTGCGCAGCGACATCACGCGACCCATCGATCTGAGCGGCGGTCCGCTCGGGGGCGACCCCGCGAAGCTGCACTCGATGCTGTGGGAGCTCAAGCGCACCTGCTTGACCGCGACGCTGTCGTGCCTGCCGCCGGGCGTGCGGGTGTCGTTCGTGCTCACCGACCTCATGGGCTACGGCCCGGTCGAGGCCGCGGACCTGCTCGGGATCAAGGAGAGCGCCTACCGCGTGCGCCTGACCCGTGCGCGCAAGCGCGTCGAGGACTACCTGACGCCGCGCTGCACCCACGTCGACAACCAAAACCCGTGCACGTGCACCGGTCGCTTGCTGATCGCGATGGAAGCGAACTTCGTGAAGGCGCCGCCGCACACGCTCGACATCCCGCACGAGCCCCACGACGCCGACGGTCCGCGCCGCGACATGGGCAGCCTCTATCGCAGCCTGCCGGTGGTGCGCCTGGCCGACCCCGAGCTCGCCGCGCTCGTGGGCTGAGTCAGCAGCGGAAGCTACGCAGCACCGCTGCCCGGCTCCCAGCCGATGGAGAGGAAGCTCGGTTTCCTCTCCCCGTGCCCGGCCAAGCCGGTTGTCTCAGCGCACCGGCGTCGACAGCTCGCCGAGCGTGAAGCCGGTCATGCCCACGGCCGTGGTCACGCCGGGCGACAGCGCGCTCACGCCTTCGGGCGTGCCGGTGTACACGAGGTCGCCGGGCTCGAGCGTCATGCACGCGGCGATGTACGCGAGCACGAACGGGATGTCGAAGATCATCGACGACAGCGGTGCGTCCTGGCGCAGCGCACCGTCGACGAAGCCCTGCACGCGCGCGTCGGCCGGCAGGGCCGCGCCGGGATGCACGCGGAAGAGCGGCCCCAGCGGTGCGAAGCCGTCGAAGCCCTTGGCGCGCGTCCACTGCTTGTCGAGCTTCTGCAGGTCGCGGTTCGAGATGTCGTTGCCCAGGGTGTAGCCGGCGACGAACGACAGCGCCTGGTCGCGATCGAAGCTGTGACCGCGCCGGCCGATGACGACGACCAGCTCCGCTTCCATGTCGATGCGCTCGTAGCCCCGCGGCAGCGACAGCGGCGTGCCCGAGCCCAGCAGCGCGGTCGCAGGCTTGCTGAACAACAACGGCTCGGTCGGCAGCTCGTTGCCCATCTCCTTGACGTGGGCGGCGTAGTTGCGGCCCACGCAGATGATCTTGCCCGGCCGCACCGGTGGCTGCAGCGTCAGCTCGCCCAGCGGCGCGCGCAGCAGCTCGGGTCGATCCGGCAGCGTGCGCGCGAGCTCGGCGGCGTCGCCGTCGGGCCGACCCGACTGCCACGACATCGCCGCGGCGAACGGGTCGTCGATGGCGATCGCGACGTCGTCGCTCGAGGGCGCGCGCCCGTCGGTGCGCACGCGGACATGACGATGAAGTGGCGAGCCCGGCGTGCTCGCACGACCGATCCAGATGACGTCCTCACTCACGGCAATGGCCCCGACGCCGCGAATGGTAGCACCGGGCACGCAGCGTGCCTGCGCGGTGGCGGACCGCGGCGGCGTGCTACCCTCGGCGCCGCCGTGAGCCTGACGCAGTCGCCGCGTGTGTCCGTCGAGCCCGCCGCCGGGCTGGGCGCGGCGGTCGTGGCCACGTTGCCGCGCTTTGCATGCCGCCGCGGGGCGCTGCTCGCGGTGGTCGGGCGCGGACCCGCGCCGCCGTGGTGCCCGGCCGCGGCGAGCTTCGCCGAGGTGGTGGGCGCGCTCGTGCGTGCGGCGGTGCCCGCACGATGG
>JAIBBS010000031.1 GCA_019694555.1 Nannocystaceae bacterium
AGGTTGACCGGCGTGCTCTCGGCCGACTCGGGCGGCTGCGGCAGCTGCGTGTCGTCGCCGAAGCGCCGGCGCAGCCAGCCGAGGATGCGGCCGACGAACCGCGCGATGTCGTCGAAGAACGAGTACGCCACCGGCACCGCCACCAGCGTGAGCAGCAGCGACAGCGTCTGGCCACCGACGACCACACCGGCGGTGGCGTTGGAGAAGCCGGCCCCGATGCCGCGGCTGGTCACCAGCGGGATCATGCCGGCGACGAACGCGAAGGTGGTCATGAGGATGGGCCGCAGGCGATCCTTGTTGGCCTGCAGGATGGCCTCGAGCCGCGGCTTGCCCTCGCGCCGCAGCGCGTTGGTGTGATCGACCTGTAAGATGGCGTTCTTCTTGACCACGCCGAACAGCACGAAGATGCCCAGCGCGGAGAAGAGGTCCAGCGCCTGGTCGAACATGACCACCGACGCGAGCGCGAACGGCAGCGTCAGCGGCAGCGACAGCAGGATCGTGACCGGGTGCAGCCACGACTCGAACTGCGCCGCGAGCACCAGGTACATGAACACGAACGCGAGACCGAGGCCGAACACGAAGCTCTCGGCGGTCTCCTTCATCAATTTGGCGCCGCCCACCGGCAACAGCGTGTAGCCGGCCTTGGGCATCTCCTCTTCGATGATCCGCTTCATCTCGTCGCCGATGGCACCCTCGCTGAAGCCCGGCGCGGGGTTGGCGTAGAAGGTGACCTGGCGGCGGCGCGAGAAGTGGTTGATGACCGACGGGCCGCGGCCCTCGTGCAGCTCGACCACGTCGGACAGCGGCACCGCGCCCTGCAGGCTCGACGGCACGCTCATCAGGCGCACGCCGGTCTCGTCCATGCGGTAGCGCTCTTCGGCGCGCAGGCGCACCTCGTACTGCTCGCCGTTCTCGGGGTAGTTCGAGACCTTCTGGCCGCCGACGAGCATCTGCAGCACCGACGCGACGTCCGCCACGCGCACGCCCAGGTCCGCGGCGAGATCGCGGTCGACGTACACGCCGATCTCGGGCTTGCCCACCACCAGCGACGAGTCCACGTCCACCGCGCCGGGCACCTCGCGCATGCGCGCGAGCACGCGGTCGTTGACCTGCGAGAGCACCGCGAGGTCCGGCCCGAACAGCGCGTACTGCACGCGCGCCGCGGCGAAGCCACCACCGGAGATCGCGGCCACGTCCGAGACGCTGACGCGCAGCTCCGAGGGCAGCTGCGAGAGGATGTCGTTGCGCACGACGTCCTTGATCTGCTCCTGCGTGTACTCGCGGTTCTTGGGGTCGGTCAGGCGCACGTAGATGCGCGCGACGTTGGGCGTGCGCTGCTCGTCGTCGCCGATGGTGACGAGCGTGCCCTCGACCCACGACAGCTCGCGGATCTCACGTGCGACGCGCTCGCCGATGACCTGGGTCGACAGCAGGCTGCTGCCCTCGGGCGCGCGCACCAGCACCTCGAAGCGGGCCTCGTCGTTGATCGGGATGAAGCCCTTCTTGGCCTGGCCCGCCAGCGTCGGCATGGTCGCGAGCGCGCCGACCGAGGCCAGCACCACGACCCAGCGCTGGCGCATGCAGAAGCGCAGCACGACCATGTAGCCGCGCTCGAGCGGGCGGTAGAACACGTCGACCAGGCGCTCGAGCCAGCTCTTGCGGCGGTGGGTCCCCCGCGGCACCGCCCGCAGCCAGCGCGAGGCCATCATCGGCGTCAGCGAGAAGCTGACCACCAGCGACACCGCGATGGCCGAGACCATCGTCATGCCGAAGCTGGCGAGGAAGCGACCGGGGATGCCGGCCACGAACGCGACCGGCAGGAACACCGCGATCAGCGACAGCGTGGTCGCGAGCACCGCGAGGCCGATCTCCTTGGTGCCGTCGACCGCCGCCTGCATCGGCGGCGTGCCGCGTTCCTCGACGTGCTTGAAGATGTTCTCCAGCACCACGATGGCGTCGTCGATGACGATGCCGACCGACAGCGCCAGCGCCAGCAGCGTCATGGTGTTGAGCGTGAAGCCCTGCAGCCACATCAGCGCGAAGGTGCCGACGACCGAGGTCGGGATCGCGACCGCGGCGATGATGGTGCTGCGGAAGTTGCCCAGGAACACCAACACCACCAGCGCGGCCAGACCGGCGCCGACGATGAGGTGCTCGGTGACGGCGTGGCTGCTGGTGCGGATGGTCTCCGACTCGTCGCGCAGCACCTCGACGCGGTAGCCCGGCGGCAGCTCGACGCCCATCTCGTCGACCTTGGCCTTGACCGCATCGACGACCGCGACGGTGTTCTCGCCCGACTGCTTGCGGATCGCCAGCACGACCGCGGGCGCGCCGTTCCACAGCGCTGCGGTCTCGACCTCCTCGACGCCGTCCTCGACCCGACCGATGTCGCGCAGCCGTACGGTGCGACCGCCGCCCTGGCGGATGACCACGCCCTCGAGCTGTTCGGGCGCGGTCACGCGACCGTGGATGCGCAGGGTCAGGAAGTCGGGCCCGGTGTCGATGCGACCGCCGGGCATGGTCAGGTTCTCGTTGCCGACCACGCGCGCCACCTCCGGCGCGGTGATGCCGTAGGCGCGCATGAGCACCGGATCGAGCCAGATGTTGATCTGGCGCTCCTGGCCGCCGATGACGCGCACCTGCCCCACGCCCGAGAGACTCTCGAGCTCGCGCCGGACCCGTTGATCGGCGAACGCCGTGATGTCGCGCATCGAACGGCCTTCGCCCGACACCGACAGATAGATGATCGGCTGCGCGTCGGGGTCGACCTTGGTCACCACCGGTGGCTCGACACCGGTGGGCAGCTCGGCCATCACCGTGTTGACGCGGTCGCGCACCTCCTGTGCCGCGACGTCCACGCCCTTTTCGAGCTTGAACATGATGAAGACCTGCGACACACCCTCGGCCGAGGCCGAGCGCAGCTCTTCGATGCCGCTGGCAGTGTTGACCGCCCGCTCGACGCGGTCGGTGATCTCGCTCTCGACGTCCTCGGGCGCCGCGCCGGGCAGGCGCGTGGTCACGACCACGGTGGGAAAGTCGATCTTGGGGAAGCGGTCGACGCCGAGGCGGCCGTAGGCGACGCCACCGACCACGCAGATCAACAGGATGAGCACCGACGCGAAGATCGGGCGTCGGATGCAGACGTCTGCGAGCCACTGCATGGCGCTCTCCTACTCGAGCCGGGTCCCGTCCACGAGATCGGCGGGCGGCTCGGCCACGACCTTGTCCTCGGCGACCAGGCCCGCGAGCACCGCGACCTTGCCGTCCTTGCGTGCGCCGATGCGCACGACCTGTTCGATCGCCCGGCCGCCGCGCAGCGCGAACACCAGCGAGCGACCGTTGCGGGTGACCACGGCGCTCTCGGGCACGACCAGGCGCGGCTCGTCCCCGACGCCGACGCGCACGGTGACGAACATGCCCGGGCGCAGCGCGCCGTCGGGGTTGGGCGCCAGCGCCTCGACCAGCAGGTCGCGCGTGCTCTCGCGCAGCGCCGGGCTGAGGTACTTCACCTCGGCCTCGAAGTTGCGCTCGGCGACCGCGTGGGTGGTGAAGTCGACGCGCTGTCCCAGCGAGACGTGGCCGACCTCGGCCTCGGGCACCGCGATCGAGACGCGGATCGGATCGATCGAGAACAGCGAGACCACGCGGGTCGGCGGCTGCACGTACTCGCCGACGTCGACGAAGCGCTCGCCCACGATGCCCGCGAACGGCGCCTTGACCACGGAGTCACCGGCCTGCACCGACGCCAGCGCGGCGTTGGACTCCGCGGCGGACACCGACGACTTCGAGGTCGCGCAGGCCGACATGGTCTTGTCGTACTCCGCCTGCGAGATCGTGCCCGAGGCCAGCAGCTTGCCCGCGCGATCGCACTCGAGCGCCGCGAGATCGAGCTGGGCCTTGGCCACCTTCGACTGCGCCGCGGCGGCCTTGGCCGAGTACTTGGCCAGCCGCGCGTCGAGCCGCGCGACGACCTCGCCGGCGGTGACCTTCTGCCCGCGCTCGACGTGGGTCGACAACACGCGACCCGACGCGTTGGCCGCGAGGTCCGACTGCTTGTCCGCGACCAGCGTGCCGGTCAGGAGCAGCTCGCGCGGCATGTCGACCGTCTGCACCGCGACCGTCGGCAGCGAGCGCACCGTTTCTTCGCTCGCTGCCGCCTGTTGCTCGTTCGCGTTGCTGCGGTTGCACCCGCCCAGCGAGCAGAGCAGGAGCGCGAACGAAGCGATGCGAACGGAGGCAGACATGTCGAAGGGGCGCGCCGACCCGGAGACGGCGGGGGCACAGAACGATGTTACACCCAGGATTGAAAGGCAAATCCGCGCGCGGCCGCGGCCCGGCCGCGGCCGGGCCCGCCCTGCGGTCCTGCGCGGCTCGAGCATCCGCAGGCGTTTGCCCGGTCGGCCGCGGTGCGGGCCGCGGGCGTGTCCGCGCGTGAGACGGAACGCGCGTTCGATCGGGCGATCGCTCCAGCGCGGCGCAGCGAAGGCCCGTGGTACCGTCGCCGGGCATGGCGCGCGCATCCTTGGCTTCGCATCGCTTCTCGTGGGGCCCGTGGGGGTCCGCCCTGCTCGCCGGCCTGATCGCGCTGCCGCCGCTGGTCGCCGCCGCGAAGGTCTGCGGCATCGGACCGTTCTCGGTCACGGCGCTGTCGGGCAAGGCCACCGGCAAGCACCACGATGCGCGCGCGAAGACCCAGCGCGACGGCAGCCGCATCGTCGGCCCCGACGCCGCCTATGCCCTGCACTCGGTCATGGTCGAGGAGACCAAGGCGGGTCCGTGTCGCATGCTGCTGGCGTTCATGCCGCTGCCGGGCTCGACCAAGCTCGCCGAGTTCGGACAGGCGGTGATGCAGCTGGGCGGCTGCGGCACCGGGACGCACCGCTCGGTCGGTGTCGAGGGCAGCGACGTGGTCGTGGCCGCGCGCGCGTGCATCGACAAGGGACCCTCGCCCAAGCTCCGCGGGCTGCAGCTGTTCCCCGGCACGCTGGGCAAGGACGGACACACGATCACGCGCGGCGCCTACACCGGCGAGGCGCTCGATCACTCGAAGTTCGCCGCGCCGCAGTGCCCCGCCGACGGCTGGCAGAGCGAGGTCGCGTGCCCCGAGAACCAGGTCGCGATCGGCCTGCGCGCGAGCCACGACGGCAAGGGCTACGCCGGCATCGCGCTCGAGTGCGCGCCGGTCGGCACCTGCGAGTGATCGGCGATCAATCCCAACCGAACGGCGGCGCGGCCTTGCACAGCGCCACCGGTCGGCGCGCGCGCGCGAGCCATGCCGGCCGCAGCACGCCGGCGTAGACCACGTCGACCAGCTCGTCGCGGTGCAGCACGTGGGCCCGCAGCACGCCCTCGTGGACCATGCCGAGCTTGCGCATCACCACCTGCGAGGCGGTGTTGCGCACGTCGGTGAACGCGAACACGCGGTACAGCTCCGAGAACGAGCTGAACGCGGCGTCGATCACCGCGGCGGCGGCCTCGGGTACCAGGCCGCGACCGCGCAGCCCGGTCGCGATCGCGAAGCCCACGCTCGCGCGCCACGGTGCGTCGCGCGTCAGATCGATGCCACCGACCACGCGATCGTCGTCGGTGGTGATGGCCCAGCCGAAGCGCGTGTGCCAGTCCAGCGCGGCCTGCCGCTGCACGAACGCCTCCGCGTCCGCGAGCGTGTAGGGCGTCGGCACCGGCAGGTGGCGCGCCCACTGGGGATCGCGCGCATAGGCCAACACGTCGGCGGCGTCGCGCCACTGGAAGCGACGCAGACGCAGTCGTGGGGTCTCGATCACCAGCGGCAGCTCGGACATCGGCCTCGTCGCGGTACTGCGAGGCCGGCGGTGCTATTTCCTCACGGGCTCGCGCCGCTCGGTGCAGTCACCGCTGCAGCCAACACCGCACCGCTGGCAACCGACACCGCACTGATGACGGCGACGATCGCGGCCGTGAGCGCGAAGCCACGCCGACGACGTCGCCGTGGACGCGATGCGGGCGCGGGCATGCTCCACGCCGGCACGAACAGCGCGGTCGCAGCCGGCACCGTCACTGGCGTCGGCGCGCTCGCGATCCTGGCGGTGGCCGGCGTGCTCGCGGGACCGCGGTGCGCGGGCAGGAACACGCGCGTGCACGGCAGCTCGCGCGCGCGCGCGGCGAACAGGCGCGTGACGTCGTCGTCGTCGTCGTCGATCGGCTGCACCCATGCGGGCTGCGTCGGCGACAGCAGCTGCGTCGGCGGCAGCCGCATCGCTCGTCGCGGCGCCACGCTGCCGCGGACCAACCGCGCCAACACCTCGCGCATGTCGCGGGTCCCGGGCCAGCGGCGCAGTGCCGCGAGGGCCACCTCCGCGCTGGGCGTGCGACGCTCGGGATCGGGCGCGAGCAGATCGTCGAGCGCGCGCGCGATCGGCTCGGGCACCGGGCGCTGCAGCGGTGGGCGCACGCCCGCGATCGCGTCGGGCAGGATCTCGGCGGTGGGCACGTCGCCGCGAAACGGCGTGCCGTCGAGCAACTCCTGCAGCACCGCACCGACGGCGTACAGATCGATGCGTCGGTCGCGATGCCGTCCACCGAGGTGATCGGGCGCCATGTAGCGCGGCTTGCCCAGCAGGCACCGCGTCGCGCTCGCCATCATCGCCGCGCGGGCCAGATGCGACACGCCCCAGTCCGCGAGCTTGACCTCGCCCGCGAGACTGATGAGCACGTTGTGCGGCGAGACGTCGCGATGCACGATGCCCGCGGGATGGCCCGCGTCGGTGCCGATGCCGTGGGCGTACGCGAGCGCCTCGAGCAGCTGCACCGCGATGTGCACCGCCAGCTGGACCCGCAGGGTCTCGTCGGGGACCCGCGCCAGCGCCGGCTGCAGCTTGGCCAGCGTCGTGCCCTCGACGTGCTCCATCACGAGGTAGCCGCGGCCGTGCTGCTCGCCCTCCGCGAGCACGCGCACGATGTTGCGGTGGCGCAGCAGCTGACCGATCTGCGCCTCGCGTCGGAACATGCGGGTGAACCGCTCGTCGCCGACCAGGCGCTGCGCCTGCAGCTTGATCGCGACCGTCGGCGCGCCCGCGCCCAGCGACGCCGGCGCCCCGCGCCAGACCTCGGCCATCCCGCCCTGACCGATGCGCTCGAGCAGGTGCCAGTTTGCGATTTGACGCACGGGGCCCGGCGCGGCCGCGGCGGTCGTATGGCGCTCGAACATGGGGTGCGCGCGGACTCAGACCCCCGAGGGCCCCGGCGTTTCCGGGTGCTGCGGCGGCTTTGGACGCGTCCGGACGAGGTTGCGCGGGCGTGCGCCGCACCCCGGCGGCACAATCGGTGAGGCAGATCGCGCGCGCACCCGCGGCGGTCGTTGCGGCCGGAGCGGGTCCACGTGTCCAAGTCCCCGATGCAGGTCTCCCAACCCGAGGTCGCCCGGCTCTACGCCGAGCACGCGGGACGGGTGCATCGCTGGGTCCGCCGGTTCGAGCCCGCCGGCGACGCGACCGAGGTCGTGCACGAGGTCTTCGTGAAGGTGCTCGAGCGGCTCGCGGATTTCCGCGCCGACGCCAGCCCGACCACGTGGCTGTACCGCGTGACCACCAACCACTGCCTCAACCGGCTGCGCGATCGCGGTCGACGGGCGCAGCTGTGGCAGCAACATGCCGCGGCGCTGTGGCAGGCCGACTCGGCCGCGGCCGATCAGGAGACCGTCGCGTCGCTGACCGAGCTGTGGGGCAACCTCGACGACGAGCTGGCCGAGACCGGCATCTACTACTTCATCGACGGGATGACGCACGCGGAGATCGCCCGCATCGTGGGCTGCTCCGAGCGCACCGTCGGCAATCGCATCGAACGCATCCGCAAGGCCGCAGAGGCGGCGACCAAGGGAGCCCCATGAACGAGCAGCACCGCGACCTGTTCGCGCGCGACGGCCACGTGACCATGCTGTCGCTCGATCGCTACGACGTCGGCGAGCTGAGCCCGAGTCAGCGCCATGACATCGAGAGCCACGTCGAACACTGCGAGCGCTGCCGCGGGCGGATCGCGTCGGTGTGCGATCGTTCGCTGGCGATCACGCCGCCGATCGTGGTCGCGGCCGCACGCAGCAGCACCGGCAGCGCCACGGTCGCGTACCTGACCGCGAGCGCCGCGGTCGCGATGGCAGCCGGGCTCGTGCTCGGCGTGGGCTCGGCGCTGTGGCCGGCCCCGCAGGCCGCACGCGAAGCCCCGGCAGAGTCGAGCCACATGGCCAGCGCGTACACCAGCGTCGCGCAGGAGTACAACGACGCCGATCCGCTCGAGCTCGAGCTCGAGCGCACCCAGCGGGACGCTGCGATCGTGACCACGCCGGTCGGCGATGGCTGGCTCGGCGTCTACGCGCTCGACGAGGCCGCGGTCGGCGGCGACACCGACGGCGGTGGCGAGGCCACGGTCGCGGCGGTGCTGTGGCGAGGCCGCGCGAGCGCGGACAGCGTGCGCGTCGCGGTGCCACGCCGCCTCGCCGATCGACCGCTGGTCGCGGTGCTGTGCCCGTCGTCGGATCTGCCCGAGGCCGGTGAGGTGTTCGCGCCCGAGCCCGACTGTGCGGTCGGCGATCAGCGACCGTAGGGCCGCGAGATCACGCAGGCGTTGAGGCCACCGACGCCCATCGACAGCTTGCCGACGTAGCCCGGCGCGACCTCGCCACCGTCGCGGAACACGAAGCGCTCGTGCAGCTTGCGGATCTCCGGGTGGAGCTCCTGCGGCGAGATCGTGGTGGGAAAGTCGCGCCCGGCGGCGTGCCCGAGGTACTGCGCGGTCAGCTCCCAGCCGCCGCCGGCACCCATGCCGTGGCCGAAGCTGCCCTTGCGCGCGCTGAAGCGACAGCTCGCCGGCAACACGTCGCGCAGCAGCGCGATCTCGTTGTGGTCGCCCGGCGTGCCGGTCGCGTGCATGTCGAGCTCGACCAGTGCATCGGGCGTGATGCCGGCGTCGCGCAGCGCGAGGCGGATGGCAGCGGTCGCGCCCTCCTTCGACGGCGTGATGATGTGATCGGCGTCCGCGGTGATGCCGACCGCGACCGGCTCGAGGCCCAGCGGGCGCCAGCCCTTGGCGAGGTAGTGCTCGAGGTCGCCGAGGATCCAGATCGTCGCGCCGCCGGCGACGTGGGTGCCGCGCATGCCGGTCAGCGGCTTGGACACCTCGCCATCGTGCGAGAGCACGCGCGCGTTGTAGAAGGCACCCACGCTGATGGGGTTGGGCGCCGGATCGGCGGCGCCGACGACCACGAGCTTGGCCTCGCCGCGGCGGATGGCCTCGAGCCCGAGCTTGAGCGCGAAGCCGAAGGTCGAGCACGCGGCGAACGGTGCGAAGCACATGCCGCGGATCTGCCCGAGCATCGAGATCTGCGAGGACGCGCTCGAGCCGATGTTCCACAGCGCCGACGGCG
Organism: Nannocystaceae bacterium; assembly: GCA_019694555.1. GTDB lineage: Bacteria > Myxococcota_A > Polyangia > Nannocystales > Nannocystaceae > Xiheibacterium. Next base: position 9,395 of record JAIBBS010000031.1, read on the forward strand.
AGACCTCCTCCCACGGTGCCTCGGGCGCGCCCCAGCTGGCCCGCAACGCCCGCAGCGCGCGCTGCTTGTGCTTGATGACCGCGGCCTTGGCCGACTCGACCTCGCCCTCGAGATCGACCCCCTCGATCTCGCGCAGCGCGTCGAGGTAGACCACCAGGCGATCCGAGCGGCGGGCCCAGAACGCCCACCAGGCCTCCTCGGCGGCGTCGCGATCGAGCTCGGGCACACTCGCGGGATCCGGCGGCGCGTCGGCGACCGCGGTGCCGGCGAGGTGGTCGCGCAGCGCGGCGTTGCGCTCGGGCTGCGCCCAGAAGCGATTCCAACGCCGCTGCGTGCGCTCGAGCGAGCGACCGATCTCGTCGTAGGTCGGCAGATCGGACAGGCCGCCACCGACGATGACCTGGGCCTGCTCGCGCAGCGCCTGCAGCTCGGCCTCGATGCCGGGGTTCTGCCGCAGCGCCTGCACGAAGGCACCGATGCTGAACTTGGTCGGGCCCCCGAACTTGCGATCGATCAGCGGAAAGCGGCTGGGTGGGAAGCGCTCGTCGATCCAGGCCTTGTAGTCGCCGAAGTCGAACGCCGGCTCGCCCACGAGGAAGTTGGACGGGCCGAAGCCCTCGAAGCGCGACAGCCAGCTGTCGGGTCGCGCCATGACCTCGGCGAAGGCGTCGACGTCGCGCGCCCCGGGCGCGACCAGACCCCAGCCGAAGACACCGATGCGACGCGCTGACATGGTCGCGTCGGTTGTAGCCGAGCGCTGTCCGCACGTGGCCGCCATCGCGCCGCGCGGCGTTGCGATGGCGCGCGCGCGCGATTCAACCGATCGGTCAGCCTACGCCCTGGCCGAGGTACTCCTCGCAGATCGCGGGCGGCGCGGTCTCGCAGGTGTCGGTCTCGCCGCTGCACACGTACGGCGCCTCGCAGACGCGCGCGCCGGCGCAGTCGTCGTGCAGGCCGGGCTTGGTCTCGCAAAAGCCCGCGGGGCAGTAGCCGCTGGCGCAGAAGCGGTGTCCGGTGCACGCGGTGCCCAGCTCGCCGCGCGCGACACAGGTGGACTCGCCGGTGTTGGGATCGAACACGCACTGGGAGTCCGCCGCGCATTCGCCTTGCACGCACGGCATGCCGGCGCTCGGGCGGGTCACGCAGCGCGAGCCGGCATCGTCGTAGGTGCACACCTCGGTGGCGGCGCAGTGCTCGTCGCCGCAGTTGGCGAGGCTCGCGTCGCTGCAGGGGTCGATGCAACGGTCGAGGCACTCGCCCGAGCCGCAGTCGTAGTCGCAGACCAGGCCCTGCGCGCAGTCGTCGAATCGATCCTGCCGCGTGCACGAGGCGCCCTCGGGCTGCTCACCGTGCACCGGCTTGCAGGGCGACTTGCAGTCGTGGTCGTGCTCGCGCGCGCCGCCGCAGCCGCGCTCGTCGAGCGCCGCGACGTACTCGCCGTAGCACGACGGGTCGTAGCGCAGCGCGCCACCCTGATCGGCCATCTGCAGCGCGTCGACCAACGCCCCGACCTCCTCGACGCAGGCGTCGTGATCGGAGTCGATGCCCTCGCCGCAACCGCAGTCGACCACGCGATCGCAGAACGCACGCACGAGCGTGACCTCGGCCTGCGCGAGCGGCAGGGTCGGGTGTTCCGGCTCGTAGCAACTCACCGCCGCCATCGCTGCACACACCATCGAGATCGTCCACGTCTGTCGCATCGTCCAAGCCATCCATCCATACGCGCACCGCGAGTGACGGTGCCTATGGGATTCAGGATAGACCAGCGGCGGGCGCAGTGCACGGATCGGGTCGGTACCGGGGCGCACGGGGGCCTGCGCGAGGGTTGCCGGCTGTGGCGGGCGTGGGCGGGTCGGCAGCGTGCTGCCGTTGGGAGCGATGTCCCACGCGAAGCGGCTGCACGACTCGTACGAGGAGTACCTGCACCTGCTGGCGCAGAGCAGCTTCAAGCTCGAGTTCTGCGATGGTGTCATCCACGCGATGGCGGGGGCACCGTCGCCCAAGCGGCGCTGGGTGCAGCGGCCATTCGCCGACTCGGCGAGGGGCTGGCCAGCAGCGGCACGGTGTTCAGCTCGGACCTCAGGGTCCGCATCGAGGCCACGGATCTGACGACCTTCCCGGACGCTTCGGTCGTCTGCGGACCGCCGCAGACCTCGGACAAGGACGCGCACGCCCTCGTGAATCCCGTGCTGTTGGTCGAGGTGACCAGCCGCTCGACCGAGGACTACGACCGCGGCGACAAGCTCAGCCACTACAAGCAGCTCGAGTCCCTGCGCGCGGTGCTGTTCGTGTCGCATCGCGAGCGCCGCGTGACCATCGTCGAGCGTGGCATCGACGGCGCGTGGAGCGAGCGGGATGTTCGCGACCACGAGAGCGTGGCGCTGCGGGAGCCGCGGCTGGACCTCGCGGTTGCAGCGCTCTACGAGGGGGTTGCGCTGGAGTCCGGATGAGGCGCAGCGGGCACGGGCACGGGCACGGGCACGGGCACGGGCACGGGCACGGGCACGGGCACGGAGGAGCGAGACCCCTTACGGGGTCACGCTCCTAGCAGAACTCGTCCGAGCCGTCGCCGCAGTCGTAGTACCCGTCGCAGTAGTAGTCGCCGGGGATGCACTCGCCGCTGCCGCAGGTGAACTCGCTGAAGTCGCAGCCCTGCTGCTGGCCGCAGCCGGGGCCGGCTTCGTCGGAGCCGTCACCGCAGTCGTAGTAGCCGTCGCAGTAGTAGTTGCCGGGGATGCACTCGCCGCTGTCGCAGGTCCACTCGTCGAGGCCGCAGCCCTGCTGGCCGCCGCAGCTCGCGTCGGGTTCGTCGGAGCCGTCGCCGCAGTCGCTGTAGCCGTCGCAGTAGTAGTTGTCGGGGATGCACTCGCCGCTGTCGCAGGTCCACTGGCTCGCGTCGCAGCCCGCGGGTTGGCAGCTCGGATCCGACTCGTCCGACTGATCGCCGCAGTCGACCACGCCATCGCAGTAGTAGTCGCCGGCGATGCACTCGCCGTCGTCGCACTGCCACTGGCTCGCGTCACAGCCCGCGGGTTGGCAGCTGGGATCCGACTCGTCGGAGCCGTCGTCGCAGTCGACGATCGTGTCGCAGTAGTAGTTGCCGGGGATGCACTGGCCGTCGTCGCAGGTCCACTCGTCGCCGCCGCAGGTGCCACCGCCGCTGCCCATGCAGCTGGGATCGGACTCGTCGGAGCCGTCGTCGCAGTCGGTGATGGTGTCGCAGTAGTAGTTGCCGGGGATGCACTGGCCGTCGTCGCAGGCCCACTCGCCGAAGTCGCAGGTGGTGCCGGCACCACAGCCCTCGTCGAGCTCGTCGCTGCCGTCGGCGCAGTCGGTGAGCGTGTCGCAGTACCAGTTGTCTTGGATGCACTGGCCGTTGTCGCACTGCCACTCGCCGGCCTCGCACGCCTGCGGCATGCAGGTGCCGTCGGGCTCGTCGCTGCCGTCGGCGCAGTCGGTGATGCCGTCGCAGTTCCACGCGCTCTGGATGCACTGACCGTCGGTGCACGTGAACTCGTCGGCCTCGCAGCCGGCCGCACCGCAGCTCATGCCCTCGGGCTCGTCGCTGCCGTCGTTGCAGTCGGCTTCGCCGTCGCAGAACCAGTTGGCCGGGATGCACTGGCCGCTGTCGCACGGCATCTCGCCCTCGTCGCAGGTGGCGTTGCCGTCGCAGTGGGCCTCGTCGTTGCCGCCCTCGCAGTCCTCTTCGCCGTCGCACTCCCACCACGCGGGCACGCAGGTGTGATCGCTGCACTCGAACGTCAGCAGCGGCACGCAGCCGCCCTGGCCCCCGCCGGGGTTGCCACCGCCACCGCCGCCGCCACCACCACCGGGGTGGTTGCCGTTGGCGCACAGCTGCGCGTTCTCGTCCGACGAGTCCCCGCAGTCGGGCATGCCGTTGCACACGCGCACGCTGGGGATGCAGTCACCGTCGCCGCACTTGAACTCGGTCGGGCCGCAACCCATCGCGTCGCACAGCGGGTTCTCCGGCGGCTCGTCGCTGCCGTCGGGGCAGTCGGCGTTGCCGTCGCAGCGGCGCACCATCGGGATGCACGTCCAGTCCTTGCACGTGAACTCGGTGACGAGGTTGCAGCCCTGTGCCTGACACGACGCGTTGAGCGGCGCCTCGTCGGTCTTGTCGCCGCAGTCGGGCTCGCCATTGCACACGCGCGCGGCCGGGATGCACTCGCCGTCGCCGCACTGGAACTCTTCCTCGCCGCACGCCGCGACGCCGGTGGTGCCCTCGTCGGCGCTGTCGCTGACCGAGCCGCCCGAGCTGTCGAAGCCGCCGTCGGTGTCGCTGTCCGAGTCGCCCTCGGTCGCGGTCATGCCGACGCTGGTGAAGCCGACGCTGGTGCCCTGGTTGCCCTCACCACCCTTGGCGCAGCCGACGGTGACCCAGCCCAGTGCGAGAAGCGCGGAGAGACGATGCGTTGCCAGACGACGTGTCATGGTTCCCTGCCGTGCGCCCGTGGGGCCGCACCCTGCCCTATCTACAGGTTGCGCGTTGCCGACCACCGGTTCACGAGACGCCCGATCACGGTCGGGCTTCCGGCCCGACCGCGCCGCGCGCACGTGCGATCGCGAGCCACGGACGGCGCGCGAAGTAGCTCCGCGTCAGCGCCGCCACCTGCCCCGAGAGCAGCCACAGCGCGAGCAGGTTCGGCAGCATCGCCACGCCCAACATCGCGTCTCCCAGCGTCCACGCCACCGGCAGCGGCAATACGGCGCCGACGAAGTGCATGCCCACGTAGACCGCTCTGTAAGGCTGCACAACCTTCGGGCCCAGGACGAACAGCGCGCAGCGCTCCCCGTAGTAGCACCACGAGATCGCCGTCGAGATGCCGAACAGCAGCACGCTCAGCAGCACGAGGTGGTGACCGAAGTCCGCGATCGGCGCGAGCCCGCGGCGGAACGCCATCATCGTGAGCGGGGCGCCGCTCTCGGCGGCGTCGCCGTAGAGCACCACCGGCGCACCGTCGCGATCGAGCGCGCGCCGTGTCGCCGGCTCGATGGTGCCGCTGAACGGATGCGCCAGCGCGGCGTCGACGAACACGCGATCGACCGGCGCGTCGTGCCATGCGAGCTCGACCTCGCCTTCGACCACGCCCTGGTCGACGTGCAGCTGCGACGGTGGCTCGGCGCGATGCGGCGCGCCGTGTTCGTCGCGCTGCACCCACGACAGATCGCCGCCGCCGAGCTGCAGCTCGGTCGGCGTGCGCGCGTGCCAGGCCCCGGTCACGATCACCACCAGCGCGGTGATCGTGCAGATGACGATGGTGTCGATGAAGGGCTCGAGCAGCGCGACGCTGCCCTCGGAGCACGGCTCGTCGGTGCGTGCCGCGGCGTGGGCGATCGGCGCGGAGCCCTGCCCGGCCTCGTTGGAGAACAGGCCGCGTCGCACGCCCCACATCATCGTGACCACCAGCGCGCCGGCGCCGGTGCCCGCGACGCCGGCGGTCGGTGAGAACGCCTCCTGCACCACCAGCGCCAGCGCCGGGCCCACGCGATCGGCGTGCAGCACCAGCACGGTCACGCCCGCGACCACGTAGAGGATCGCCATCGCCGGTGCGAGCACCGACGAGACCCGCGCGATGCGGCCGATGCCGCCCAGCACCACCGCCGCGACGATCGCAGCGGTACCCAGCCCGATGGCCCAGTGCGGCAGCGCCAGCGTGGTCGCGAAGGTGTCGGCGATGGTGTTGGCCTGCACGCCGTTGCCCGTGAGCATCGCCGTGGTCCCGAGCATGATCGCGAACACGTAGGCCAGCGGCTGCAGCCGCGTCGGCAGCCCCCGCGCGATCGCGTACATCGGCCCGCCCGCGACCGTGCCCTGGGCACCGGCGCGCTCACGACCGAGATCGCGGTAGCGCAGCGCCAGCACGACCTCGGCGTACTTCGTCGCCATTCCGACCAGTGCGGTCATCCACATCCAGAACAGCGCGCCCGGGCCACCCCAGTGGATCGCGATCGCGACGCCCGCGATGTTGCCGATGCCGACCGTGGCCGACAGCGCGGTCGACAGCGCCTGGAAGTGTGAAACATCGCCCGGGTGATCGGGGTCGTCGTATCGGCCGCTCGCCACGCGCACGCCGTGCCCGAAGCGCCGCAGCTGGACGAAGCCCAGCCGCAGCGTCAGGAACGCGCCCGTGCCCAGCAGCGCCAGGACGAGGAACGGAATGGTCTCGCCACCGGCTTCGATGCCCGACTTCCACACCCACTGGTCGAGCCGCTCGATCGCGCTGCGCAGGCTCTCCATCGCTGGCGGCCATGGTACACCGGGGCCGTCCATGGCCTCGCGTCTGCTCCGTCGCCACCGCGTCTTCGTCGTGCTCGCCTGCGTCGCGCTCGCGTGCGCACCCACCGGCTGCACCCGCCGCGGCGGCACCACACCGCCGCCCGACCACGCCCAGGCGCCCGCCGGTCACACCGACGAGGGCGGCCTGCAGCTGACGCCGCCGCCTGCGGGCGAGACCCCGAGCAAGCCCGGCGAGGCCGAGCCGCCCAAGTGGGACGTCGAGCAGCCGACCGGACCGTCGAAGCAGGTCGCGATCGACACCGACGAGGGCACGTGGATGAGCGTCGACGTCAGCCCCGACGGCAAGACGCTGGTGTTCGATCTGCTCGGTGATCTCTACACGCTGCCGATCGGCGGCGGCGAGGCCACCGCGCTCACCGAGGGCATCGCGTGGGACATGCAGCCGCGCTTTTCGCCCGACGGTCGCTTCATCGCGTTCACCAGCGATCGCGACGGCGCCGACAACATCTGGATCGTGCCCAACCCCGCGCGTGCGGCCGCGGACGCGCGCACGCCGGTGCAGGTGACCAAGGAAGACTTCCGCCTGCTCAACAGCCCGGCGTGGAGCCCCGACGGCAAGTACATCGTCGCGCGCAAGCACTTCACCGCCGAGCGCAGCCTCGGCAGCGGCGAGCTGTGGCTGTTCCACGCCTCGGGCGGCAAGGGCACGCAGCTCACCGACAAGCCCAACGATCAGAAGGATGTCGGCGAGCCCGCGTTCTCCCCCGACGGCCGCTACGTGTGGTTCAGCCACGACGACACGCCGGGCGCGAGCTTCGAGTACAACAAGGATCCGCACGCCGGCATCTACGTCATCAAGCGGCTCGACCGCGAGCTCGGTGACATCGACACGTTCCTGGCCGGCCCCGGCGGCGCGGTGCGACCGACGCCGTCGCACGACGGCAAGTCGCTGGCGTACGTGCGCCGCGACGGCCTGCACACGGTGCTGGTGGTGCACGATCTCGCCAGCGGTGGCGAGCGCGTGATCGACTACGGCCTCGACCGCGACATGCAGGAGACCTGGGCGATCCACGGCGTGTACCCGGCGTTCGCGTGGATGCCCGACGACCGCGCCATCGTGTACTGGGCCGGCGGCAAGCTGCGACGCGTCGACGTCGCCAGCGCCAAGCACAGCGAGATCCCCTTCCACGTCAAGGCGACCCGCACCGTGCGCGAGGCGCTGCGCTTCCCCATCGAGGTCGCGCCCAAGCGCTTCCACACCAAGATGCTGCGCGACGTCGAGGTCGCGCCCGACGGCAAGGCGGTGGTGTTCCAGGCGCTGGGCCACGTGTGGATCCGCGAGCTGCCCAGCGGCAAGGCCCGCCGGCTCACGCGCGACGACGACGTCTTCGAGTTCGAGCCGTCGTTCTCGCGCGACGGTCGGCAGGTGGTCTACACCGCATGGCGCGACGACACCCTGGGCTCGGTGCGCGTGGTGCCGCGCGCCGGCGGCCGCGGTCGCACGATCTCGCGCGAGCCCGGCCACTGGGTCGAGCCCACCTTCGCGCCCGACGGCAAGACCGTGGTCGCGCGCCGTGACGGTGGCGGCGGAGTGCTGTCCGAGCGCTGGTCGCACGAGCGCGGTCTGTATGCGCTGCCGACCAAGGGCGGCGCCGCGACGTTGATCCACCGCGGCGGTCGTGCGGCGCACTTCGGCGCCGCGTCCGACCACGTGTTCTTCCTCGACATCGAGGGCGGCAAGGACGGCAGCAAGGTCGCGCTGCGCTCGATCGCGATGCCGGCCGCGGGCGCGGGCACGCAGCCGCGCCACCGCGTCGAGCCGCGCACGCACGCGCGCAGCGAGATGGCGACCGAGCTCGCGGTGTCGCCCGACGGCCGCTGGCTGGCGTTCCGCGAGGGCTTCAACGCCTACGTCACGCCGCTGCCGGCGACCGGCAGCAAGCCGATCGAGATCGGGCCCAAGGCCGACGGCCTGCCGGTCGCGCGCGTGAGCAAGGACGCCGCGGAGTACCTGCACTGGTCGGGCGACTCGACGCGGCTGCACTGGGCGCTGGGCCCGGAGCTGTTCACGCGCGAGCTGAAGCAGGCGTTCGCGTTCGTCGAGGGCGCGCCCAAGACCCTGCCCGAGCCCGAGGCCCGCGGCCTCGACATCGGCTTCGACGTCGACACCTGGGCGCCCAAGGGCAAGCTCGCGTTCGTCGGCGCGAAGCTGGTCACGATGAAGGGTGACCAGGTCATCGACGACGGCGTGGTCGTGGTCGAGGGCGACCGCATCGTCGCGGTCGGTCGCCGCGGCGAGGTCGCGATCCCGGCCGGTGCGAAGCAGTTCGACGTGCGCGGCATGACGCTGGCGCCGGGCCTGGTCGACGTGCACGCCCACGGGCCCCAGGCCGGCCACGGCGTCACACCGCAGGACAACCCGCTGCACTACGCCGAGCTGGCGTTCGGCGTGACCACGACCCACGATCCCTCGAACGACACCGGCGAGATCTTCGCTGCCGCAGAGATGCAGCGCGCGGGCCTGATCACCGCGCCGCGCATCTTCTCCACCGGCACGATCCTCTATGGTGCGAAGGCGCCGTTCAAAGCGGTGATCGACAGCCTCGACGACGCGCGCGCGCACCTGCGTCGCATGAAGGCTGTCGGTGCCTTCAGCGTGAAGAGCTACAACCAACCCCGCCGCAACCAGCGGCAGCAGGTCATCGCCGCCGCGCGCGAGCTGGGCATGATGGTCGTGCCCGAGGGCGGCTCCCTGTTCCAGCACAACATGACGATGGTGGTCGACGGCCACACCGGCATCGAGCACGCGACGCCGCTGGGCAAGGGCTACCGCGACGTCGCGCAGCTGTGGTCGGGCACCGAGGTCGGCTACACGCCGACCATCGTCGTCGGCTACGGCGGCCTGTGGGGCGAGAACTACTGGTACGCGCACACCAACGTGTTCGACCACGAGCGTCTGCGCCGCTTCGTCGACCCGCGCAGCATCGACGCGCGGGCGCGGCGGCGTCCGCTGGCCAGCCGCGGCGACTGGAACCACATCGACATCGCCAAGCTGTGCAAGCAGCTGCTCGACGCCGGCGTGGAGATCCAGCTCGGGGCCCACGGCCAGCGCGAGGGCCTGGCCGCGCACTGGGAGCTGTGGAGCTTCGTGCAGGGCGGCATGACCCCGCACGAGGCGTTGCGCGCCGGCACGCTCGCGGGCGCGCACTACCTCGGGCTCGATCGCGATCTGGGCTCGATCGAGGTCGGCAAGCTCGCCGATCTGATCGTGATCGAGGGCGACGTGCTGGCGGACATCCGCAAGAGCGAGAACGTGCGCTACACCGTGATCGGCGGCCGCGTGTTCGATGCCCGCACCATGGACGAGCTCGCGCCGGGATCGCGCAAGCACCCGGTGCTGCCGTGGGAGCGTGCGGGTCGCGGCGCGGTCAGCCACAGCGCCGGCCACGGCGACTGAAGCAGAGCCCGCGCGAAGGACGTACCATGGCGTCGGCATGGTCTGCCGCCACCAGGAGCTGCGCGAGGCCGGACGCGAGACCGCGTTCACCATCGAGGCCTCGCGGCTGACCTTCGGCCGCGACTGCCTCGACGAGCTGGGCGAGCGCGCCGCGGCGCTGGGGCTGCGCCGCGTGGCGCTGTTCACCGACCGCACCCTGGTCGCGCTGCCGCACCACGACCGCGCGCACCACAGCCTGCGCCGCGCGGGGCTCGAGGTCGTCACCTTCGACGAGGTCGAGATCGAACCGACCGACGCCTCGATCGCAGAGGCGGCCCGCTTCGCGCGCGACGTGCAGCCCGACGGCTACGTCTCGCTGGGCGGCGGCTCGGTGATCGACACCGCCAAGCTCGCCGACCTGCTGGCCGAACACGGCGGTCCGCTGTCGCGCTGGATCGCCGCGCCGTGGGGCGAGGCGGTCGCGGTGCCGGGGCCGCTGGCACCACACCTGGCGTGCCCGACCACGTGCGGCACCGGCAGCGAGGTCACCGGCATCGCGGTGTTCGATCTGCTCGCGCACGAGGTCAAGACCGGCGTGGCCTCGCCGTGGCTGCGGCCGACCGAGGCGCTGGTCGATCCCGAGTGCACGCGCACGCTGCCGCGGCAGGTCGTCGCCGCCAGCGGCATGGACGTGCTCTCGCACGCGCTCGAGTCCTTCACCGCGCGACCGTTCACCGCGCGCGCCGCCGCGGCGCGTGCGACCGCGCGGCCGCTGTCGCAGGGCCGCAACCCGTGGAGCGACCTGGGCTGCGCCGCCGCGCTGCAGGTGTTGGGTCGACACCTCGTCGACGGCGTGTGCGAGCCCGACGCGATCGATGCCCGCGAGCAGCTCGCGTGGGCCGCGAGCCTGGCGGGGATCGCCTTCGGCAACGCCGGCGTGCACGGGCCGCACGGCATGGCCTACGCCGTCGCCGGCCGCGTGCGCGACTACCACTGCGACGGCTACCCCGCGGGCGCGATGGTGCCGCACGGCATCGCCGTGATCGTGAGCGCGCCGGCGGTGTTCCGCCACACCGCCGCGACCGACCCCGCGCGCCACCTGCAGGCGGCGGCGTGGCTCGGCGCCGACGTGCGCGATGCGACCCCGGCCGACGCGGGCGCGGTGCTGTCGGCGCGGCTGGTCGAGCTCATGCGCGCGCTGTCGCTGCCCAACGGCCTCTGCGGCGTGGGCTACCACGCCGAGGACGTGCCCGCGCTCGCGTCCGCGACCGCACCGCAGGCGCGACTGCTCGACAACGCACCGTGTCTGCTCGATCGCGCCGCGCTCGAGCAGCTGTTCACCGCGGCGCTGCGCTACTGGTGACGATCCCACCGCAGGCCACCACCATGGACGAGAGCCCCGAGACCATCGACCGCTATCCCTACGTGGTGCCCATCGCGACGCGCTGGAGCGACAACGACGTCTACGGCCACGTCAACAACGCGATCTACTACAGCTACTTCGACACCGCCGCGAACCTGGTGCTCATCCGCGAGGGCGGACTCGACCCGCACACCGCACCCGTCATCGCGCTCGTGGTCGAGTCGCACTGCCGCTATCGCCGGCCGCTGGCCTACCCCGAGACCATCCGCGCGGGCGTGCGGGTCGAACGACTGGGGCAGCGCGCGGTGACGTGGGGCATCGCGATCTTCGATGCGGTCGATCCCCACGCCGCGGCCAGCGGAACGTTCGCGCACGTGTTCGTCGATCGCGAGCACCGCCGCGCCGTCGCGATCCCGCCGGGCATCCGCGCCGCGCTCGAGCGGCTGCAGGCGGCCGCCGCGGGCCGACAGACTGTCCGCGGAGGCTGACAGGCGCTCGTCGCCCAGCGCAAGGTGAGCGGTCCCGTGACCGTGGGTCGACCGGGCCACCCGGAGCGTCCGCTCGAGGGACCGAGGCTCAGCGCCGCAGCAGCATCAACCCGCTGCCGACGATCACCAGCGCGCCGAGCAGCGTCGCGAGGTCGGGCCACACGTGCCACAGCGCGAGATCGAGGCCCACGCCCCACGCCAGCGCGGTGTACTCGAGCGCCGCGACGGTCGCGGTCGGACCCAGCGCGAAGGCTCGCGTCATCGCCCACTGCCCCGCGGCCCCGGCCGCGCCGACACCGATGATCACCGGCACGTGCTCCGACGCGATCGGCACCCACGCCGGCCATGCGATCGCGCCCGCGGCCAGCGTCAGCAGCACGGTCAACCACCACACCATCGCGCCGGTACCGTCGCTGCGCGACAGCACGCGCACGGTGATGGCCGAGAACGCATAGCAGGCCGCGGCGACGAGCATGGCCGCGCCCGCGGCGGTGAACAAGCCCTCGCCGGTCGGTCGCAACACCACCAGCACGCCGGCCAGGCCCACGGCGATCGCGACCCAGCTGCGCCGCGACGGTCGCTCGCCCAGCAGCGGCGCCGACAGCCCGGCGACCAGCAGCGGGCCGATGAAGAACACGGTGTACGCGGTCGCCAGCGGCATCGTGTCGAGCGCGAACACGAAGCTGCCCATCATCGCGGTGCTCAGGGCCCCGCGCAGCAGGTGCAGCGGCCAGCGCACGCGCAGCAGGCCGCGCACCGTCGCGCGCGGCAGCACCCACAACGCCACGAACGGCACCGCCGCGGCGCCGCGCAGCGCAGCGATCTGCAGCGGCGGATAGTGCGGCACCAGCAGCTTGAGTCCCGCGTCCATCAGCGCGAACACGCCGACCGCCAGCAGCATCACGACGATGGCGCGGCGGTGGTGGGTGTCGCGGTGCACCGTGCTCGACCATGCCGCGGCCCGGCGGGCCGAGGCAATCGTGGGCCGCGGTCAGGGCAGGTTCGGGCAGTCGATGGCCTTGTTCGCCGACAGCTGGCACGTCACCGCCAGCACCGCGCCGGCCGGCGCGGGCGCCCCCGCGCGACGGTGCAGCCGCAGCTGCAGGTTCCAGCCGTCGTCGGCGCACGCCGAACCCAGCGCGTCGCCGACCAGGGCCTCGTAGCACACGTCCGCGCCGTCGGGCACCGTCTCGCCGTCGCACGGCGGGACCTCGATCTCGTCGATCCCGCCGCTGGACAGATCGGGCGCCTGCTGCACGACGGTGCACAGCGGATCGAGCACCGCGGTGGCCGGGTTCGAGTCGGCCACGCACGTCGTGATGCAGCCGTCGGGCAGCTGATCGCGCACGGCGTCGGCGAGCGCCGTCATCGCGCCGTCGTAGCTGGGCTCGCACACCGAGTGCAGGTTGCGATCGGCGCCGACGTCGAAGGCCTCGGCGAACTCGCGCTCGCGCACGGGCGGGCGCGCGCGGATGGGGTTGGGCAACGCGGAGTCGTCGGTGCAGCCCGGGCCGATGCCGAAGTCGATCTGTTCCGCGGGATCGGGCGAGTTCGCGTAGGTGATCTCGGCCGCATGGGACTCGTAGCCCGGTGGCACACCGACGATCCCTGCGACCAGCACCTGCGCGTCCGCACGCGCGGTGGCGGCGAGGTTCTCGAGCTCCTGCACGGTGTCGACGTAGCGCGAGATCGGGTACAGCACCGCGGCGGCGTCGCCGACGTCGACGTTGCCCGCCACGTCCTTGTTGCTCGACGCGCAGCTGTCGTAGGGCGCGCCATCGCCTTCACACAGCACGCCGGCGTTCCAGCACACCGCCGACGTCGGCGCGGCCGCGGTCGGGTCCGACCAGTACACGGTCGAGCCGCCCATCGACTCGGGCAAGAAGATGTCCTGCTGCTCGGCGACGTAGGAGCAGTCGACCTCGTCGCTGACGATCACCAGGGCGAGCACGGCGCCGTCCCGCATGAAGCCGTAGCTGGGCTCGTCGGACTTCTGCACGCGCAGCAGCGCCTTGAACATCGACTCGAGGTGCGACTCGAATCCGCAGCCGGCGATGCCCTGCGGCGCCGCACAGGCGGCGGCCTGGCCCAGATCGCCGTCGACGTTGGCGACACCCGCGGTCCGCTCCAGCCACGGGCGCTCGCGCGGCGTCGGATCATAGGCCGTGGTCGTCGGCGTGATCGTCAGCGAGTCGAGCGCGCACACGTCGGTGCACGCGACCGCGGTCGCGTCGACCGGCGGCTGCCCCTGGAACACGAACTCGCTGGCGTGCTCGCGGCAGCTCTGCAGCTGCAGCTTACCGGCCTCGGGCGAGGTCGCGCCGCACCAGGGGTTGCCGTTGTCGGTGGTGGTGAAGCCCAGCCGCAGATCGGCCGGTCGCTCGGGGTCGTCGAGCGCGGCGATCAGGGTCGGCATCGCCTGCGCGAGCCGTCCCTGCGCGGGGCCCATCGAACCGGAGTTGTCGACGACGAAGAGGATGTCGACCTCGGCGCTGACCGGGAACTCCACGGTGTGACCGTCCTCGCCACCGGTCGAATCCACGCTGGTGCCGTCGACGCTGCCCGCGTCGCTGCTGCCCGCGTCGCTGCCGCCCGAGCCTTCTGCGTCGCCACCGACCGGAACCCGGCTCGTACACGCCGCGAGCAGCACCCCCCCGGCAAGGACCCCCATCCAACGGACTTCGACCATCCGACACCTCCGCGCGCACGCGCCGACACAACCCAACGCTTGCAGCCTACCACGCTGGGCACGCCGCGACCAGGATCCGCGCGGTCCTCGGATCGCAGCGCCATCGCTGCGCTCGACGGCCACCGCGGGCGCGCGCCATACTCTCGTCCCGCCACGATGCAGTGGGTCTCCGAGAGCAGCGATGCCCCCGCGTTCGTCGACGCGCTGGAACGCGTCGCGTCCGCGCTCGAGGCCGGCCTCGGGGGTTCGCCGCCCGACCTCGTGCTTGCGTTCGTCTCGCCGCACCATCGCGAACACTTCGATCGACTGCCCGAGGCCGTCGCGCGCCGTTGTGGCACGCCGGTCGTGGTCGGATGTTCCGCGGGCGGTGTCATCGGTGGTGCGCACGAGCGCGAGCGGACGCCGGCGCTGGCGCTGGTGGGCGCGATGCTGCCGGCGGTCTCGGTGCGCCCGTTCCACTGCGGCGCCGGGGCGCTGCGCGACCGCGACCCCGACGCACCGTCGTGGACCGAGCGCGTCGGCCTGCTGCCGTCGGAGACCGAGGCCTTGCTGCTGATGCCCGAGCCGTTCGGCTGCGACGTCGGTGAACTGCTGCACAGCCTCGACGTCGCCTATCCCGATGCGACCAAGATCGGCGCGGTCGCCTCGGGTGGCACGCGGCCCGGCGAGGTCGCCCTGTTCGCGACCGGTGCGTGCGTGCGCGACGGCGCGGTCGGGATCGCGCTGGGCGGCAACCTCGTGGTCGACAGCCTGGTCGCGCAGGGATGCCGTGCCGTGGGCGAGCCGATGTTCGTGACCCGGGCCCAGGACAACCTCGCGCTGCAGCTCGACGGTCGCGCGGCCTCGCGGGTGCTGCAGGATCTCTACGAACGCAGCGGCCCGCAGGACCGCGAGGCCATGCGCACCGCGTTGTTCCTGGGCATCGTGGGCGAGCCCGGCCACGAGCGCTACGGCACCGGCGACTTCCTCGTGCGCAACATCGTCGGCCTCGACGCGCGCACCGGCGGGCTCGCGGTCGCCGCCCGCGTGCGCGTGGGCACGGTCGTGCAGTTCCACGTGCGCGACGCCCAGGCCTCGGCAGACGATCTGCGCGCACACCTGCAGCGCCACGCCGCCGCGGGCCCGCGCCCGTCCGCGGTGTTGAGCTTCTCGTGCCTGGGCCGCGGCATCGGCCTGTACGGCGAGCCCGACTTCGATCTCCGCTGCATCCGCGAGCAGTTGGGCGACGTGCCGGTCGGCGGCTTCTTCGGCAACGGCGAGATCGGTCCCATCGCGGGCGTTCGTGCGCACACCTTCATGCACGGCTACACCACCGCGCTCGCGCTCGTGCGCCGGCGCCACGTCGACTAGGACGCGACGCGATGCCGTGGATCATGGTCGACATCGAGGCCGACGGGCCCATCCCAAGCGACTACTCGATGATTGCGTTGGGCGCGATCGTGGTCGAGCCCGCGCTCGATCGCTGCTTCACCGCGAAACTGCGTCCGATCGCGGAGCGCTTCGTGCCCGCGGCGCTCGCGGTCAGCGGCTTCTCGCGCGAGCAGACGCTGGCGTTCCCGGACCCCGCCCAGACGATGGACGCGTTCGTGCGCTGGCTGGCGGGCCTGGGCGGCACGCCGCGCTTCGTCTCGGACAACAACGGCTTCGACTGGCAGTTCGTGAACTGGTACCTGCACCACTTCGTGGGCAACAACCCCTTCGGCCACAGCTCGACCAACCTCGGCTCGCTGTACAAGGGCCTGGTGCGCGACACCGGAGCCAGCTTCAAGCACCTGCGCCGGACCGCTCATACCCACGACCCGCTCGATGACGCGCGCGGCAATGCCGAGGCGATGCTGGCCCTGCCCGGTCTGGGGCTGAAGCTGCGCTTCGATCGCTGAACCGCGACGGCGGCGCGTCACAAGTCCGGGTCGGCCGGCTCTGTCCCGGCGAGACCCGCCCATGCTCGCACGCATCCTCTCCACCGCCCTCGTCGCCCTCGTCGCCAGCCCCAGCGCGATGCCGCTCGCTGCGGTCGGCGCTCCGACCATCACCAAGCCCATCCCGATCGACGTGAGCAACGTCGCGATCCCGCTGCGGCTGCGGATGAAGGTGACGGTGCTGCAGACCGGCGACAGCAGCGAGGGACCCGGCAACACCGAGGACGAGATCTACTTCGCGCTCGCGGGCATGACCCGCGTCGCCGGTGCGGAGAAGCTGCTGATCCGTCGCACGGTGCGACCGCAGATCTCGCGCGACTTCTGGGAGATGGGCACGCACTCGGCCGAGCGCTTCGAGGCGATCGTGTTCGAGGGCAAGCTCGCGCCCAACGACCGCGCGGTCTTCGGCGTGCTGCTGGGCGAGCAGGACAACGCCGCGCTGGGCGCGTTGGTGCAGGCGTTCACCCTCGCGGTGACCGGGCTGGTCGAGCGCATGATCGCGGACTACGCCGAGGGTGCCGAGACCACGTCGATCTCGGCCGACGACCTCAGCGGCGAGATGACCAAGCTCGCCAACCAAATGATGGGCGACGGCGACGAGCTGATGGGCGCGGTCGAGGTCGGCGTGAAGGGCGGCAAGCTGTTCGTGAAGACGCCGGCCAACACCTCGTCCTCGGTGGCGGCGTCGACCAACAAGACCGCGCGCGTGATGCTCACCGGCGGCGGCGGCAAGTACCAGCTCGATTTCACGCTCGAGCCCTCGGCGGAAGCCCGACCGACGACGACGACCTTCCTGTCGCAGGAGAAGGACGCGTGCAGCCAGCCCAACCTCTTCGTCGAGGCCAAGGGCGGCGGCACCGTGAACGTGCTCAAGGGCGACGGCGGCGTGCCCGTGCGCGTGAAGGACGATGTCTTCCACTGGCACTGCGGCAGCATGTCGGAAGACGATCAGACCAACGCGCCCGACGACACCAAGCTCGTCGAGGTGACGCGCGCCGCCTCCGGCAGCGACATCCGCTGGGACTGCTACCACGAGGCCACCGCGGTGCCGCAGTACAGCTGGTGAGCGCGATCGCAGCCGTGCTACGCTGGCGGCCGTGCGCCTCGTCCGCGTCGTGCCGTTGCTGTTCGTGATGTCGTGCTTCAGCGAGGGCGGCGGCCAGGACGGCAACGGCGACGGCAGCGACGCGAGCGCCAGCGGCTCGAGCAGCGCCGGCACCACCAGCGCTGGCACCACCAGCGCCAGCAGCACCAGCGCGACGTCGGCGACCACCTCCGCGGACGGCAGCAGCGACGCGGGTGGCACGGCGCAGACCTCGGCCACCACCGGCGAGATGTGTCCCGAGGGCTCGATCATGGCACCGCCGATCGTCGCGGGCTGGGACGGGCCCTACGTGCGGTTGTCAAGCACCCGCCATCGCGAAACTCCGGACGGCGGCGTAGCGGCGGCGGCGTAGCGCAGCGTAGCGTAGCACTTCGCGCTTCGGCGGCCTCGAGGATGATGCAGACGGGGAGGCGTTGTTCGCGGGCGGTGTGGGCGTGTTGCAGTGGGCGTGGTCGCTGATCGTGCGAGACGGTCATGCGATCGGACGCAGCTTCGCGCGCAAGCAGGCGAGTTGCGCGTAGACGGTCGGCGTGAGGGACGCGCTGCGTGGCGTGGATCCTTCTTGCGGCGATGAGCAAGAGGCCGCGATGCTCGGCTGCGTCGCGGGCGACGATGGTGTCGGCCGTGCACGTGATCCAGAAGTGACGCTCGACGGTGCGGTCGGTGGCGAGCGCGGGATCGACGAGCATGCGCACGCGCTGGTTGACGTCGATGTCGCCGCCCTGCTCGAGGTCGTCGAGGCGAGCACGCAGCGGAGCGAAGACGAGGTCGCGGGCCTGCATGCGGAGGTCCCACAGGTGCGTGGCGACGGCCATGCCCTCGTGCTCTTCGGCGATGTTGCGGACGATGCCGAGGAGGTATCGAGCGTCGACACCTTCGGGAAGCGAGTTGTTCGTGCGCTTGCCGGCGAAGACGGCGACGCCCTCGACGATGCGGTCGAGTGGATAGCGCGCGATGGCGTTCTTCAGCTGGTGCTCGGGGTCGTCGAGGGCGAGCTTGCTGAAGGCGTCGTCGAGGAAGCGACGTGTGGCCGGATTCTGCCGTGCGCGCGCGGTGTCTCGCGCACGGCCTTGCTCGCGTGCGCGAGCGACGAGCGCCTCGCGGGGGCGCGCGACGTCTTGCTCCGACGGTGCGGCGTCGCGATAGAGCTGGAAGCGCGACCGGCCATCGCGGCCTCGACGAGGTCGATGGTTGAGCGTGCGTGCGCAGGTGCGGGCCTGCAGCTCGAGCACCTGCCTGGCGCGCTCGCGCTTGGTGGGCGCGTCGACGAGGATCGGCGGAGCGACCTGGGCGAAGAGGCCGAAGGCGCCCTCGACGTGCGCCTTGTTTTGCGGCCTCGAGATCGTCGCGCGCATGCGGACGGTGTCGCCGATGCCCGTGTCGACCTCGGGTGCGGGGTTGCTGGGCTTGTTGTCGAGCAACAGCGCGACGGGCGGTGCACCGGTGGTGGCGACGCCGTCGTCGAAGGCAGCGACGACGGCCGCGGCGTCCTCGTGCGCGCGGACGTCGATGCCGACGGCGGCGGCGGAGTCGGTGTCGACGCAAAGCTCGAGGTTGAAGACGAAGAGTTCGCCCTCGAAGGCGACGCGGACGGACGTGCCGTCACCGGTCCACTGCGCGCCGGGGAAGAAGGTCGCAAACGCGTGGCGCAGCGCGTCCTCGTCGGGCGAGCGTCCGCGACGACGCGTTGGGAGGCGCTCGCCGGCGAGCTGCAGGATCGTGGCGAGGGTCGTACGTCCGATGCGGACGTGGTGGTCGCGTTGGACTTGATCGCAGAAGACCGTGAAGGGGCCTCGCCAGCTGCACCACGCGTCGAGCACCGTCTGCAGGTGAAGGTCGCGCAACGGTGCGGGGTTCGTCTCGGGCTGGGGCTCGGGCGCGGCATCGTGGACCGGTGCCGGCGCAGCGTCGGCCACCGGCAACGAGCTCGCACCGGCGCGACGCCACTGTCGCAGCGTCGTCACCGGCACGCAGATCGCGTCGGCAATCACGTCGGCGTCGAGGTCGGCGTGGCGCTCGCACAGCTCGACCGCGAGGCGCCGGAAGCCGTCGCTGTACCAGTGCCTCGCGCCGTCGCGACCGACGGCACCGGGATGATCGACCACGTACCGCAGCGCTTGGCGCGTGAGCTCGGCGGCGACATCGGGCGGCGGCGCGGCGAGCTTGGGTGGGCGACCCGGTGCGCGTTCGAGCGCAGGCAAGCTCGCGAGCACGCGGTCGCGTATCTCGTAGGCCGAGCTGCGCGTGGCCTCGGTCGTCGCCGCGAGCACGGCCGCGGCCGTGGGGTGCGGTAGGTCGAGCGCACGCAGACAGCTGCCAGCAGCGAGCAGGAAGCCGGCGAGCACGTGGAGGGAGACAGCGGGAGCGATTTCGGATATCGAGGACATCGCGTACGCGTCCTCTCGGGTTCGGGTGTCGAGTGTGGTTGCAACTCGCTCCATGCCCGTCCCCGCAGAGGACGTCTACGTGTTTTTCACCGACCTCGCGTTCACGAATCGCTCGTGCTCGCGCCGAGCAGACGCCGTCCCATCAGCCAGATCTCGGGCACACCGTCCTTGCTGGTCACCTTGAAGAGCTCGAGATTCCGGTCGCGCAGGTCGAGGCCGTCGGAGAGATCTCTCCCCGCGCCGGCCTCGATGCGCGCGAGCACGAGCTCGGCTCGACCGAAGTAGCGATCGGCCGGCACCAGCAGACCACCGAGGGCATGGTGCGTGCGCGCATGGTTGTACCAGTGCAGATGCGTTTCGAGGCGACGGCGCATCTCGGCGACGTCGTAGAAGCGCTGCACGTCGAAGAGCTCCTTGTGCAGGTTGGCGTTGAAGACCTCGACCTTGCCGTTGTGTTCTTTGTCCTCGGCGACGACCTGGTCGATGCCGAGCTCGGTGAGCAGCGCGGTGAACCGGGCGATGCCACACCACGACCAGAACGCCGCGCCGCGATCGGTCATCACCATCTCCGGCTTGCCGTGCCGGCGCACCGCCTCCTCGAAGGTCGCGATCACCGTGTCGGCGCGCTCGGCCTCGTCGGTGCCGTGGCCGACCACGAAGCGCGAGCAGTCGTCGATGAGGATCAGCGTGAACACGCTCGCGCGGTTGATGTGGCGATGCACGAAGTCGAGGTGCCAGAGATGGTTGGGCCGCATCGCCTCGAAGCGCCCATCGTGCGGCACGCGCTCGACCTCCGGCGGCCGGTAGCCCGCCGACTCCATCACGCGCCGCGTCGTGTGCACCGACACCTTCACGCCCCGCCGCCGCAACTGGTTGCGCACCTCACTCGGCCCGAGCCCGGGGTGCCGCTTCCACTCGGCGAGGATCTCTGCGTCGCGCTGCGCTTCGACGTCCGTCGCAGCTGCGCCGGACGTCGGCGCCGGCGTCTCGCCGCGGGCCGCTCGCTCGACCTTGCGCCGCCACGCGTCCACCGAGAATCGGCTCACCCCGAACTTCGCCGCAGCCTCCGTCGAGCCGTGCGCGGCCGCGTACTCGACGATCTCCGCGCGCTGCGACGGCGTGTACCGGCTCGCGGTGCGACGCGCCGACGACGTCGGTCCGCGCGGACTTGCCGGTGACTCCGCTGCGCGTGCGCTCGCTTCGGGGCGCGCCGTCTCGGGTACCGGCACGGCCACGGCGATCGGCGGCGGCGGCGGCAACGGTTGCGAGGGCTGCGCTCGCACCGCTGCGGTCGCTCGCTTCCCTGTGTTCCACTGGCTCACCGTCGTGATCGGCATCCCGTGCTTGCGCGCCGCTCCGACCACGCCGAGCTCGACCAGGTCGGCCAGCACCGCCGCTCGCTCCTCCGCTGTGTACCGACCCCTCGGCGTCGGCGCTTCTTGCTGTACGTTGTGCACCGCATCGCTCCTCGCGTGCGGTGCCCACCCCGGTCAGGATGTCCGGAGTTTCAGGCCCTCACGCGACGCTCGATGCTCGACAAGGGCAGCTATCGACTCCCGACCGAGACCGAGTGGGAGTACTTCGCCCGCGCTGGGACGACGACGCCGTTCAGCTTCGGCGCCGACGCGTCGAGCCTGACGGACCATGCGTGGTGCGGCAAGAACGCGAGCCAGGAGGTTCATCCGGTCGGCCAGAAGCTCCCCAACGCGTGGCGGCTGTTCGACGTTCACGGCAACGTGTGGGAGTGGTGCTGGGACTGGTACGCGGAGGCGTATCCGTCCGCGGCGACGGCCGAGGACTACGCAGGCCCGAAGACGGGCGAGTACAAGGTGCTGCGCGGCGGCTCGTTCAAGATCATGGCGGGCGGTCCGCGCGCGGCCAAGCGGGCGAAGAACAAGCCGACCGGCTCGCGCGACAGCTTCGGCCTGCGGATCGTTCAGAGCGTCACGCGATGAGGACGCGCCGATGCGCAGGCGCGCGCGGTCTCCGACGCACGCGGGCTCAAGTCGGCTGAACGCAATAGCGTCTGCCCGCGTCGCCGCTGTCCACGCAGACCGTGCCCGGCATGTTGCGCACGTCCGTGCAGTCGCTGTCGACGGTGCAGCCGGCGACGCAGCGCTTCGTGCCGTTGACGGTGGTGCAGGACCAGCCCGTGAAGAGGTCGCTGCACTGGCCGTCGCCCGAGCACGCACCCAGCACGCACTCGTGCGCCTCGTTGCAGCTCCAGTTGTTCGGATAGGTGTCCGGACAGGCGACCGAGCTCGGCACGCCTTCGCAGCAGTCTGCGACCGTGTCGCAGTACTTGGGCAGGCAGGCCTCGCCGTCCGGCACGAATCCCGTCGTCGAGTCGGCGCTTCCGGAGTCGGCGCTGGTGGCGGTGGTGGTCGAGGTCGTCGTCGTCGTGCTCAACTCCCCCGTCGTCGACGCGGTCCCGCCACCGCTGCCGCCGACGGTGTCATCGCCACACCCGCCGACCAAGATCCCGAGGAGCACCGCCGCGATGTGCCGCGCCACCGACCGTGCCTCGCGCAACCAAGACCCGACGATCCCGGCTCGTTCCTCGTCGATCAGTCCAGCGGGCAGATGCATGGATCGTCTCCCAGGTTCCCGCAGAGGTTGTAGTCGGCGACGCCGAGCGTCGCGAGCTTCGCGCTGATCTCATCGCTCGGAAGCGACACGTTGCCCATGAACGAGACACCCGTCGGAGGCGGTGCACCGTTGGCGATCAACGCGTCGAGGACGGACGCGTCGGTGAGCGAGGGGTTGCCAAAGATCGACAACGTTTCGAGGTGCTCGAGCGAGTCGAAGCTCCCCAGCGAGGTCAGGGAGCCGGGTGGTTGCGGCGGGGATTCGGTTCCCCAGTCGCACGCTCCGATCCAGAGATTCGTCAAGCGCTGGATCGTCGGCAGGTCGATGCGCTCGATCGCGTGGCCCGCGTCGATGCTGATCGTGTCGAGCTCAGTCAAACCCTCGAAGCCCTCGAGCACCTGTGGGGACCCGTCTCCGCCGCCTCGGATGCTCCCGAGACTGTTCAAGCGGGTCATCCCGGCCGTCGTTCGGAGGTATGTGCTCTCGCCGAAGTCCAGCGAGTCAGCCGACTCCAGGCATTCGAGGAAGGAGAGGTCTTCCTGGGGCTGGCCCTCCAGCATGACGAGGACTCTGCCGGTCACCGACTTGATGTCACGCAACTCATCGAGAACGCTGTCGGCTCTTACGACGAGGTCGCCGTCGATGTCGCGCCAGCAGCCCGTCGACTCGGTCGTCGATCCGGTCGTCGAGCTCGACGACGCCTGCGCGCTCGTCGACTCGGTCGAAGTCGAGCTTGTCGTCGAGCCGGTGGTCGACCCGGTGCCGGTGCCGCTTGCCGTCGTCGCGTCGTCGCCGCACGCAGATCCGAGTGCCACCACGAGCAGCGCGACTCCGAGATCGCCGATCTCCGCACCGTGGGAGTGGCAACGATCTCGCGCTTCGCTCATGGGTTGACCCCTTCCTCGTCCGCGAGGTCGGCAAACCTCTGCCCGAAGCCGTCCAACGGAGAACCTGCGGCCTCCACGTTGTCGGAGAGCTGGGGCCAGACCTGCGTGGTCGTCCACGGATCGTTGGCCTGCACGAAGGCAGTGAAACCGAGGATCTGATCGAGCGTCGGTTGGTCCGTCGCCTGATCGGACAGGAACCTCCACCAGAAACGCATCCAGTCCATCTCGCTCATCACGTCCGCCGTCGTGGTCCAGGCCGCCCAGTCGGTCGGA
This sequence comes from Nannocystaceae bacterium, assembly GCA_019694555.1. Taxonomy (GTDB): domain Bacteria; phylum Myxococcota_A; class Polyangia; order Nannocystales; family Nannocystaceae; genus Xiheibacterium. The sequence continues at coordinate 32,790 of JAIBBS010000031.1, forward strand.
CACTGCGAGGCGACCCAGCGGCTCTGCCCGCCGACCGTGCCCGCAGCGAGACCGCCCTCCAGCGCTATCAGCGAGCCTCCGTCGACGAAGTCCTGGTACGACGGAGCCTTCTCGAGGTCGATGTCCTTGTAGTAGCGGAAGACGCCATCCTCCACAGCGAAGTCGTTCCACGTGATCGCGGAGATGAAGTGCGCGATGCCCTCGACCAGCGCGCCGCCGCCATAGTGAGCCTGCCTCATGCCATGGACGCCCCCGTCGGAGTTGATCGGGCTCATGTCGATGTCCGTGGCCGGCACGATGTCGAACTTGCACGCGTCGTCGATCGCGTCGTACGAGTAGCTGTACGCGCCCGGGCCGTTGCCGTTCCACGTTGCATCCAACCAGTGACCGAGCTCGTGCGCGATGACGAACTTCTCCCGAAACGAGTCGACGCCGATGTCGACCACCGAGGGGCTGGTCCCACTGCAGTGGCATCGCGCGTTCCCGAAGACCGGCCGGTACGCGAGGTAGATCGTCTCGTCCGGGGCGAGCGTCGGCGGCATGACTCCGAGGTCTTCGAAGCGCCGCATGGTCGCCGTCGCAGCGGCGATGATCGGGAGCATCCTGACGCGGAGGTCTTCTTGGTCGAGCCCGATCTCCGCCCCGGCGATTCCGATCGCCGAGCCGCCGGGCTCGAGGCCATGGAGATGAGCCTCCCAGAACACGGTCTGTGGCACCGCCTGGCTGGTAGGGTCCATTGCGTTGTTGTCGAATGCGGCGAGAAGCCGCACGCCGCCGATCACGGCGTCCGCATAAACGAGCGCCTTGTGGCCGTAGCTGTACTGCGTGTCGAACGTGATGCAGCCGTCGGAGTCGAGCGAGCTGGTCAGCGGGGTCTCCGGCGGCGGACGAAGCAGCACGACGCGCGCGCCGCTCGCCTGCACCGGGCCGCTCTTGAAGTAGTCCTCGCCCACGTTGCTGTCGTCGAACGCCGCGTCCCAGTAGAAGCAGACCGTGGTCGGCTGGCAGGCGGAGGCAGTGCTGGCGACGATCCAGCTGAGCTGGCCTAGCACGAGCGCCGCCACGATGATTGCCCAACTACGCCACGCCCGGTGGCGCCAAGTCTCGTCACGAAGAACGGTGACCATGGCGAGTGCTTCCTCTCAGTACCCGGGGATCCCGAGCGAGCCGACGACCTCGATCTGTCCCATGCGCCTGCCCGGTCCCGTGTCGATCGGTCCGCTCACGCGCCATGCTGCGAGATCGCCGTCGTAGTAGACGTCGCGCAGCGCATCCTCGCGGTATAGGACCGCGGTGTCGCCGTTCTCGATGTGCCCGTAGATCGTCGGCCCGACCGTCTTGCCGAACGGGTTCCCACCCACGACGAGGTCCGCGGTGAGCGTGATCGAGGCCGACGTCGGAATCTCGAGCAACGCAGGCGGGACCAACGACGGGTTGATGCCGAAGGGGATGAAATCCATCAGATCGAGCGTGTAGACGGTCGATCCGCTCGCGGGAACGGTGAGCGCAGACGAGCTGAGCGAGACGTCCTGTCCTCGGACGCGGAGCCCGAAGGTGAGGGTGGCCGCGACCACATCGGCGTCGTTGTTGGCCAGCAGAACCTGAAGCGCTCCGGTCGTCGTGCTGTAGACGGAGTCCGGGTCGGGAAGCGAGTTCCACGACAGCTCGACGCGCGGCCGCAGGTGGGGACCATCGTCCACCGGGGTAGCATCGCACCGGCCGAGTGCATCCGCCGAGACGGTCACCAGCGATTCCACGGAGACGATGAGCAAGCCCATGCTCTGCAGCTGCGACAGCGAGCGGTGGCTGTAGATCGCGTCGGTGCCGGGACCGCGTCGACGACTTCGCCGGCCATGACTTCGCAGTCCGTGTCGATCACGAAGATGTCGTTGCCGTTCCCGCCGATCTGCGCGTCTCGTCCGGGGCCACCATCGAGGACGTCCGATCCCTCGCCGCCGAACAAGCGGTCGTCCCCCTGATCGCTACGCAGCGTGTCCGCACCAGCGCCGCCCCACACGACGTCGTTGCCGACGAACATCTGGAGCGTCTCTGCAGCGCCGCCGCCGTACACGGGCGCGGGCGCGGCGTGGCAACCGAGCTCGGCGGTGCCGAAGACGGAGCAACCGTATGTGTCGCAGTCGAGCGCGTTGCCGGTGATCGCGATCCCTGACGAGCCTCCGAGGAAGAGATGCCGCCCGGTCCCGGGCGCCGAGCCGCAAGCATCGCCGGGGACGGCGATCATCAGGTCGTCGTAGGCGTCGGAGTTCACGCGGGCCGCCGCGAGCCTCCAGCCGAACAGATCGCTGCCCTCGCTTTGATCGACCACCCCGGTCGCGTTCTGCCACAAGCTCAGCGCTCCGCTTGCCTGAAGGCCGGAACGGTCCGCGCCGTACATCACGACGACCCATCCAGCGTCCGTGATCGAGCCGAAGTCCTCGTGCGGTGCGGAAATCGCGAGGTCGTGGCACGCGTGACCGCTGACGCTGTCGCCGTTGAAGTTCCCGTGCGCCAACGCTGCGGCGAAGTGGTCCTTCGTCTCCGCGGTCTCGGGCATCCCCGACAAGCCCTCGTAGAAGATGTTGTCGACGGTGGTCACGCCCGCGCTGCCGCCGTAGATCACCTGCAGCGCGCCCGTCTCGGTCGACAAGCCGTACTTCTCGCGAGGTACGCCGATCGCCAGGTCGGCGTACCCGTCGCAGTTGAAGTCGCCCATCTCGACGGCGTCGCCCATGTGATCGCCGACGCCGGCTACGCCCTCGATGCCGCTGGTGTCCTGGTGAAAGATCTGGTCGCCGACATCGGTCAGGCCGGTCGACGAGCCATAGATGACGTGCACGGAGCCGGCATCGGTGACGCCCGAGTCGTCGCCACCGGGCACGCCGATCACGAGGTCGTCACGCCCATCGTTGTTGATATCCGCGACCCCGAGCGAGGCGCCGAAGAGGTCGTCGCAGGCGGCCGTGCCGAGGATGCCCGTCGTGTCGCGGGTCCAGGTCGTGATCGTGCTGCCCGCGATCACGTAGATGGCCCCCTTGCCGCAGCTGGTCTGCGGCGAAGACACGACGATCTCCTTCGTGCCGTCGCCGTTGAAGTCGGCCGGCAGCACGACGCCCGACGGGTCGATGATCGACGCGTGCGCATCGGCAGCGACGCCGAGGATCGAGAGCACGCACGCGCACCAGAGCGACGATCGGCGATCCATCATCACTCCCCTCGCTCCCGCGTTTCGACGGCTCGCTCGAGCCGAGCCTCTTTGCGTTGATGCAGCGCGCGACCGCGCTCCGAGTCGTACAGCTCCGCGCGCATGGCGGAGAGTGCTGCTTCCGCGACGCGCTGTGCTTCGACCTGCTCGCGCTCGGCACGTCGAGGTTCCTCCAGCTCGCCGACGGCTTGCTCGAAGTCGTCCTGGAGGACGCGCAGGCGCTCGGCCGGTGCGAGCTCGTTCCACCGCAGCGTCAGCGAGCTCTCGCCGTCCTCGTGTGTCGCGCGAACGACATACTCGCCCGACGTGCGTGACGACGACGGCGGCGGCACATCGGCGGACGCGCGACTCGGTGGCGCCTCCTCATCCGAGCTGGCTCGTAGCCGCGCCGACGTGGGCTCGGCGATCACTTGTTGCGGCCGCATCGAGGCGGGGCGATCGAGTACGAGCCACGTCGCGGCCACGGAAGCCGCCGCACAGATCACCCCGACCGCTAGTCCACGCCGCGTCATCGACAGAACCCCATCCCCGAGTCAAGCACTCGTGAGACGAGCACCACGTTGGCACGGTAGCCGTAGAACCGCCAGTCCGATCTGCGTCACGGCGATGCCGCTTCGCGCTCGTCGCGGAGTGCGACATCGATCCGCAACGCTCGCGTCCAGTTTGTCGCCGGTTGATCGCGCGATCCGTCAGACGCGCGACGCTCTGCCGTTGGCCGCACGATCAGTGACGGGACGCACGTAGTCGCTGCGCGTCTCCAGCGGACAGCCGACGTGAGGCGGACGACACTCGATGCGTGGGCGATGACGAGCGCGAACGGGTCGAGCGACGCGACGACGAGGCGGCGATCCAGCTCGCGCTCTTCCGCTACGGCGTGATCGGCCCGCTGGTCGAGCGCGAACAGTACGAGCCCGGCGAGATCACGAAGCTCGTCGGTGAGATCGCCGCGGCCACGCCCTACGTGCTGGTGCCGGGCGATGCACCCGCGTGCCCGCCGGAGCTCGCTGCGGACGCGCCGACCGTGGTCGCGGTGGATCCCACGCCGCTGCCGTGTGACTGCGGCTGCCTGGGCAGCTGCAACGTCGAGTTCTTCGACGCCGGCGATCAGGCCTGCAGCATCGCCAGCGGCGAGATCGACCTCTACGATGGCGACTGCTACGACATGCTCAGCGCGGCCAAGGCTCGCAACGGCCAGAGCGCGGGCGGCAGCGACTGCGACACGCCGACCCCGTCACCACCGGTGCCCGCGTACGGGGGCGCCCACCGCGTGTGCGCGGGGCTCGAAGACGGATGCGTGCCGGTCCCCGGCGGCGCGCTCGGGCCGTGCCTGCGCAAGGCCGGCGTGGTCGAGAGCTGCACGATCCCGGGTCTGCCCAAGATGGTCGTCACGATGACGGACGCCAGCATCGTGTGCCCGGCGTGTGACAGCTGCTCCGCGACGCTGACCCAGGCGTGCGAGGACGCGAACGTCACGCTGCACACCGAGTCGGGCTGCAGCGGCGACGCCAGCGACATCAGCCAGTTCTGTTCGCTCGACGTCGGGGTGTCGGTCGCGATCGACTTCGCGCTGTCGTGCCCGCCCACGGGCAACGCAATGCCGCAGCCGATCGACCCCGTCACGTACTGCTGCCCGCAGTGACGCCGTTCGTGGCGCACCCCGCCCGGACCACGCGCGGCGTTGTACGATCCTGCCGCGCCCCGGACCGGGCGGGAGACCACGATGAGCGTCGACGATCCCCTGAGCGACCTCACCCACGCGCTGTCGCGCTTCCGCGTGGCGAGCACGCCGCCCGACGCAGTGCTGGACGCGATGGTGGCGTTCGCCTACAGCGACGGGCTCGCGTCCCATGCCGAGCTCGAGTACATCGCGTCGCTGCGCTTCGCCGGCGACAGCGAGCGCGCCAGCGCCGAGATCGCGCGCTCGACCGAGCGACTGCGGCAAGATGCGGACTTCCGCGCCGCGCTGACGCGCGTGGGCGGCATGCTCCGCGACGACGCCGAGCGCATCGAGGTGCTCGCGTTCGCCGTCGCGGTGGCGTACGCCGACCTCGAGATCCAGCGCGCCGAGGACCAGGCGATCGCGTGGCTGTGCGACGCGCTGGGCCTGGGCTTCGCGCGCGCGCACGAGGTCTGCGACGCCGTCGCCGACGCGGTCGAGGCCAACGAGCCGCTGGCCCACCTGCCGCCCGACGCGACGCTGCCGCTGACGTTCGTGTCGGGCCTGCGTTGGCCCGGCTTCGCGCGCAGCTGACGGCCGGCCGCGTGGGCCGGCCGCCGCGCGCCGCTCACTTCGGGCCGGCGCACTCGACCTCGGGCGCGCCGAGCTGCTCACACGCATAGCGCGTGGTCTTGTTGTTGGGGTTCTCGCAGCAGACCATCGCGCACGCGTCCTCGGGCAACTCCTTGTCGCAGCTGCCGTCGACCACCACCGCATCGCCGTCGACCAGGCAGCAGGTGCCAGTCTGCTCCGGGAGGGTGATGTCGCCACCGGAGTCGTCGCCCTTGGGCGGCTCCGGCACCGTCTCCGAGTACGTGCGTCCGGTCTGCCAGTTGAACGTGTCGTAGCGCTCCGAGAACTGCTTCGCCATCGCACGCGCCTGATCACACTGTTTCTCCGTCAGCACCTCGTGTTCGCCGCCGACGTACTCCAGCATGAGGTTGTCCTTGCCGACCTCGGAACCGACGTGGTCCAGACCCAGCGCGTGGCCGAGCTCGTGGGCCGTCGTCGCCGAGGGCCGGTTGTAGTCGATCTCGATGAAGCGTCCCTTGCCCGGCGTGCTGCCGACGAAGCCGCCGAGCAGATCGCTGCTGCACTCCGAGAGATCGCCGTACGAGACGTAGATGGGATCGAGCTCCTCGATGTGCGGCAACAGCGGATCGGCGGCGAGCTCGGCCTCGAGCGCCCACTCGGGATCGCCGAAGTTGAGCGAGTTGGTGCTGCAGTGATTCACCCAGGCGTCGGGGTACTGCGCGACGTAGTAGGCCACGACCTGGAACTGGATCCCGCACGCGGTCCAGATCTCGTCGGGCGGGGTCTCGAACCGATCGGGCGCCATGTCGGCGACCCAGTACGGATCGGGCTCGTCGATCTCGGACGCGAACAGTGGGTTGGGACTGGCCAGGTGCTGCGGCGTGACCTTCTCGCTGGCCGAGGTGAAGTACGGCAGCGGCGCGGCCTGGTCGTCGACCCACAGCGGGCTGAAGTCGAACAGGTTGCGGCCGCCGTAGACCGCCTCGAGCACGGGGATCTTGGGGTTGTACGGGTCGAACCACACGCCCAGCACCACCGGCACCACCAGCACGTCGTCCGCGAGCTTGGCGTAGCGCGGCCCGGGCTCGAACACCTCGCCGTCGTCGGTCCAGGCCTCGACGCTCATGGCGTAGCTGTTGCCGTGCACCATCGTCGCCGCGCGCACGCCGTAGTCGGCGGCGCCTGGGCTGGTGAAGTCTGCGGCGGGCAGCACCGGCGTGTAGTGGCTGACGAACGGCCAGTAGTGCTCGCGGATCTCCTCGATCTTCACGTGGCCGGACAGGTTCGACCAGCTGCCGCCGGTGAGGAACTCGCCCTGCGCGTCGGCCTTCACGCCGGCGGTGGTGATGCCGAACTCGCCGACCACACCGAGGTTGTCGCGCCGCACGATGATCGGGTCTTCCCAGCTGCCCTTGGCCGGGGTCGCGATGTCCTTCTCGAACACGTCGATGCACGACTCGGGCGAGCCGAGGGCGAACAACGCCAGGCCGGCCGTGGTCGGATGCGTCGCGCGAGAGCGAGGGCGAACGGAGGAGGTCGGAGCAGTTGCCATCGCTCCGTTCGATGCGGGTACGCAGCGGTGTGACGCCGTGCGCCCGGTGCAAGCGTGCGGTGACGACCATCACGCACCCGCGCGCGTCACATCGTGCAGCCGCAGGTCAGCGCGCGAGCTCGGCCAGTCGTGCGTCGGTCTCGCGCAGCTGGGCCGCGGTGCGTTGGCCCTGCACCGCGAAGACCCCGCGCGCCGCGTGCAGGGCCGCCGCGGCCTCGGCCGCGTGATCGCGATCCAGCGTGCGGGCCAGCTCGAGCTGGACCTGCGCGCGCAGGCTCGCGTCCGGAAAGGCCGCCGGACGCGGCGCCGCGGCCTCGCGCAGCAGCGCGACCGCCTCGGCCTGCCGTCCGGCCGCGCGCGCGCTCAGGGCTCGATCGAGCAGCGCGAGCCGTACACCGCGGCGCAGGTACATCGGCTGCGCGCGCGAGGCCAGCAGCACCTCGGTGCAGACGCCCGCGTCGTCGCGGCGGTCCAGCGCGTGCGCGAGCGTCAGCACCTCGGCGCACGCCTCGAGCGCCCGCCCCGGCGATCCGCCGCGTCGCTCCTGCTCGGCCTGCGCGAGCAACTCCGGCAGCAACGCCGTCGCCGCGCTGGCGTTGCCGCGGGCGAGCTCGAGCTGCGCGAGCTCGGAGCGAAACGACAGCTCGTCGGCCGCGAGCTGCGGCGCGACGGTGGCCGCGAGCGCGGCCGCGGCCGCGGCGCCCTCGTCGGCCCAGGTCAGCTGGATCTCCACCATCGCCAGCTCGACCGCTGCGGGCCCGCTGGCGTGCTCGCGCGCGTGCGCGAGGTGTCGGCGCGCGCCCTCGCGGTCGCCGGCGCGATGCGTCATCGCGGCGAGGTAGGTCTCGACCACGACCGGGCGCAGGCCCTGTTCGCCACCGCGCTCGAGCACCGCCAGCGCGCGCCGCAGCGACTCGGCCGCGCGGGCGTGCGCACCGTCGGCGTCGGCGAGGTGGGCCAGCGTCACGAGGATGCCCACGAGATCGGGATGGTCCGGCCCGACCGAGCGTTCCTGGCGTGCGAGCAGATCGGACGCGATCGCCTCGACCTCGTCGCGCGCACCCACGGCGTTGTACAGGCCCGCGAGGCTGGTCAGCGCGCCCAGCGTCAGCGCGTGGTCGGGGCCGTGGATCCGCGTCGCGAGCTCGACCGTGCGCTCGAAGTTGTCACGCGCCTCGCTCCACCGCCCCGAGTACCACTGCACGTTGGCGAGGTTCAGCCGCGGCGCGACGGTCGTGCGGTCGTCCGCGCCCCAGGTCTGGGTCGCGAGGTCGAGCGCGCGCTGCTGCTCTTCGATCGCGTCGTCGAAGCGCAGCTGCAGCTGTCGCACCGACGCGAGCGCACCGTGCAGGCGCAGCTCCGCACCGACGTCCCCGCCCGCGCGACGCAGCGACGCCAAGCCCAGCTGCGCCCACAGCTCGGCCGACTCGAGGCGGCCCAGTCGCTCGGCATCGATCCACGCCAGGTCCGCCGCCAGTCGACCGACCAGCGCGTCGTCGCCCCAGGTCTGCGCGCGCAACAGCCCGCGCAGCGCGACCGCGCGCGCCTGTTCGGGTCTACCGAGCGACTCGAGCACGTCACCGAGCACGCTGTCGACCTCGGCGTGCAGCACCGACTCGGGCTCGCGCTCGATCTCGTCCGAGAGCGCCTCGGCCTCGCGCAGCGCCTGTTGCAGCTCGCCGAAGCGCTGTCGCGTCTGGATCGACGCGAGGCGTCCGTCGGCGTCGATGCGCTCGCGCAACGCGGTGTCGTCGAGCGCAGGCGCGGTCTGCTCGGCGCAGCGATCGGCCGAAGGCAGGTGGTGGGTCGCGGCCACGGCCTCGCGCGCGATGCGGTCCTCGGCGTGCTGCAGCCGCAACACCGTGTGCTGCAGCTGCGCCGCCGCCCGATCGACGCAGCGCAGCCGCGGGCCCGCGACCACCGCGGCCCCCTCGGCCGCGCGCGCGGCCTCACAGGCCGGCCCGACCGCCTGTCGCAGCGCCTCGGCGCGATCGTCGAGCGTGGCCAGGATCGTCGCGAGCCCGTCGTCGTCGAGCCCGGCGCCGCGCAACGCTCCGCCCACCTGCGTGCGCGCGGCCTGGTTCCACGACGCACGCACCGCCGCCGCGCGGCTCTCACAGGGATCGGGGAGTTGCGGGCGCATCAGCACCAGCGCCGCGCCGACGACCATCGCGCCACCGGCCGCGATCGCACCGGCACGGCGACGGCGACTCGCGGGCGTGAAGCGCTCGAGCGCGTCGAGCAGCGCGTCCATGCTGGGGTAGCGCTGCGACGGATCGCGTGCGAGCGCGCGCCGCAGCACGCGGTCGAGCGCGAGCGGCACGTCGGTGCGCGACGGTCGGGCACGCACGGGACCGCTGGTGATCGCGGCGACGATCTCGGGCACCTCGCCGCGTGCGAACGGCGGCATGCGGTACAGCGCCTCGAACAGCGTCACCGCGAAGGCGAACTGGTCGGCGCGCGCGTCGACGTGGCCGTGGTGGAACTGCTCCGGCGCCATGTAGGCCGGCGTGCCGACGATCGCCGCATCGTCGACCGTCGCGGCGGCGAGTGCCGGCGCGGGCGCGGTCGCGGAGACCTGCGGCAGCGCCGCGTCGGTGACGCGCTCGAGCTCGCGATCGCGGGCCAAGGCGAGACCGAAGTCGAGCACGACCACGCGGCCGTCCCGGGCCAGCATGACGTTGCCGGGCTTGAAGTCGCGGTGGACCAGACCGGCGGCGTGCGCAGCCGCCAGCCCGCGCCCCGCGGCGATCATGCGCGGCAACCACAGCACCCAGCGCTCGCGTCGGTGCATCAGCGCGGCGAACGACTGGCCCTCGACGAACTCCATCGCGAGCCACACGCGGCCGTCCTGCACGCCGACGTCGTAGATCTGCGCCACGTTGAGGTGGTTGAGCCGCGCAAGCGAGCGCGCCTCTCGCAGGAACCGCGCCTCGGCCCGCGCGCCGATCTCCCCGGGGTCACGGTGGACGAACTTGATCGCGACACGCCGATCGAGCTCGGGATCGTACGCGGCCCACACCACACCCATGCCGCCGCGCCCGAGCTCGCGTGTGAGCACGAAGCGACCGACCCGCGCCGGCAGATCGGCGCGGGCGCGGCTCGCCGGCAGCGTCGAGTCCGCGGCGAGGGTGTCGTCGCTGGCCGGAGTCGGGGGTTCGCCCACGCGCGCGCGGGATCGTAGCCCGGCACCCGCGGGGGGTCACGCGTCGACGCGATCGTCGCGCGTGTGCATGCGGCCGACCGCGCCGGTGCCCACGCGCGCGCCCGCGGCGTCGCGACGCCGACGCCGCGGCCAGGCGAGCACGAGCGCCAGATACGGCCACGGCGTCGTCGCGCCGCGCTGGCTGCAGCCGCAACCGTTCGCGTCGCCGTCGGCGGCCGCACCACCGTCGCTGCCGCTGCCGTCGCTGCCGCTGCCGTCGCCGTCGCTGCCACCGGCGCCCTCGCTGCCCGAGTCGACGCCACCGTCGCTGCCGCTGCCGCCCACGCCGCTGTCGCCGGCAGCACCGCAATCCTCGTCCGCGCCATCGAGCGCGCCATCGCAGTCGTTGTCGATGCCGTCGTCGCACTGCTCGTCGCTGGGCACGACCTCGTCGAGGCACTCGCCCCAGCCGCCGGGTCCACACTGCTGCATGCCGCCCACGCACACGCCGACGTCCTGCGTGCCCGCGTCGCCGTCGTAGCAGGGCTGGACCTCTCCGATCGCGCACGGCGGCGGCTCGCCCTCGACCTCGACCTGCTGCGTCGCGATCGCGATGCTGCCGTCGTTGTCGCGCACCAGCAGCGTGACGTCGAAGCTGCCGCCGGCGAGGAACTCGTGCGTGACCACGCGGCCGAGCGCGGTGGTGCCATCGCCGAAGTACCACTCGTAGCGCACCAGCTTGCCGTCGCCGTCGCTGCTGCCCGACGCGTCGAAGTCGACGGGGAACGGCGCGGCGCCGGCCAGCGCCGACGCGGTGAAGTCGGCGGTCGGGGCCTGCCCGGCGACGTGGGTGGTGAGAAACTGCCGCTGCGCGGTGGCCTCGTTGCCGGCTGCGTCCGCGACCGTGACCGTCATCGTCACGAACGCACCGCCCGGCAGATCGTAGCCCTCGGGCAGCGCGGCCACGAACGCGCCGGCGTCGCGACGGTACGCGAGATCGGAGATGTCCTGGTCGGCCGCGCGACCGCCCGCGCCGGGATCGCCGAGGTCGTGATCGAAGCGCACGCGCACGCTGTCGGGGTCGACGCCGCTGTCCGCATCGGCGTAGTGCACGACCACGCGCGGATACGGGTACCAGTCCTGTTCGGTCGGCGAGACGATCACGATCTGCGGCGGGTCGACGTCGTTGCCGCCCCCTGCCGCGGGAACGATCGCGGTGACCTCGGGCGCGTGGATCGACTCGGTGTTGGAGCTGCCGACGAACGCGACGCTGTACTGGTAGATCGCGCCCGGCAGCACCGTGTCGTCGACGAACTGCAGCTGACCGCCGACGATGCTCGCCCCGGGGTTGCCCAGCACGAAGTCGCTGGCATTGGCGGACAGCGGCACCGCGAAAGCCTCGTCGCCGTGGTGTTGCCCGATCACCGCCACCAGCGCGCGGTCGCGATCGAACAGCCCCGGCGAGCTCGAGCGGTACACGCGATAGTGCCCCGCCGCGGTCGCCTGCGCCGGCAGGTCCCACGCCAGCGTCACCGCGGACGCGCTGCTGTCCGCGACCGCGAGGCCGCGCGGCACGTCGGCCGGCAGGCCGTCGTCGGCGGCGTGGAGGTTGAAGAACTCGTGCACGCGATCGCCACCGATGCCGACCCACACGTCGATGGCGCCGTCCTTGTCGAGGTCGGTGACCTCGATGTCGGCGCCCAGCGCTGCGCCGCCCGAGACGAACAGCTGCGAGTGCATGCCCGAGTACGAGAGGTTGCCGGCGCCGTCGTTGAGGTAGACCTGCAGGTGGTGGTTGCCGCCCTGATCGGCGGTCGCCAGCGCGAGAAAGTCGAGATCGCCGTCGTAGTCGAGGTCGCCGATCGCCGCGTTGCCGCCCGACAGCGCACCGCCGCCGTCCCACTCGGCGGCGTCGAAGCGCGCGTCGGACTCGTTGGCGAAGGTGCCGCTGCCGTCGTTGATGCCGATGGCGTGCCGCACGGTCGCGTCGCCGCCGGTGAAGCTCGAGCCGCAGCGCGCCGACACGAGGTCGAGGTCGCCATCGCCGTCGAGGTCGCCGGCGGTCATGGAACTGCCGAAACCCGAGCACGTGGTCGGCAGCGGCACCGGCTCGAGCGTGTAGTGGCCGCTGCCGTCGTTGCGCGCCAGCTCGACCGAGCCGGTGTTGCCCTCCTGGCCACCCGACAGACCGTGCTCGATCAGCAGATCGTAGTCGTCGTCGCCATCGACGTCGCCCGAGACCACGCCGACGATGAAGTCGGTCGAGCCGAACGGGAAGCCGCGCGCCGCCGACTCCTCGCTCATGGTGCCGCTGCGGTCGTTGACGAGCAGGCTGAACTGCACCGGCCCGCCGCAGTTGTCGTTGGAGCAGAACGCGTGTGCGATCGCGAGGTCGACGTCACCGTCGCCCTCGACGTCGGTGTTGACGATGTTGAGCGCCGAGCGCGACAGCTGCCAGCTGGTCGAGAAGCGGCCGCCGCGGTTGGTCTGCAGCACCAGCGGCTCACCGTTGCCACCCGAGATGCAGTCGGGGTCGAGATCGCCGTCGACGTCGGCCCACTGGAAGCCGTCCTCGCCCCAACCCGACGCGCCGGGCATGCCGCGCAGCAAGAAGCCGGTGTAGCCCGGCAGCGCGGTCATGCGGCCCTCGCCGGTGTTGAGCAGCAGGCCGTAGCGGGCTCCCAGCGCGCGGTCGGGCCAACCGTCGAGATCGAAGTCGGCCATGTCGCCGTCGTAGTAGTTCTCGTTCGAGTTGATCATGTCCGGGTGGGTGCCGTTGAACGCGAAGTCGTCGGTACCCAGCGCGTCGCTGCGATCCTCGAGTCCCATCCACGGGGCCGCATGCGCGACCGCGGGCACGAGCGAGAGCGACAACGACAGCGAGGTGCGGTGCAAGCAGTGGCGGTTCATGATCGTCTCCGGGTTCGTCGCGCGCGCGGCAGCGCGGTCAGCAGCAGCAGCAAGGTCCACGTCGGCGCGACTGCGCGGCTGTGGCAGCCGCAGCCGCCGTGGCCGTCGTCGACGACCGCGGCGGTGGTCTCGCCGTCGCTGCCCGCGGCGGTGCCGCTGCTGCCATCGGCTGCGGTCGCGGTGGTGGAGCCGGCCTCGTCGCTGCCGCCCCCGCCGGTGGTGTCGTCGCCCGGCGGTGGCGCGGGCAGCTCGTCGTCGTCGCCCTGCAGCGCCAGCAGGAACGCCACCAGATCGTCGATGTCGTCCGACGACAGGTGCGAGGTCACGCCGTGGCGATCGCCGCGGTTGTGCTCGGTCAGCACCGCGCGCAGGTCCGCGGCGCGACCGTCGTGCAGGTACGGCGCGCTGGCCCAAACGCCCAGCACCGAGGGCGTGTCGATCCCCTCGAGCACGGCGCCGAGGCGACCGCCGGAGCTGGGCAGGATCGTGCCGACGTCGTGCAACACGAACGGATCGGCGTCGAGCGTGCTGTCGGTGAAGCGCGGCGGTGCGTGGCAGCTCGCGCACGCGGTGGTCAGGTCGAAGAACAGCGCCTTGCCGCGCTGCGCGGCGGCACCGAGGCTGCCGTCGGGCTCGCGGTAGGGCGAGCGCGGTGCGGCCCCGAGCGAGCCGACCCACGCCGCGAGGGCGTCGAGCTGTGCGCTGCGGCCGGCGTTCCTGGCCGCGTCGAGCGGCGGGTTGGGCGGCAGGCCGTCGTGCGCCAGCCCGCTGCCGCCGAAGGCGTTGACGATGTCGTTCTCGAAATCCTGGATCTCGTCGAAGTTCGCGCTCCAGTGCACCGGCCCGTGATCGGTGCCGCCGCGACCGCGCAGATCCACGGTGTTGCGCAGGCCCTCGCCGGCCTGCGTGAAGTCCCACGTGCGGCCGTCGCTGCCGCCGTCGGGGTGGCACGACGCGCACGCGATGTAGTTCTGATCGGCGTGCTCGGGCGCGCGCGAGCGGTGGAACATCTGCTTGCCCAGCAGCAGCTCGGGCGACAGCGTCTCTTGTGCGACGACGATGGTGTCGATCACGCTGGCCTCGGCGGGCACGCTCAGATCGATCACCGCGACGTCGCGCGACAGCTCGTTGCGCACGTAGGCACGGCTGCCGTCGGCGCTGACGACGATGCCGTTGGGCGCGTGACCGAGGTCGATGCGGGTCTCGAACGACGCGGTGCTGCCGTCACCGGGCATCACCGTCGCAGCCTCGGGCAGATCGTAGACCGACAGCCGCCCCGCGCCCTGGTGCACCAGGTACGCGTAGCGGCCGCGCGGCGAGAAGGCGATCGCTGCCACGCTGTCGGCGTCGTTGGTGTCGAGGCGCCGCTGGGTGTCCTCGGCGTCGCCCAGCGGGTCGACGCGGAACATCGCACCGCGCACGCGGTTGCGCGGCGTGAGCGGGTTGCCGTCGACGAAGCTGCCGCGCGACGTGTTCGACTTGAGCCCGCCGATCCACACCGCGTCGCCCGCGGGCGTGATCGCGGCGGTGTGCAGCAGGTTGGGAAAGCCCCGCCCCGACGACGCGGTGTCGGGCCCGGGATCTTCGACCAGCGCGACCTCGGCGGCCAGCTCCATCGTCGCGAGGTCGACGACGCTGACGGTGCCGTGGTCCCCCCGCGTGAGAAAGTGGCTCACCCACGCGCGCGTGCCGGTGGCATCGACCGCGATCGCGTGGGGCTCGGGCGCCAGCGCGATCCATGCGTCGTCGCCCAGCTGCTGCAGCGCGGCGACGGCCGGCAGCGTCGCGAGCACCCGGCCGTCGGCCAGCGCGAGCACGGCCGCGGGTTCGCTCGCCAGCGGCGCATCGGGGCTCGCGCTCACGCGCGCGACGTCGATCGCCCACGGCCGACGATCGCCGGCGCACGCGACCCACACGGTCGCGCCGTCGTCGGTGATGCTGACCGAGCGTGGCGCGATGCCGACGGCGATCTCGGTGACCTCGCCCGCCGGCAGCGACACCAGCGCGACGGTGCCGGCGTCGGTGTTCGCGACCGCGAGCCACGACTCGTCGGGCGCCAACGCGATGGGGCTGCTGTGGCGCGGCGGCGTCTCGGTCGGCGGCGCGACCACGACCACGTCGACGAACGCCAGCGTGGTCGCGAGCCCGTCGTCGACCGCCAGCGTGACGCTGTGCAGGCCGAGGCTGTCGAACGCGTGGCTGGGCGCGACCTCGGTCGCGGTCGCGCCGTCGCCGAAGTCCCACGCGAAGCCCAGCGCGCCGGGCCCGTCGTCGGGGTCGAAGCTGCCGCTGCCGTCGAACTGCACCACCTCGCCGGCGAGCACCTCGAGCCCCGAGGCCGTCGCCTGCGCCACGGGCGGGAAGTTGCCGGCATGCGCGACGCCGGCCGCGGCGAACAGCCCGGTCAACGCCGCCGCGCACGGCATCGCGCGCCGTTTCCGGCGCGCACGCTGCCGCTCGCGCTGACGGGCCGCCCTCACGTCGGGGGCCTGAGTCACGCGAGCGGGCGCGGCATTACAGCCGCGTCAGGATTTCTTGAGCAGGTCGCGGATCTCGGTGAGCAGCTCCTGGTCCTTGGTCGGACCCGCCGGCGGCGGGGCCGGGGCCGGCTTCTTGAGCCGGTTCATCGCGCGCACCATCATGAACACCGCGAAGGCCATGATGGTGAAGTCGATGCACATCTGCAGGAACTTGCCCCACTTGAGCATGACCGCCGGCTTGTCACCGACCGCAGCCTTGAGCTGGATCGCGAGCTGACTGAAGTCGACCCCGCCGAGGATCAGGCCCAGCGGCGGCATGATCACGTCCTCGACCGCGGACGCGACGATCTTGCCGAACGCGCCGCCGATGATGACGCCGACCGCCATGTCGACGACGTTGCCCTTGACCGCGAACTCCTTGAACTCCTGCATCAACCCCATGGACCGTCGTGCTCCGCCGGCGCGTCACCACGCGCCAGCCGGCGCGAAGGTACTGCGGATCGGCCGCGCGCACGCGGGGCATTGTTCCCCGCGCCGCGTGTGCACACCGGGCTGGCCTCAGGGCCGCGCGAGCACGCGCGTGGACCGCGGTGGCACGTCGATGCTCGGCCCCATCAGCGACTCGTCGGTGATCTCGTCCACCAACATTTCCGCCGGTACGCCGCCGATGCTGTGGGCCACGTCGCCGCGGTTGACCAGCACCCACAGCTCGTCGCCGCCGTAGGCGACGTGATAGGCGAAGGTGTCCGCGTCGGCGGCGATCGTGTCGCGGCTGCCGCGGCGCGTCGCGGGATGGGCCGCCCGGATCGCGATCAAGCGCTGCAGCCGATCGCGCAGCAGCATCTGCCCGGCGCTGTAGCCCTGCCACTGCATCGCGCGGCGGTTGTCGGGGTCGCCGGCGCCGGCCATGCCGTACTCGTCACCGTAGTAGACCAGCGGCGCGCCCTTGGTGGTCATGAGGATGGCGAAGGCGTTCGCGAGCCGCTCGAACGCGGCGTTGCCGGTCGGCAGACCTGGCTGGTTCGACCACGCGCGGTCCTTGCCGTCGGCCCACTGGTCGTTCCACACCGGCGTGTCCTGGGCGAGGTGGATCGCGCGCGGGATGTCGTGGTTGCCGATGAACGTGCTCATGATGGCGGCGCCGTAGTACTCGTCGTTGCCGTCCATGAAGCTCGCCAGCTCCTGCATGGTGCCGGCGCGCATGAGCACGTTGCGCGCGAGCTGCATGCGCAACGGGAAGTCGAACTGGCCGTCGAGCATGTCCGCGCCGACGTAGTGCGCGATGAGGCCCTGATCGCCGGTGAAGGTCTCACCGACCATGTAGAAGTGCTCGCCGCTCTCGGGCTCGACCTCGTCGAGCACACGCGCCCGCAGATCCAGCAGCCACTGGTCCTCGATGTGCTTGACCGCGTCGAGGCGGAAGCCGTCGACACCGGTGTCGGCGACCCACTGCAGCGCGTTGTCGATCGAGAACATCCGCGCGCCGGCGTCGGTGAAATCGTAGTCGGGCAGGTACGGCGTGAACCAGCAGCGACGGGCCTGGTCGCCGTCCCAGCTGCAGCCCGAGCCGCACACGCAGTCGCCGCCCTGGCCGTTGTCGTTGGGCCAGAACCACTCCGGGTGATCGGCGTACACCGGCGAGCTGATGTGGACGTGGTTCATCGCGTAGTCGAACAACACCTTGAGCCCGTGCTCGTGGGCGGTGTCGACCAGCTGCTGCAGCTCCGCGAGCGTGCCGAAGTGCGTCTCGGTCTCGTCGACGCGCGCGGGCCAGTAGCCGTGGTAGGCCGAGTACTCGTGCCCGTCGGAACCCAGGCCCGAGTCGTCGGTGTTGTCCAGCGGCACGGTGAGCCACAGCGTGTTGACGCCGAGGTCCTCGAAGTAGCCGTCCTCGATGCGCGCGGTCACGCCGGCCCAGTCGCCGCCCTGGAAGTCCGCCGCCATCGGCACGCCGATGCCGCCGTCGTTGCTGACGTCGCCGTTCTCGAAGCGGTCGACGAACACGAAGTAGATCACCGAGTCGCGCCAGTCGAAGGTGCCGACGACGTCGGGCTCGCAGGTGTAGTCCTCGCAGGTGACCGGCTGCAGCACCGAGTTCTGCCCGCCCTGCCCGTCCGGCATCATCTCGGGGTTGGCGGGATCGGGCACCCAGGTGGTGCCGTCGGTGCGGAACTTGTAGAGCACCTGCTGCTCGAACGGCACCGGCACGCTCGCGCGCCAGGTGTCGCCGTCCTTGCTCAGCGGCACGCCGACGTCCCAACCATCGCTGGCGAAGTCGCCGAAGACCTCGACGCTGGCGTAGCCCGCGTCCGCGAGGCTGAACTCGTGGGCGCAGCGCTTGTTCTGCGGCTCGCACTCGGTCGGCCCGGTCGTGCCGCTCTCGTCGCCCGAGTCCGCGCTGGTGGCCGAGCCGACGCTCGAGCTGTAGCTGCCGGCGGAAGACAGACCATCGGTCGGATCGAAACCGTCGGTGTCGGGCGGCTCGAGCGAGGTCGCCGAGTGCAGCTCGTCCTTGCCGCACGCGGCCGCGAGCAGCAGCGCGAGCCCCACGCGCATTCGAGAGTCAGAGGCAGGCATGGCTCTCCGGCAGCAGCACCACGACCCCCAGCGGCGGCAGCTCCACGCGCGCGCCCGCGGTGGTGACCTCGATGCGGGTCTCGGACATCGCGTCCTTATACCACCCCGGCTCGACCCCGGCCGGCACGGTGCGCGTGGTCGCGACGGTGGCCGCGGACGCGACCACGAGCACGCTGGGCTCGCCGTCGAGCTCGCGCACGAACGCGAACGCGTCGGCGGTCGCGCCCAGCGTGCGCCATCGCCCGCGGCGCAGCACCGCGGCGCAGCGCCGCAGTCGACCCAGGCGTGCGACGTCCTCGCGCAGCGCCACGCCGGCCTCGGCGACCGCGTCGTCGGCCGGGAGCACACGGCGGTTGTCGGGGTCGATCGCGCCCGCGAGCCCGAGCTCGTCGCCGTAGTAGATCACCGGCACGCCCGGCAACGTCAGCAGCAACGCGAAGCCCAGCCGCAGCCGCGCGTAGGTCTGGTCCGACGCGATCGCCGGCGCAGGATCGTCCCACGCGTCGTGCTGCTCCTGGCCCGCGAGCGCGGTCGCGATGCGCGTGGTGTCGTGGTTGCCGAGCATGCGCGCGAGCACGCTGCCCGAGCCCTCGAGCGCCTGATCCTGCGCGAGCATCGACGCGACCAG
The DNA here is from genome assembly GCA_019694555.1 of Nannocystaceae bacterium. GTDB lineage: Bacteria > Myxococcota_A > Polyangia > Nannocystales > Nannocystaceae > Xiheibacterium. The sequence continues at coordinate 51,535 of JAIBBS010000031.1, forward strand.
ATCGTCGAAGCCGGCGTCACCGACCAGCGCCGCGCGCAGCGCCCACATGGTCGGGAAGTCGAACGCACTGTCGAGGCCGTCGGGGCCCAGGTGATAGCGCAGCGCTGCGATGCCGGCCGCGCCGGCGCCGGTGAAGACCTCGCCGACGAAGCCCGGGCCCGCAGGTGTGCGGCCGCGCGTGCGCACGCCGTGGTAGATGCGGCGCGTGGCTGCGCGCGGCATCATCGGCACCGCATCGACGCGGAAGCCGTCGATGCCGACGGCGTCGATCCAGTAGCCCGCGTCGTCGATCGCGGCGGCCAGCGCATCGGGCTGCTGCAGCCGCACGTCGGGCAGGTACGGCGCGAACCAGCAGGTCTCGATCTCGCTCGACCACGGGCAATCGACCGCGCCGCAGATGCACGGCGGCTCGCGATGGTTGAACCATGCATCGGCCTGGTGCGCCGCCACGCGCGGGTTGGTCTCGTCGTAGTGGTTGGGCACGAGATCGAGCCACACGCCCAGGCCGCGTTCGTGGGCCGCGGCGACCAGCGCCCGCAGGGCCTCGTCGCCGCCGATGCGCGGGTCGACCCGGCGCGTGTCGACCGGCCAGTAGCCGTGGTAGCCGGTGTAGAGATGATCGTCGTCGCGGCCCGGCCGCGCGTCGCCCGGGCCCAGGTACACCGGCGACAGCCACAGCGTCGACACGCCCAGCGTCTCGAACCACCCCGACTCAATCGTCGCGCGCACGCCATCGAGGGTGCCGCCGGCACGCGCGCCCGGATCCACGGGTGGCTGCAGCGGCGCGCCACCGTCACCGCGGAAGCGGTCGATGAGCACCTGGTAGAAGATCGCGTCGGGCAGCTGCGCGGCGATGGGTTGGTGCCACAGCACGCTGCGCGCGGGCGGGCCCACGCGACCGCCCGCGTCGACGGCCGCGACCTCGAGCGTGTGGCGGCCGCGCGGCAACGTCGGCAGCGACAGCGCCGTCGCGTCGTCGTCCGAGGCCAGCGTCAGCCGCGGTTGCGCGCTGCCGTCGATGCGCACGTCGAGGTGCGTGACCGCGGCGCCGTCGCGGGCCGGCGTCACGCGGGCCACCGGCGCGTCACCTTCGGCCTCGAGCACGACGCGTGGGCGCAGGCAGTCGTCGACCAGAAGCCACGAGACCTCGAGCCCGTCGCTGTCGCGGAAGCCGCCCAGGCCCTGCGTGCGATCGATGCGCGCGTGGCCGGCCTCGACCACGAGGTAGCCGTACTCGCCCGGCGGCAGGTGCAGGCGCGCGAACTGCCACGGCGGCTCGCCGTCGAAGCGCGTCATCGCGGTGGGCTCGCGCCAGTCGTCCCACGCGCCGACCACCGACAGCGCCTCGCCGTGGCGCTGCGGCACGCCCCAGATCACCGCCTCGCAGGTGCCCGGCGGTGCGTCCTGTGGGCCCTCGGCGCAACCGAGCGCGGCCGCGATCGCGAGCACGCCCGCGATGCTCGGGCCCGCGGTGGTGACGTACCGGGCGACCATGCGCAGACGCAATGGTATCGCGGGCGCGCCGGCACTTCGCGCGCCGCGTCGCAGCGCGCGGCCGGACCGATCACGCGGCCTGCGGCAGCGAGCGCACCGCGGCCGAGCGTGCCGCGGCCACGCGCGGATCCATGACGCTGCGCCACAGCGGCGGCACGAGCGCGAGCAACACCATGGTCGCGTAGCCCGCAGGCAGCTGCGGCACGTCCTCGTAGTGCCGCAGCGCCCAGTAGGGCCGGCTGGCGAGGAAGTGGTGATCGGAGTGGCGCTGCAGGTTGAACAGCAGCCAGTTGCTCACGCGCAGGCTCGCGTTCCACGAGTGCCACGGCTGCACCCGCTCGAAGCGACCGTCGGCGTTGCGCTCGCGCGACAGACCGTAGTGCTCGACGTAGTTGACGATCTCGAGCATGAACACCGCGACCGCGGCCTGTGCCAGCCATGCCAGCGCGCCGGTCGGTCCCAGCGTCGCCGCGAGCGCGGCCGTGATCGCGAGCGCAGACGCGGCGTAGCGCAGCATGCGGTTGCCGGGGTGCAGCGGACCGTGCCCGGCGCGCGCGAGCCGGGCACACTCGATCGCCCACGCGCTGCGCCAACCGCCGACGAGCGTGCGCGGCAGGAACGACCACAACCCCTCGCCCAGGCGCGAGCTCGCGGGATCGGCCGGGGTCGCGACGTTGCGGTGGTGGCCGTGCACGTGCTCGATGCAGAAGTGGCCGTAGCCCACCGACGACATCAGCACCTCGGCCAGCGCGCGCGGCACTCGCCCACTGCGATGCATGAGCTCGTGCGCGATCGTGATGCCGATGCCGCCGGTCATCAGTCCCAGCGACACGATCGCGAGCACCTCGGCGAGGCCCCACGTCGGCGCCGCGGCGACGCGCGCGACCAGCCACAGCTGCACCAGCAGCTGCACCGCGACCCACGCGAACAGCGGCACGTCGAACCACGCCCGCTGCCACGGCGGCGGCATCGCCTCGCCGGGGTTGCGGCGATCTCGACCGACGATCGCGTCGACCGCGGGCACGACCGCGAACACGAACGCGATCGCTCCACCCGCGGCCCACGAGCCGCCGATCGCGCCGAGCACGACCAGCACGGGGATCACGAACACGAGGAAGAAGCCCGCGTTGCGCAGCATCACGTTTTATCTACCTGCGAGTAGATTTAGCGTCAAGGGCTTTCTTGCGCCGCGCGACGTGACTGCGCGCGGGATCCCCGACGCTTCGAGGATCCTGCTTCGGGACAGCGCGGGTTTGTCCGCGTGCGCGCCGCGTGACCGATGGGCCGCGTGCATCCGACCCATGGGCGGAAACCAAACCATCGACCGGTGCAACGTCGATGATCGTGCGTGCGTGCTGTGCACCGGCTCACCATGCCTGCGGCGACCGCCCACGCCGACACCAGCAATCTCGTCTTTCCTTCGCCACACAAACGAAGGATGCTCACCTAGCTTGCCATCGATGCGCACGGCCGCACTCCCCACGGCCGCGAACATCGATGGACCCCTCCGCCGTGGAGTCGCCGTGATGCGCAGGACCCCGAGACCTCTCTTCTCACCCCGCGCGCGTCGCCTCGCGTTGGGCATGTGCGCCACGGCCCTGCTGGGCGGCGCGGCATGCAAGCACGACGACGCGCACGGCTCGGGCAGCGCCGACGGCACCGACAGCATGTCGGGTACCGACAGCATGTCGGGCACCGACGCGACCTCCGCCGACACGACCGCGAGCGACACCTCGGCCGACAGCGGTGACACCGAGGGCGGCGCGCTCGAGCCGGTGCCCGGTGGCCTGCGCCGCATGGTCGGGCGCGAGTACATCGCGACGATCGAGCTGCTGCTCGGTGCCGAAGCCGCCGCGGCGGCGGATCCACCGGCGGACGTTCCGCAGGAGGGCTTCGATGCCGTCGGGGCTGCGATCCTCGCGCTCGATGGCGTCGCGGTCGAAGGCTACGAGAGCTCGGCCGAGTCGATCGCCGAGGCCGCCGTCGCGAACCCGGCACGCCTCATCGAGATCGCCCCGTGTGTCGGCAGCAGCCCGACTGCCGCGTGCTACGTCGACGTGGCGACGAACTTCGGACGGCTCGCGTTCCGCCGCCCGCTCGAGCAAGACGAGATCGATCTGCTCGCCGAGGTCGGCACCCACGGCATGGACTGGGGCGAGGGCGACTTCAACGCCGGCCTCAAGTACCAGCTCATGACCATCTTGCAGATGCCGAGCTTCCTCTACCTGGTCGAGGTCGGCGAGCCCGACGAGGTCAGCGGCTACCGCAAGCTCAATCAGTACGAGCTGGCCTCGCGCATGTCGATCTTCCTGCTCGGCCGCGCGCCCGACGAGGCGCTGCTCGATCTCGCCGAGGCCGACGGCCTGAGCACCAACGAGGCCATCCGTGCGCAGGCCGAGGCGATGGTCGGCTCCGATCGCGCCCGCACCGCGCTGGCCGGCTTCATGGACGAGTACCTGCGGCTGCGCAACCTGACGACCGACGCGAAGAACGCCGAGCTGTTCCCGCTGTTCGACACCGACCTCGCGCTGGCGATGCGGCAGGAGAGCCTGCTGCTGGTCCAGGACATCGTCTGGGAGAACGACACCGACTATCGCGAGCTGTTCACCGCCGACTACACGTACATCAACGATCGACTCGCGACGCTGTACGGCATGACGCCGCCGGGCCAAGGCGAGACGTTCGTGCGCGTGCAGTGGCCCGACAACCAGCTGCGCGCCGGCTACCTCTCGCAGGCCAGCTTCCTGACCCACCAGGCCAGCTCGCTGCGGACCTCGCCGACCAAGCGCGGGCGCTTCGTGCAGCAGTCGGTGCTGTGCCAGGACATCCCGCCGCCGCCGCAGGGCGTCGACCCGACGCTGCCGCCGCTGCCCGATGATCTCACGCTGCGCGAGCTGTTGCTGATGCACATGACCGATCCGTCGTGCAACGGCTGCCACGGCCAGACCGACCCGATCGGCTTCGCGTTCGAGTTCTACGACGCGATCGGGGCCTATCGCACGGTCGAGCCCAACGGCCTGCCGCTGTCCGGGCAAGGCGAGATCGACCAGTTCGGCGAGTGGAACAACGCGCAGGATCTCGCGGCGATCGTCGCGGCCGACCCGCGCACCACCGCCTGCTTCATCAAGAACCTCATCCGCGGCGAGCTCGGACACAAGGAGACCCAAGGCGAGGCCGACGCCATCGCGGCGCTGGACTCGACCTTCGCGGACAACGGCTACAGCGTGCAGAACCTGTTGGTCGAATTCCCCACCACGTCCCTCTTCCAGCTGGTCGACGAGCCCAAGTAGGAGCCCCCCCAATGAACCGGTTTACGCTCAGTCGACGAACCATGCTGCGGGGCGGCGCCTCCATTGCGGTGGGCCTGCCGATCCTCGAAGCGATGCTCAACTCCCACGGCGACGCGTTCGCCGGCGGCGGCGACCTGCCGCTGCGCTTCCTGATGTACTACTGGGCCGACGGCGTCAACATCGAGCGCTTCGAGCCCACCCAGACCGGCGCGAACTGGGAGCTGTCCGAGCAGCTGATGCCGCTCGCGCCGGTGAAGAACTACATCAACCTGGTCACCGGCCTGCGCAACCTGTGCGAGGACCAGATCACGCACCACGAGGGCATGACCGTGTTCAACGGTTACTCCTTCGTCTACCAGGGCGGTCTGTCGACCGATGCCGGCGGCCCGACCATCGATCAGCTGATCGCGGATCGCATCGGCGATCAGACCGTGGTCCGCTCGGTGCAGGTGCGCGTGTCCAAGCGCGAGAGCACCGACGGTGACGGCGGCACCACCGTGACCGCGATCTCGCACCGCGGCACGCCCGGCAACCTGACGCCGCAGATCCCCCAGGCCAACCCGCGCGACGTGTTCGACTACCTCTTCGGCAACTTCACGCCCGAGGTCGACGACCGCAGCGAGCGCACCCACGTGCTCGACGCGGTCAAGGAGGACGTCGCGCGGCTCAAGATGCGGCTGGGCACCATCGACCGCCAGCGACTCGACGCGCACCTGACCGGCATCGACGAGCTGCAGACCAAGATCAACGCCATGCCGCCGTCGTGTCAGCTCCCCGGCGAGCCGACCGAGGACAACACCGACACCGGCGGCGAGGAGCCCATCAGCGGCGTGGTCCAGGCCCACGCCGAGATGATCGCCTACGCGTTCTCGTGCGACGTCACGCGGGTCGCGTCGTTCCTGTTCAAGAAGTTCGTCTCCTCGACGGTGTTCGATGAGATCAACGCGACCAACATGCACCACTCCTCGAGCCACAACGGCCCCGAGGACCCGAACTACAAGATCGGCATCGTGTACTGCATGGAGAAGCTGTCGCAGGTGCTGCAGGTGTTGATGAACACCGAGGAGGTCACCGGCGGCAACCTGCTCGACTCGACCATCGTCTACGCGAGCACCGACTGCTCCACCGGCAACACCCACTCGATCAACCGCCAGCCCATCATCCTGGCGGGCCACGGTCGCAACTACCTGGCGTATCCCGGCATCCACTACCAGGCCACGCCGTGGAACAACAGCCACCCGAACCCCAACGCCAGCGGCAACACCAGCGACGTGTTGCTCACGTGCCTGCAGGCGTTCGACGACACCGCCGACTCGATCGGCGGCGGCGCGCCGCAATCGTCGACGCCGCTGACCGAGGTCCTGGGCTGACAGGCCGCCGGCGAC
>JAIBBS010000220.1 GCA_019694555.1 Nannocystaceae bacterium
GGTCGAGCCCGACGCACTCGCGGCGTGGCTGCAGCGCGCGTGGGCCGTGCTCGAGCGGCTCGAGCGCCCCGACGACGGCGACGGCCGCACGGCGCTGCGGCTCGCGATCGATCGCGACGAGACCCTGGCGGCGGAGCTGCAGGCCGCACGATCGCGGCGCTCGGGCGAGCTGCTCGCGCCGGTGCTCGCGCGCGTGGCTGCGCTGGGCGACGCCGACGAGGCGCTGCCGTGGTCGGTGGTGTTCGCGTCGCCCAACCACAGCCACGCCGAGCGTTTGGTCGCGCTGCTGCGCGATCACGGCGTCGCGGTCGACCCGCCGCGCGCGGTCGCCGACGCGCCGTCGCTGCTGCAGCCGCCGCAGGCCGGGCCCCGCCGCGTCGCGGTGGTCGCGGGCGAACTGTCGAGCGGCTTCCGCAGCGACGCCGATCGCGTGGTGGTGTTCTCCGAGGCCGACGTGTTCGGCGCGCTGGCGCATCGCAGCAAGCCGCGCCGCCGTCGCGGCGGCGTCGCCGGCCTGGGCCAGCTCGCCGTCGGCGACTACGTCGTGCACGTCACCCACGGCGTGGGGCGCTACGTCGGACTGGTGCAGCTGGCGCTGGGCGGCACGCCGGCCGACTACGTGCACCTCGAGTACGCCGGCACCGATCGACTCTACCTGCCGGTCACGCGACTCGACGAGATCGAGCGCTACGTCTCGGCCGAGGCCAAGCCGCCCAAGCTCGACAAGATGGGCGGGCTCAGCTTCGCGAGCAAGACCGCCAAGGTGAAGGCCGAGGTGCGGCAGATCGCCGAGGAGCTGCTGCAGATCTACGCCCAGCGCGAGGCCACCGGCGGCCACGCCCACCCCGACGGCGGCGAACCCTACCGCGAGTTCGAGGCCACGTTCCCGTTCGAGGAGACGCCGGATCAGGCCGATGCGATCGAGTCGGTGCAGAAGGATCTGTCGCGCGCGCAGCCGATGGACCGGCTCATCTGCGGCGACGTCGGCTTCGGCAAGACCGAGGTCGCCCTGCGCGCGGCCTTCCGCGTGGCCCACGGCGGCAAGCAGGTCGCGGTGTTGGCCCCGACCACGGTGCTCGTGCAGCAGCACTACCACACGTTTCGCGAGCGGCTCGCGCCGTTCGGGCTCGAGGTCGGTGTGCTGAGCCGCTTCACCGACGCCAAGACCCGCGCGCGCGTCATCGCCGGCGCCAAGAACCGCAGCATCGACGTCGTCGTCGGCACCCACCGGTTGCTGTCGACCGACGTGCGCTTCGCCGATCTCGGGCTGGTCGTCATCGACGAGGAGCAGCGCTTCGGCGTGGCGCAGAAGGAGCGCTTCAAGAAGCTCAAGACCGAGGTCGACGTGCTGTCGATGAGCGCGACGCCGATCCCACGCACGCTGCACCTGTCGCTGCTGGGCATCCGCGAGATCAGCCTGGTGATGACGCCGCCGGGCGATCGCCTGGCGGTGCGCACCTTCGTGACGCGGCCGTCGGACACGGTGCTGCGCGACGGCGTCAGCAAGGAGCTCGCGCGCGGCGGCCAGGTGTTCTACGTCGTGCCGCGGATCATGGGCATCGAGGAGCACGCCACGCGGCTGCGCAAGCTGGTGCCGGGCGCACGCGTGCGCGTGGCCCACGGGCAGATGCCGGCGGAGATGCTCGAGCAGGCCATGGTCGCGCTGGTCGAGCACGAGATCGACGTGCTGGTCTCGACCACCATCATCGAGAGCGGGCTCGACATCCCCCGCGCCAACACCATGTTCGTGGCCGACGCGGATCACTTCGGCCTGGCGCAGCTGTACCAGCTGCGCGGCCGCATCGGCCGCAGCCGCCACCGCGCGTTCTGCTACCTGCTGGTCGAGTCGCTGGAGAAGCTGCAGCCCGACGCGCGGCGGCGGCTCGAGGCGCTCGCGCGCTACGCCGAGCTCGGCAGCGGCTTCTCGGTCGCCAGCCACGATCTCGAGATCCGCGGCGCCGGCGACATCCTCGGCGCGCGCCAGAGCGGGCAGATCCAGGCGGTCGGGTTCGAGGCCTACTCGCGCATCCTGACCGAAGCGGTGGCGGAGCTGCGCGGCCAGCCGATCCTGCGCGAGAGCGACCCCGAGCTGGCGTTCGACGTGCCGGCGTACCTGCCCGACAGCTACATCGACGACACCGGCACGCGGCTGGATCTGTACCGGCGCCTGTCGGTCGCGCACGATCGCGACACCATCGCCGCGATCGTCGACGAGATCCGCGACCGCTTCGGCGAGCTGCCGCCCGAGGCCCGCTGCCTCGAGCACGTGATGGCGTGCAAGAGCTACGGCCGCCGTCTCCACGCCACCGCGATCGAGCTGCGCGGCGAACGGCTGGGCCTGCGGCTGGCGCCGAGCACCGCGCTGCCGGCCGAGTTCGCGGCCAAGCTGTCGCAGCAGACCCGCGGCCGCATGAAGCTGGTCGGGCCCGATCGCATCGCGGTGCGCATCGAGGGCGCCGGCGACGAGCAGCGGCTGCGGCGGGCCGTCGACGCGCTCGCGGATCTGTGCGCGGCGCTGCCGACTACGGCGCGGGAGCCGGCCGCGCGACGCGCTTGATGACGGTGCGCTCGTCGCTGCCGGGCAAGCGGCCTACGGCCTCGCCGCTGCCGGAGAACGGCAGCGCGGCGCCGTCGGCGACCTCGACCACCAGCGCCAGCGCGAGGTCGCCGATGCGGTTCATGCCGTCGTAGTCGAGCTTGTCGGCGTGGTCGGTCGCGCGGTGGTAGTCGTCGTGCATGCCGGTGAAGAAGAACAGCACCGGCACGCCGCGGGCGTAGAAGCTGGCCTGGTCGGAGCGCGAGTTGACCGTGCCCTCGTACACGATCGGCAGGCCGTGGCTGCCGAGGCGATCGAGCAGCGGCATCCAGCCCGGCGACGAGTCGAGCCCGCCGATGCTCAGGCCCGGCTCGCCCAGGCGACCGACCATGTCGAAGTTGAGCATCGCGACCACACGGCCGCCGCGAAACGGCGGCGCGTCCGGTGGCGCGTCGGCCAGCGCCTTGCTGCCGTGCAGGCCCAGCTCCTCGCCCGCGAAGTGGGCGAACACCACGGTGCGCTTGGGTCGGCGGCCCGACTTCGCCCACGCGCGCGCCATCGCGGCGACCATCGCGGTGCCGCTGGCGTTGTCGTCCGCGCCGTTGCAGATGTCGTCGTCGCCGCGGCACATCGCGCCGGCATCGCGGCGGCCGATGTGATCGTAGTGCGCGCCGACGATCACGATCTCCTCGGGGTGTTCGCTGCCGGGCAGCTGCGCCAGCACGTTGTCGGCCTGCTCGAACTTGTCGGTGCGGCGCGGCGCCAGCGAGATGCGCACGTCGGCGAGCACGCGCGGCTTGCTCGCGCGCGCCGGCTTCTCCAGCGCGGCCAACGACTCGCCCGCGGCCTCGCACAGCCCCGCGGCGGCGTTGCGCGCGACCAGCAGCACCGGCAGACCCGAGGCGTCGGCGCGGCTCTCGAGCGCCTCGCGATCGCGCTGCGACAGCGCGTTGCCGTCACCGACCACCAGCACCGCGCGCGCGCCCGCGTCGCGCAGCACCTTCAGCCGCGCGGTCAGGGCGTCGGGCGAGAGCGGCACGTCGGCGGGGCCGTGGGCCGGCTGCAGCAGCGCGATGCGATCGTGCACCGCGCTGGGATGTCCGCTCGGACGCGACGGCAGCGCGGGATCGCTGCCGACCCACACCAGCTCGGCCATCACCGCGGTCTCGCCCGCGGTCGACAGCGTCGTGAACTGTTCCATCGGGAGCGCCTGGATGTCGCCGGCGACGTCGACCCACACATGGTGGCCGCGCTCGACCACGGTGCCGAAGGGGAAGCGGAAGCCCACGCGGTAGGCTTCGCCGACCGGTCCCAGGCCGAGCTCGCGGTAGCCCTGCGCCAGCTGATCGGCGGCGCGACCGATCGCGTCGCGATCGAGCGTGAAGCGGCCCTGCATGTCGTCGGCCGCGAAGCGCTCGACGAACGCGCGCATCCATGCGTGATCGAGCGTCGGCGTCGCGGCGACCGCGACCGTCGTGGTCGGCTCGGTCGGCGGCGCAGTGTTCGTGCGCGTGGGCCCGCGCTCGCACGCCAGCAACAGCGAGGGCACGAGCGCGAGGGTGAGGGGACGGATGCGGGCCACGGCGCGGCGACTGTAGCAGCCCGCCCGCGCCGCGCCGCGCCCTGCTCGCAGCCCGTGGTGAGACTCGGCGTCGTTCTCGTGTTGCCGGGTTTCACCACGGGGCGCTAGCATCCGCAGCGGTGTCGCCGCGCCGTGCCCTCGCCCTCGTCGCGTTTTCGGCCTGCACCGCCGGCGCGCAGGGTGTGCCCGAGGGCAAGCTCGCGGCGGTCGGCGAGGTCGCGTTCGGGCCCGAGGACGTCGCGGGCGTGCAGGCGCAGCTGGGTGCGTACGCGCAGCTGCGCTTCGGTGGCGAGGGCGCCGCGGCGCTGCTGATGGCGCTGGTCGACGCCGAGGTGCTCGCGCAGGAGGCCCTCGCGCAGGGACTCGGCGACGATCCGCGCGTGTGGTACGCGGTGCTCGAGGAGCTCGCGGCGCTGCACCTCGCGGCCGAGCTCGAGCGGCGCGTGCCCCGGGCCGCGGTCGCGGCCGATCGCGCGGCGCTGCAGGCTGCCTACGACGCCGACACCACCGCGTTCGTGCTGCCGCAGCGGCGCGCCGCCGCCGGCGTGGTGTTCGAACACTGGCGCGAGGCCGAGGACGCGCTCGCGGCGGTGCAATCGGGCGCCGTCGCGCTGGAGTCGCTGGGCGCGCTGGTGACCACGCCGCTGCAGGCGCGCGACGACGGCGAGTTCCCGGGCTTCCATCCCACGCTGTTCGATCCGAGCCTGCAGGTCGGCGAGCTGCTGCCGCGACCGGTGGTGTTGGGGGAGCGGCTGCTGGTCGGACGGCTGGAGCAGGACGAGCCGGCCACGCGCCGGGCCTTCGACGACCCCGCGGTGCAAGAGCAGCTGGTCGAGCGCGTGCGGGCGCCGCGAGTGCAGGCCGCCACCGCCGCGCTGCTCGAGTCGCTGCCGCGGCCCTGAACCGCCGCGGCCCGCCGGCGCTCCCGTGCGCGTTGCTGCCGGTGCGCGCGGCTGCTAGAACCGCCTGCGTCGCATGCTCTCGCGCAGCGCAGCCCTCGTCGTCGCCCTGGGCGTGATCGGCTCGACGCTGCTGCCGGCGCCGGTGGCCGCGGCCCCGGGCGTGGCGCAGCCGCGGCCCGGACCCAGCGCGCGCGGTCGCGTGCAGCTCGACCGCGTGGTCGCGGTGGTCAACGACGAGGTCGTGCTCGCCAGCGAGCTGCGCCGCGCGACCGATCGCCACCCGATGCTGCGCGAGGCCATGTCGCAGCTGCCCGCGGGCGCGCCGGCGTCGCAGGTGCAGCAGACCCGCCGCGAGGTCGAGAGCGCGGTGCTCGACGAGCTCATCCACATCGTGCTGGTGCGCGGCGAGGCCACCAAGCTCGACATCAAGGTCTCCGAGCCGGAGCTGCAGACCGCGCTGGCCAACATCGCGGCCAACAACAACCTCACGGTCGAGGCGCTCAAGAAGCAGGTCGAGGCCAGCGACGAGTTCGACTCGTGGCAGGAGTACACCGGCGAGCTGCGCGATCAGATCATGTCGCTGCGGGTCTCGCAGCAGCTCGCGACCTGGTCGGTCAGCGAGGCGCAGATCCGCGAGTACTACCGCAAGATGACCAAGGACGAGCGCGCCAAGGTCGAGGTCGAGCAGTTCGCGTTCTTGCCCAAGGGCGAGGCCCAGGCCGATCGCGACCGCGCCTTCGCGGCCGCGCAGGCGGCGGGTCGGCGGCTGCGCGAGGGCACCCCCGGCGAGACGCTCGCGACCGAGCTCGGCCGAGACGAGTCGCAGTGGAAGCGCACCATCGCCCGCGGTGACATCGCGCCGGTGCTCGAGGACGCGGTCTTCGCCGCGAAGCCCGGCCAGGTCGTGGGTCCGATCGCGTCGGGGCAGGGCTACGTCGTGTATCGCGTGGTCGCGCAGGTCGAGGCCGCGGCGCTGGGCTACGAAGAGGCCAAGGATCGCATCCGCGAGCAGCTCGAGAACGAGGCCTACTTCAAGGCCGAGCAGGAGCTGCGTCAGCAGCTGCGGGCGAAGGCCCACGTGGACGTGCGGCTGTAGCCGCAGCGGCGCTCGCGTCGCCCAGGCCGCTGACGCGGGCCTCGTAGTCGTCGAGCGCGAACAGCGTCGCGGTGACGATGCGGTCCTCGATCTCGCGCCGCAGCGGCGCACCCAGCCGCGCGGTGTCGCGGGCGTTGATGAGGATCGAGAACGCGACCACCGGCGTGGCGTCCTCGCTGGTGATGACGCCGGTCAGGCCCGAGACGTCGTCGAGCGTGCCGGTCTTGGCGCGCACGCGCTTGCCCGACAGCCGCAATCGCGAGTGCATGGTGCCGGGCTCGCCCGCGACCGGCAGCACCTCGAGCAGCGCGCGGCCAGGGCCGCTGCCGCGGTTGGCCAGCGCGATGAGATCGACCAGCCCCGCCGAGGTCAGCCGTCCGACCCGCGACAGCCCCGAGCCGTTCTCGACCACGATCTCGTCGGGGTCGCGGCCGAGCGCCGACCAGTAGCCCAGCAGGATGTCGTCGCCCGCGGCCCAGTTGCCGGGCTCGCCGGTGCTGCGCCACGCCAGCGTGCGCAGCACCTGCTCGGCGATGAAGTTGTTGGAGTAGGCCATGCCGCGATCGAGGATCTCCATCAGCGGCGGCGACTCGTGCTCGACCAGCACCTCGGCGTTGGGCGGCACGACGCCACGCTCGGGGCGCAGCGGCATGGTCGCGCTCTGCTCGGCCAGCGCCGCGGCGAACAGCGACGCGGCCACGCGCCCGGGGTCGTGCAGGCGCCGGCGCTCGACCACCGGCGGGCCCCGGCGGGGCAGGGTCCCGCGCACGCTGACGATCGTGTCGTCGCCGCGCGCGGCGGTGGTGATCGCGAGCGCGCGGCGCTTGCCCAGCCGCGCGCGGTTGTCGACCACGATGCTGGGCGCCTGCGGTCGCACCGCGACCGCGACCGTGCGCTCGCGCGGCTGCGGCGTCACGGTGATCTCGACCACGTTGTAGCCCACCGACAGCGCCGCGCTCTCGGGCTCGTAGGCCAGGCCCGGTCCCTGCGCGTCGTAGCCCGGCGCGAGGCCCTCGGGTGAGAACGCGCTGTCGTCGAACACCAGCCGCGTGATGCCGCCGGCGTCGATCGCCGGTGCGGCCGCGATCGCGAGCTCGCGCAGATCGTCGACCTGCAGCGTGGGGTCGCCCTCGCCGACGAGGTAGATGGTCGAGGCGTCGAGCGCGACGCGGGTCGAGAAGCTGTAGTCGGGCCCCAGCAGCTCGAGCGCCGCCGCCGAGGTCAGCAGCTTCTGGTTGCTCGCGGGGTTGAGCGGCACGTCGCCGTAGTCGTCGAACAGCACGTGGCCGGTGCGGAGGTCGCGGATGTGCACCGAGACCTGCGCGTCGTCGCCGACGTTGTCGAGCACGGCGGTGATCTCGGCCGACAGGCCCTCGACGTCGAAGCGCACCAGACCCGCGGGCGGCTGGTGCCGACGCCGGCGCTCGAACGACGCGGCCAGGGCCGCGAGCCGCTGCTCGAGCTGCTCGGCCACGGTCGGCTCACGGCCGGCGTCCGGCAGTCGCACCACTTCGGTCGCCAGCGGCGTCGACTCGGGCGCGGGCGTGAACGCGGCGACCTCGGGCAGCGTGTTGAGGCGCTGCCAGCTGCGCCAGCCCCACCACGCGGCGCCGCCGGCCGCGAGCAACAGCAGCAACCTCCATCCCCGTCGGCGCGCCACGGCTCGGGCTCACTCACGCGGCGCCGTCGCTGGCCGCGAGCGCCTTGCGGATCGCGGCCTGCAACGTCTCGTCGGTGAAGGGCTTGCCGAGGTAGGCGAACGCGCCCTCGCGCAGGCCCCAGTAGCGGTCGCTGTCGCGCGACATCGTGGTCACGAACACCACCGCGGTCGCGCCCTGCGGCAGCGGCTGCCGGCGCCCGAGCGTGATCACGCGACGGTTGGCTTCGGACTCGGTCGCGCCCCACTCGCTGCGGATGCGTCGCAACAGGCCCAGGCCGCTGATGCCCTCGAGCAGGACCTCGCACAGCAACAGCCGCGGCCGTCGCTCGCCCATCAGCGCCAGTGCGGTGGTGCCGTCGCGCGCCTCCGCGACCGACAGCGACACGCCCAGGCTGCCCGCGACCGCGCGCACACCCGCGACCACGCGCGCGCGGACCTCGGCGTCGGGATCGGCGACCACGACGTGGTTGGTGGGCGCGCGGCGGGCCGCGGCCTCGCTCACGTGCGCACCGGCGGCGTGGCCTTGCGCGCGAGACCGGCGCGGGCCAGGCGGTAGATGATCTTCACCACCGCGAAGGTGCCGGCCCGGGTCTTGCGCGCGATGTCCTTGACGCTGTTGCGGCCCGAGAGCAGCTCGAGCACGCCGAGCTCGTCGCGCGCGAACGCGTGGCGACCGAGCTTGGCGACCTCGTCGTCGACGCGCACGTAGACGTCGTCGACGCCGGCCATCTGCGGGCCCATCTCGGCGCGCTCGTCGAGCCGGCGCAGGCCCAGCAGCACGACCTCGGCGATGCGCAGCTCCGCCTGCGCGCGCGGTTCGATGCCGCGCTTGGCCAGCTCGCCCAGCACCGGGTGCAACGCCTCGCTGGGGGCGAAGCTGAGCTTGCCCTGCGTCCACGTCAGCGCGGTGCAGGCGACCTCGCGCGCATGGTTGCACAGCGCGATCGCGAGGTCCTCGGGCTTGACCAGTCCGTCCTGCAACAGCCGCAGCGCGAGCGGGCGGCCCTGGGGATCGTCGCCGTCGCCCAGCGCGACCACCGAGCTGTCGACCGAGCGGCCCAGCTCGAGCACGAACCGCTGCAGCCGCAGGTCCTCGTCGCCCTCGCTCTCGGCCATGCGGATGCGACCGCGGTCGACGTGCAGGCGCGCGCGCTGTCCCGGGCCCTCGATCGCGAGCACGCCGCGGGCACCGTCGGTGTCGAGCACCTCGAGCATCGACTCGAGCTTGGTCGGGCCCAGCTCCGCCTGCATCGTCACGCCCGAGGCCAACGTCGGCAGCTCGGCCATGTTCGTGAGCATGGCGTGGAAGCGGCGCAGGGTGTCGCTGTCGGGCTCGAGCTCGGGGAAGAACTGCTGCAGCGCGAGCTCGAGGCGCAGCACCGCCTCGTCGCGGCTCTGCCGCGCGCGCGAGGGCTTCGGCGCCGGCGCGGCGTCGATCGAGTCGCGCAGGAATCGCAGCAGCGCCGGCGTGGTGAACGGGCGCTTGAGCGAGGGCAGCGACTCGGCGCCGGGGAACGGCACCGGGTTCGCGCGCGAGACCAGCAGCATGCCCGGCAGCTCCGACGCGCCCGGCACCTCGAGCAGCGCGCGCAGGACCGCGGCCGACACCGCCGGCGCGGTCGCGGTGTCGAGCAGCAGCGCCGCGATCGAGCGATCACCGGCGGGGCCGCGGCTGCGGCACAGCTCGACCGCCTGGTCCAGGCTCGCGGCGTGCAGCACGGCATAGCCGGCCAGGCGCAGGCCCGCGGTCGCGAGCTTGGCCGCGGTGGGGTTGGGGTCGAAGTAGAGCACGCCGGTGCCGGCGACCGCGGCGATCTGGCTGGCGCTGGGGCTGCGCGTCGAGCTGGAGCCCGCGGCGTCGGGCTCGCGGTCGTCGTCCTCGTCGGATCGGGGGGCGCTCGTCATCGTCGCGGAGCCAACGGCTCGGGCGAGCATACTCAAAGACCACGCGCCCGTGGTAGCGTGTCGGCGATGGTGATGGAGTCGCTGCAGCGGCTCGATCCGCCGCAGACGCTCGGGAAGCTCACGCTGCTCGCGCGGCTCGGCGAGGGCGGCATGGCGCAGGTCTACGTCGCGGCGCAGGGCGCCGGTGCGCTCGCGCGCCTGTGCGCGGTGAAGCTGCTGCGGCCCGATGTCGCCGACGTCGACTACCGCCGCCGCTTCCTCGACGAGGCCCGCCTGGTCGTGCGGCTGCACCACAACAACCTCGTCGACGTGCGCGAGGCCGGTGAGCACGACGGCCAGCCCTTCATCGTGATGGAGCTGTGCGAGGGCCGGGATCTCGCGGACCTGTGGGATCGCTGCGCGGAGATCGGCAAGGCCTTCCCCGTGCCGCTGTCGGTCTACATCGTGCGCGAGGCGCTGCGCGGGCTCCACTACGCCCACGGCTTCGGTGGTCTGTCGCTGGTGCACCGCGACATCTCGCCGTCGAACCTGCTCATCGACTGGGCCGGGGCCGTGCGCGTGGCCGACTTCGGGCTCGCGACCAGCGTGCTCAAGGTGACCAGCACGATGCCGGGGCTGGTGTTCGGCAAGGTCGGCTACATGGCGCCCGAACAGGCCACGCGCGGCGAGCTCGACGCGCGCGCCGACGTGTACGGCTGCGGCGTGGTGCTGTGGGAGCTCATCACCGGTCGGCCGCTGCGCGACAGCGGCATGGACACCAACGCGGTCTCGCGCTTCAGCGCGCCGCGGCCGTCGGCGTTCAGCCGTCGCGTCGATCCCGATCTCGACACCATCGTCGTGCGCGCGCTCGCGACCCGGCCCGAGGATCGCTACCCCGACGCCGGCGAGTTCATGCGCGCGCTGTCCGACTGGCTCGTGGGTCACGCGCCGCAGACCGACCAGGAGAGCCTGGCCGAGTTCATGCGCACGCTGTTCCCCCAGCAGCAGGCGCGCGACCACGAACGCCTGGGCCAGCTGCTCGCGCCGCTGCTCGATGCGCCGCCGGGCCAGGCCCCGAGCACCGGCGTGTTCCGCCACGGCGACACCGCGGGCAAGACCCGCGACGTCGGTGCGGCCCAGCCCTGGGGCAGCGGCGAGGAGATTCCGCTGGGCGTGGTGATCGCGGAGCGCTACCGCGTCGAGGCGGCGCTCGGTCGCGGCGGCATGGGCACGGTCTATCTCGCCGAGCACGTCACGGTCGGACGCAAGGTCGCGGTCAAGGTGCTCACGCGCGAGTGGAGCGCGCACGAGACCGTCGCGGCCCGCTTCCGCGAGGAGGCGCGGGCGGCCAGCGCCGCGGGCCACCCCAACATCGTCGAGGTCTTCGACGCGGGCACGCTGCCCGACGGTCGGCTCTACCTGGTGATGGAGCACCTGGTCGGGCGCTCGCTGTACGACGAGCTGCAGGCCCAGCGCACGCTGCCACCGCAGCGCGCGGTCGCGATCATGCGCGACGTGGCCCGCGGCGTCGCGGCGGCGCACGCCGTCGGCATCATCCACCGCGACCTCAAGCCCGACAACGTCATGCTGGTGCGGCGCGGCGACGGCGAGACCGTCAAGGTGCTCGACTTCGGCATCTCCGCCAGCGCCGAGCGCCTGGCCGAGCAGCAGCGGCTGACGCAGCCCGGTCACGCCCTGGGCACGCCCGAGTACATGGCGCCCGAGCAGGCCAAGGGCCGCGCGCCCAACGAGCGCGTCGACATCTATGCCATCGGCGCGATGCTGTTCGAGCTGCTCAGCGGCCGGCCGCCGTTCGTGTCGGACAACTTCGTCGAGGTGCTCGCGCGCAAGGCCACCGAGCCCGCGCCGTCGCTCGACGAGGTGCAGCCGGGACTGCCGCCGGGACTGGTCGCGTTGGTGCGCGACTGTCTCGCGATCGATCCCGCGGCCCGTCCCGCGGACGCGCGCGATCTCATCGCGCGGCTCGATCGCGTGTTCGAAGGTGGCGCGCTGGTGCCGGTCGGCCACGCCCCTGGTGCGCTGCAGCGGCCCGCGCAGGTCGTGCGCGCGCCGGCGAACCCACCGCGGCCACCGCTGCCGCCGGCTCGTCGCCCGCTGTGGCCGTGGCTCGCCGGCGGCATGACGCTCGCGGCGATCGTGCTGGTGGTCGTGCGGCTGTCGCTCGGTCCGGTCTCGTCGCCCGCCGGTGCGGTCGAAGCCGGCACCGCGCCGCCGTCGGCACCGACGACGAACGTCGTGCAGGTGCCGTCGCCGCCGGTGGTCGTGCCGATCGCGGTCGCGCCCACCACCGGCGACGCGCCGCCGTCGCATCCGCCCGAGCCCGTGCGCGACGACGGCGGCACGCCGAGCAAGCCCGATGCGCGCGACGACGGCGGCAAGCCCGATGCGCGCGACGACGGCGGCAAGCCCGATGCGCGCGACGACGGTGGCAAGCCCGATGCGCGCGACGACGGCGGCAAGCCCGATGCGCGCGACGACGGCGGTGCGGCCAAGACCGACGGCACCACCAAGCTGCCCTCGGCGCTCGAGTCCGAGGCGTGCCGCGAGTCGCGGCGCGCCGCGGGCGAGGCCGCGTCGAGTGGTCAGTGGTCGGCCGTGCTCGCCCACGCCAACACGCGCGGCTGCTGGGGCGGCTCGTACCGCGCCGAGGGCGTGCGGCTCAAGGTCGAGGCGCTGTTCCAGCTCGGTCGCTTCGACGAGTGTGCCCGCGCCGGCGCCAGCGCCAGCGGCGAGGCCAAGTCGATGGCCGATGCGTGCGCGCGCCGGGCCGGCTGAGCCGCACCGGCGTGGCCGGTCGCACGCCGCCCGCAGCCCGAAGTTGCGCACCGCCACGCTCATGGACGATCATCGCCGCGTCGTGACGCCCCGCCGCACCACTGGCCGCGCCGCGCTGGCGCTGGCGTTGCTGCCGGCGCTGGCCTTGCCCCCCACCGCGCATGCGGCCCCCGCGGAGCAGCAGCCGATCCGCGCGGACCTGTCGATCGAGGCCACGCTGCGCGATCCCAAGAGCACGCTGCCCGAGCGCATCCGCGTGCGCGGCGAGGCGCTGCTGCGCGACAACGAGGTCTTGCCCGCGCGCGGTGCCCAGGACCCGCGCATCGTGATCGCGATCGAGCCGCTGTCGGGCGCGCAGGGCTACCGCTGTCGCTTCGGTGCGTGGCGCGGCGAGCAGGCCATCGAGGGCACCGATGGCGTGTCGCTGTGCGAGCTGTGCACCGAGGGCGAGCTGGTCGAGCACGTCGGCGCCGCGATCACGCGCGTGGTCGGACAGCTGCCGCGCGCCCAGGGCGAGGCCCCGCCGCCGGGCGATGGCACGCCGCCCGATCCCGAGCCGCCGCGGCGGCGCGGCGGGGTCGCGTCGCTGCGCGGCGCCGGCATCGGCCTGACCGTGGGCGGCGGCGTCGCGCTCGGCGTCGGCATCCCGCTGGCGGCGAGCCGCGCGCGCGCGGCGCAAGGCGGGGGCGAGTCCGCGGCCGCGACCGACACGCGCCCGGCCGGC
>JAIBBS010000032.1 GCA_019694555.1 Nannocystaceae bacterium
TGGCGCGGCGCCGCCCGGCGGCGACGGCTCCTCGCGACCGGGCAGCGGCGGCGGCACGCCGAAGCCGCGCGGGCGCGCGCCGGTCTCGCTGGTGGTGCTGCCCAGGTAGTGATCGATCACCTTCATCACGATCGGCGCGGCCGCGTCGGCGCCGGTGCCACCGTGCTCGACCACCGCGACGACCACGATGCGCGGCGCCTCGGCCGGCGCGTACGCGGCGAACCACGCGTGGTCCTGCGTGGTGTCCCAGCCGGGGATCGGCTCGCCGCCCTCGTCGGCCTCGCGCCCGACCTGCGCGGTGCCGGTCTTGCCCGCGACCACGACGTTGCCCAGGCGCTCGGAGTAGGCCGTGCCGGCCTCGTCGTTGACGACGCCGACCAGGCCCTGGTGGATGCGCGCGCGATCGTAGGTGTCGATGACCGGCGTCTGGTTGCGCGGCTGCGGCTCGGTCTCGAGCACCAGCTTGCCCTCGTTGGTCTCGATGCGATCGACCAGGTACGGCGTGAGCACGCGACCGCCGTTGGCCAGCGCGGCGTAGACCACCGCGAGCTGCATGACCGTGACCTTCACGTTGCCCTGACCGATGGCGCTGTTGAGGCGAACACCGCCCTGATAGGTGCCCTCGCGCGCCTCGAACTCCTCGGTCGGGATGGTGCCCTTGACCTCACCGTTGATGCCCAGGCCCGAGCGCTCACCCAGGCCCAGCGCGCGGGCGAACTGCTCCATGCGCTCGAGGCTCAGCGTGTTGCGCATCGCGAGCGTGTAGAAGTACGTGTTGCACGACTGCACGATCGCGCGCTCGAGGTCGACCTCGCCGTGGACGTGGGTGTCCTTGAAGCGACGACCACCGTAGAGCACCGAGCCGGTACACTCGATCTCCGCGTCGGGGTCGAACTCGGGATCCGACAACGCCGCCAGCGCGGACACGACCTTGTAGGTCGAGCCGGGGAAGAAGTGCTCCTGCACGGTCTTGTCGATGAAGGGCTTGAGCGGGCTGTCCGACCACTGCCGCCACAGCTCGCCCGGGATCGGCTGCTCGTAGCGGTTGGGATCGACGCCGGGCACCGAGACCATCGCGAGCACGCGCCCGGTGTCGGCCTCGAGCGCGACCACGGCACCGGCGAGCTTCTGCGCGAGCGCGTCGTGGGCCACGCGCTGCAGGTCGAGGTCCAGCGTCATGTAGATGTCCTGGCCCGGGATCGGATCGACCGCCGGTGGCAGCGCCGCGAGCGCCTCGGCCGTGGGCGTCGCGACCTCGCGCCGCGCCGCATCGACCACGCGCGAGCGCGAGCCGAGGCGGCCGCGCAGGTAGTTCTCCCACTGCCGCTCGATGCCGGTCTGGCCCACGCGATCGCCGGGGCGATACGACAGGTGCTCGCTGCGCTCGAGCGTCTCGCGATCGATGTTGCCCATGTGTCCGGTGACGAAGCCGACCAGCTCGCCTTCGGGATAGAAGCGCCGCGAGCTCTCGCGGATCTCGATCCACGGATCGAGCGCGCCCAGGCGCGCCTGCAGCCGCGCGTACTCGTCCCAGCCGAGGTTGCGTCGCAGGATCTGCGGATGGCGGCCGCGGTCCTCGTCCGCGCGCAGCTCCTCGAGCTTGTCCAGGAGCTGTGCGCGGTCGTCGTCGTCGACGAAGTCGAACAGCGACAGCAGCAGATCGCGCGTGCCGTCGTCGAGCGGCTCGCGCTCGCCGTCCTCGGTGGGCACCACGCCGCCGTCCTCGTCGGCGCGGAAGCGGGTCCACGCGGTGACGTACAGCGTGTAGGCCGGGCGGTTGGTCGCCAGCGGCCGGCCCTCGATGTCGAAGATGCGCCCGCGCGGCGCCTCGACGTCGACCACGTCGACGAAGTTGCGCTCGGCCCGGCGCGCGTAGTGCTCGCCCTCGAGCACCTGCAGCTGGCACAGCCGCAGCATCAGGCCGCAGAAGACCAGGAACACCACGAGCACGATGCCGGAGAACCGCGGTCGCAGCTCTCGCAGATCGTCTTGTTGGCGCAGGTCGATCATCGGGCATCCAGGTGCAGGTCCGAGGGCGGCCGCGGCTCGAGTCGGAACAGATCGAAGATGCGGGCCAGCAGCGCCCACACCGGTGGCGCCACCAACACGGTCGCGAGCGCGTGCCAGCGCACGCCCACCAGCATCGGCACCAGCGCACCGGTGCGGATGCCCAGCGGCTCGGCCAACGCGAGCAGGATCGCCAGCGTGGCCGCGTCGACCAGCACCACCGCCATCAGCGAGACCAACGCGCGCATGGTCCAGCCGCGCACGGCGATGCGGCCGGCGGCCCAGTGCAGCAGCAGGAACGCCAGCGCGAACGACAGCGACAACACGCCCGTCGGCGCGCCTTGGTGGAGATCCTCGATGTAGCCCAGGCTCACCGCGACCGCGAGCCCGGGCACGAGCTCACGCTCGCCGCTGAAGGCCGCGTGGGCCACGACCACCGCCGAGGTCGCCGGCAGCACGATCGACAGGCCCAGCACCTCGGCGATACCGCCGGTGACCGCGATGAGCAGCCAGCCGACGATGAGGTGGGTGAACGCGCGCAGCATGATCTCGAGCCCTCAGCGGATCGGCACCAGCCCGCGGGCCTGTTGCAGCGTCTGCACGTGATCGGCCGCGGGGTCGGCCGCCGGCGCGGCCGCGAGCACGACCCAGACCACGTCGATGCGATCGAAGCGCACCGACGGCATCACGCGCAGGCGCTGTTGATCGCCGACCAGCTGCTCGATGCCGACGACCTGGCCCACGGGATGGCCCTTGGGAAACAGCTCGTCGACGCCGCTGGTCTGCACGATGTCGCCGACCTGCACGTCGTAGTCCTTCGACACCTCGACCAGGCAGTTGTCCTCGCTGTCGCCGACCAGGATGCCCTGGGCGTGGTTGCGCGCGACCTCGACCGCGAGCTTGCTGCGCGCGTCGGTGATGAGCATGACGTCGCTGTAGTCGTCGAAGCTCTTGTCGATGCGGCCGACCACGCCGTCGGGCGCGAGCACGGCCATGCCCGGCTCGGCGACGTTCTTGCCGCGGTCGATGCGGATGTTGACCACGCGGAAGAACGGCGACTGATCCACGCCGACGCGCTCGGCCGGGATCATGTCCTCGGGCACGCGCTCGCGCATCTGCAGCGCGCGCCGCAGCTGCGCGTTCTCCTCCTCGAGCTGGGCCAGGTCGCGCATGCGCTGCTTGAGATCGCGGTTCTCGCCCGCGAGCTCCTCGTTGGCATCCTGCAGTCGCGACTGCAGCACCCAGCGCTCGAAGAAACCGCCGAGCATGCCGAACGAGTACGAGATCGCGGCCTCGAGCGGCCCGCCGATGCGACGGATCGCGCGATCGAACGCGCCCATCTCGTGCGGGTCCTTGACCGTGCCGCGCAGCAGCAACACCGGGATCCCCAGCAGCAAGGCCACCAGGGCACCGTTGCGTACGCTGCGGAGACTGACGGCCATGGGGCACCGGAGGACGGCCGCGGCAGCCGCGTTGTTCCCTATTGCAGGGCGACTTCGCGGAGCAGATCGAGCTCGTCGAGCGCGGCGCCGGAGCCGAGCACGACCGCGAATTCGGGTTCGTCGGAGAGGAACACCGGCAGCCCGGTCTCCTCCGACAACAGCACGTCGAGGTTGGCCAGCTGCGAGCCGCCGCCGGTGAGCACGATGCCCTTGTCGACGATGTCGGCGCACAGCTCCGGCGGCGCGCGCTCGAGCACCGAGCGCACCGCGTCGACGATGGCGCTCACGGGCTCGGACAGCGCCTCGCGGATCTCGTCGGAGTCGACGACCACGGTCTTGGGGATGCCGGCGACGAGGTCGCGGCCCTTCACTTCCATGGTCATCACGACCTCGGTCGGCGCCGCGGTGCCGATCTCGATCTTGATGCGCTCGGCGGTGCGCTCGCCGATGAGCAAGTTGTACTTGCGCTTGATGTGCTGGATGATCGCCTCATCCATCTTGTCGCCGCCGACGCGGCAGCTCTTGCACGCGACGATGCCGGCCATCGAGATCACCGCGACCTCCGCGGTGCCGCCACCGATGTCGACGACCATGTTGCCGCCGGGCTCGGTGATGGGCAGACCCGCGCCGATCGCCGCGGCCATGGGCTCCTCGATGAGGAAGACCTCGCGGGCACCGGCCGCGAGCGCGCTGTCTCGCACCGCGCGCTTCTCGACCTCGGTGATGCCCGAGGGCACGCAGATGATGATGCGCGGCTTGACCAGGGTCTGCCGGTTGTGCGCGCGCGTGATGAAGTAACGCATCATCGCTTCGGTGACCTCGAAGTCGGCGATGACGCCGTCCTTCATCGGTCGGATCGCGACGATGTTGCCGGGCGTGCGGCCCAGCATCTCCTTGGCCTCCTTGCCGACCGCGAGCACGCGCTTTTGGTTCGCGTTCTTCTGCACCGCGACGACCGACGGCTCGTGCGCGACGATGCCCTTGCCCTTGACGTACGTGAGCGTCGTCGCGGTGCCGAGATCGATGGCCAGGTCGTTCGAGAACAGGCCGTATACCCAGTCGAACAGCATCGCGTGGTGGCCGAGGGCGGCGGAAGGCGGCGGGGACCGTGTTCGGGCGCCCCAAAGAGCCGGCGGGGCCGGCGTGCAGCGGACGAGCCGGCGAGCCGGCGTACGGTGGACGAGCCGGTGCCGCGTGGGCGGGCTCGACGCGAGCGACCGTGGAGTCGCACTCCAATACACGACGGTCGGCGGGCTCGGCAAGCCGCGGGATCGCACGCGCGTGGCCTTTTCGCCCCGCCGCGGACCCCGGGCAGGCCCCGGCGATCGGCCCAATTCCGCCGACGGGCGCCGAATTCGCGGATTTGTCGCCGTCTTTGCGCCCGGGCCGGGCCCTGCCGATCCGCCGCCGGCGCCCCCGTGCGCTCGCGGTGATCCCAGCCGCGGGGGGCACGTTCGCGCAGGGAGCGGCCCTCGGGGTGTCCGCGAGGGTCGCTTCTCGCTTACCTTCGGCGGCGTCCCATGCTCGACTTCATGCGTCGCTCGGCCTCGAGCGTCTTCGCCTGGCTGGTGCTCGGCGCCCTCGCGCTCGTGTTCGGTCTGCAGTTCGGCTTGCCCAGCGACTCGCTGAGCTTCGGCAAGAAGTCCTACGCGAAGGCGTTCGGCGAGTCGATCGGCGAGGACGAGTATCGCTTCCAGCTCAACCTCATCCGCCGCGCGGTGCCGATCCCCAAGGACGCACGCTTCCAGCAGATGATCGGGCTCAAGGAAGAGGTGCTCGAGACCGCGATCGAGCGCGAGGTGCTGGTCGACCGCGCACACACGCTGGGGCTCGAGGCCACGGTCAAGGACGCCGAGGACCTCGTGCTCGCGGGCCACTTCGTGGTGCTCGGCGAGACGCTGGACTGGCTCGACGCGTACGGCGAGCCCGCGTTCAACTACGGCCTCTTCACCAAGTCGTTCCTCGCGGGGCTGCAGGTGTCCGAGCCCAAATACCTCGAGCTGCAGCGCCGCGAGCTGCTCGCCCGCACCATGCGCGACGTCGTGATCGGCAGCGCGGCGGTGTCCGAGGGCGAGCTGCGCCAGGCCTACGAAGAGGGCGCCAACCGCATCAACCTCCGCTACGCCCGCTACGAACCGCTGCGCTTCGGTGAGCTGGTCGATCCGAGCGCCGAGGAGATCGAGGCGTACCTCGGTGCGCACCGCGACGCGCTGCTGCAGCAGTACCAGTCGCAGGGCAGCCGCTTCGCCAAGCTGCCCAAGCAGTCGCGCGTGTGGGTGATCGCGCTCGACAAGCCCGCGCCCGCGGCGGCCGACGACGGCACGCCGCCCGGCAGCGAGCCCGAAGGCAGCAAGCCGCCCGAGGCCGAGCCCGAAGGCACCAAGCCGAAAGACGGCACCGGCGACGCGAAGCCGGCCAAGCCGAGCAAGCCGAAGAAGGGCCAGCCGGCCGATCCGCTGGCGGCCGTGCGCGAGCAGCTGCAGTCCGCGCGCACGCGCATCGTCGGCGGCGAGGACTTCCGCAAGCTCGCGCGATCGCTGTCGCGCCACGAGAGCGCCGCGCGCGGCGGCGAGATCGGCTGGGTCAGCGAGACCACCGGCACCGGCGTCGATCCGGCGGTGGATGCCGCGGTGCCCGGGCTCGAGCTGGGCAAGGTCTCGGAGGTCATCGAGGGCGACAAGGCGCTGTTCCTCGTGCTCGTGCGTCAGCGTCGCGAGGGCGACATCGCCGAGGCCGACGCGCTGCCCGAGCTCGCCGAGGAGGGCGTGCGCCGCGAGAAGGGCCTCGCGCTCGCGCGCACCGCCGCGCAGGAGGACCTCGACATGATCGCCGGCGGCGCCGCGCTCACCGACGTGTTCGCCGGTGGCAGCGCGCTCGGTGGCGAGGGCGGCATCGAGCAGGCCGGCCGCGACGCGCGACGCAAAGTGCAGCTCGACGAGACCGGCTCGTTCGCCAAGGGCGAGACCGTGCCGGGCCTGGGGCCCGCGCCTGCGATCGTCGCCGCGGCCTGGGCGACGGCGCCCGATCAGGGTCTGATGCCCGAGGTGTTCGAGGTCGGCAACGACCTCGTGCTCGCCGGCGTGGTCGAGAAGAGCGAGGCCACCGACGCCGGCTTCGCCGCGGCGCGACCGGAGCTGTACGAGCAGGCGGTGCGGCGCAAGGGCAACCTCGTGGTCGCGAAGTGGACGCAGCGCCAGTGCATCGAGGGCAAGGCCCGCGGCGACGTGCACGACAACACCGAGCTGGTCGCGAAGCTGATGACCTACGAGTCCCAGGGCGAGGACGGCGCGCCGCCGAGCAAGCCGTACGAGCTGTGCGATCGCGTGGGCAACCGCGGCGGCCTGCTGCGCAGCGCCGCGGGCCGGCGCGGTGGGTTCGGCGGCGACGAGTGAGCCATGGGCGGCGGTGACCCGTCGCAGCCGTCGATCGGCAACCTGCTGGGCTTCTCGTTGGTGCTGCGCGAGCACCGTGCCCTGCTCGCGCTCGAGCGGCGCACGCTCGCGCCCGGGGTCCAGCTGTGCGACTACGAGGCCGTCGTCCCCGACGTGACGTTCCCGATCGAGGGACCGCTGTCGGCGGCGAGGTTCCGTCACCGCCGCGCGCCGGTGCAGCGCATGACGCTCGAGCTCGAGCGCTTCGCGTTGCAGACCTGGCTCGATGCGCGCCTGCTCGGCCGCGTCATCGCCGGCATCCGCGTCGACGCGGTCGAGCTCGAACCGGCGGTGCGACTGCACGACCGCGACGCGCCGCAGGCATGGATCGCGATCACCGGCCGCGCGCGCGCGGGCGCGATGATGTGGCTGGGCGTGTCGCTGCGCCTGCGCAGCGACGGCCGCGCGCTGCTGCTGGCGCCGGGCCATCGCTGGCTGCTGGGACGCGAGCCGCTGGACCCCGATCGCCTGTGGCTGGCGCTGGCGCGCGCGCTCGATCCCCGCCGCCGCACCGAGGGTCTCGAGGTCCGCATCGATCCCGCGATGGAGGCGCTGCGCGTGCCGTTCGTGCGCGCGGGTTGGAAGCTGCCGGCGCTCGAGCGCCTCGCGGTCGAGCAGCTGCACCTCGACGACCGCCGCGCCAAGCTGGTGTGGGGCAGCGGCGCGACCACGTTCGTACCGGCGGCGGGCGACGAGGACGCCGACGTGGTGCCGGGGTTGTGTCAGCGCGTGCGCGAGGCGCTGGCGGCGGGCGACGAGTCGCGGGCCTGCGATGCGCTCGACGCCGTGCTCGAGGCCACCGCGGCGCTGCCGATGGCCCACATCGCAGCGCTGCGTTGGGGCGTCGAGCTGGCCGCGCGACTGCCGGCGCGGCGACTGGGCTTTCTGCGCGCGCGGCTGCGGCTGCGCGCGACCGATCGCGACGCGCAGCGCCGCATCGTCGCGGGGCTGCGCGCGCGCACCGATCGCGGCGAGCTCGAGCGCCACGTGCGGGTGTGGGAGCAGCTGGCCGAGAGCCCGCGCCGCAAGCTGCGCTGCGCGCTCGCGCTGGCCTACGGCGCGATCGAGGACGGCCACGGCGACGCCGCCGAGCGCATGCTCGCGCCGTGGCACGACGGCGAGCCCGCGAGCATCGCGACCGGCGAGCTCGCGAACGAGCTCGCGCGCGCGTGGGCCTTCGCGGCGATCGACCGCCCCGCGCTCGCGCTGCAGCGCCTCGCCGACGGTGCCGTCGCGATGCGCCCGCGCGCGCGCGCCGACGCGTTCGTCGAGCTGGGCGAGGCGCTGGCCGCACGCGACGAGCTCGCCGCGGCCTGGCGCGCGGTCGCGCTGGCGATCGCGGCCGCCTCGGGCGACGGCTGGGTCCCGCTCGCGTCGTCGCTGCTGCCGCGGCTCGACCCGCCCGACGACGTCGCGCGGGCGCTGGCCAGCGCCGCGTTCGACCTCGGTGCGGGCCCGTTGCATCGCGCGTTGGCCGATGCGGCCGCGCGCGCCGGCGATCGCGAGCGCGCATGTCGACACCAGTGGGCCGCGGTCGAGGTCGCAACCGATCACGACACCGTGATCGATGCGCTGCAGCGCTGGTTCGGCTTCGCCGGTGTCGACCTGCACAGCCCCGCGGGCATCCTCGCCGCGGCCGCGCGCCCCGACGTGGTCGCAGCCTGCGCGCGTCGGCTCGCGATCGAGCCCGAGCACTTCGCGAGCCTGTGCGTGCTCGCGGCACAGCCGGGCGACGAGGCCCGCAGCGAGGCCATCGATGCGCGCATCCTCGCCAGCCACGCCGCCGATGCCCGCGCGATGCCGTCGCTGCTGCGCATGGCCGAGCGCGCCCACGCCGACCACGATCACGGCCGCGCACTGGCGCTGTGCGAGCGCATCGAGCCCGCGCGACTCGACGAGGACATGCGCCGTCGTCACGCGGCGCTGCTCGCGGCGCTCGACCGCATCGACCCCATCGCGCGCGCCCGCGCGACGCTGGCCGCCGTCGGTCAGCGCGACCACGCCGACGCCGTCGCGATGGTGGCACAGGCGCTCATGCGCGAGCAGGACGGCCACGCCGCCAGCCTCCTGCTCGACGCGCTCGAGCGCCTCGGCGCCGCCGACGTCGCGATCGCCGAGCTGCGCCGCCGCACCGACGCCAGCGGCGAGCTGTCGCGACGGCTCGAGCTGCGCCGCCGCACCGCCGAGCTGCTGGCGCGCGCGGGTGCGGTCGACGACGCGATCGCCGAGTTGGTGCGCGCCCGCGACGAGGCGCCGGCGGACGTCTCGACCTGGCTCGCGCTGCTCGATCTCTGCTTCGCCGAGGGTGCACTGCCGCGGGCGGTCGCGTTCGTGCGCGAGCTGCTGGCCGCGGTGCCGATGGGCGACGCGGCCTACGCCGCGGCGGCCGGTCGCGGGGTCGATGCCGCGCTCGCGCTGGGTGACGAAGCCACGGCGCTCGAGCTGCTCGACGCGATCGTGGCGCGGATCCCCGACCACGAGGGCGCGGCGGCGCGGCGACGCGACGTGCTCGCGACCGCGGTCGACCCCGAGCGGCGCGCATGGCTGCTGGCCGGCATCGCGCAGCGCCACACCGGCGCCGCGCGGGTCGAGGCGCTCGACGAGCGTGCGCGTGTGCTCGACGAGCAGCTCGGCCGCACCGACGAGGCCATCGCCGCGCTCGAGGCGGCATGGGCCGAGGCGCCCGCGCGCGGCGATCTGGCGGCACGACTGGGCGCGCTGTACGAGCGCTGCGAGCGATGGCGCGAGCTCGCGACCTTGCTGCGCGAGCGCTTCGGTCAGCAGCGCGGCCGCGAGCGCCTGCACTCGCTGGTGCAGCTCGCCGAGGTCCTGCGCGACCGCGTCGGCGATCCGCTGCGCGCGGAGCAGGCGCTGCGCATGGCCATCGATCTCGCCGAGGCCGAGCTGAACGACGGTGCCACCGCCGACGCGCTGCGCCTGCAGCTCGCCGACGTGCTCGAGCGCATGGGTCGTTGGACCGACCTCGCGCACGAGCTGCAGCGTCAGCTCGGTGGTGAGCCCAGCGCGTTCGGGCGCGAGCGCATCCCGCTGCTGACCCGGCTCGCGCGGCTGCAGCGCGACGTGCTCGGTGACGAGGACGCGGCCGCGGCGACCTACGAGACGCTCGAACGCGCGGGTGCGCTGCCCGACGAGGGCCTGGCCTGCCTCGCGCACGCCTACCGCCGCGCGCGACGATTCGACGACCTCGTGCACGTGCTCGAGCTGCGCGCGCGCCTGTTGCAGCACGAGCCCGCGCGCTGGGCCGCGGTGCGGCTGCGCATCGCCGAGCTGCTCGACGGCCCGCTGGCGCGCCCGCTCGACGCCGTCGCGCCCTACCTCGACGCGTTCCTCACCGACCCCGCGCAGTACCGCGAGGTCGGCCGACGGCTGCGCGTGCTGCTGGTCGGCGTGGTCGCGCCCGACACCGCGGTCGCACGGCTGTCGCCCCACGCGCCAGGCCTCGATCCGCTGCGGCGCGCCGAGCTCGAGACGCTCGTCGCCGACGTGCTCGCGCACCACCCCGACCGCGCCGACGAGGCCGCGCGCCGCTACCTCGACGCGCTCGCGGCCGATCCCCACGCCGCGGGTGCGATCGAGGGCCTCGCGCGGCTGGAGCTGCGTCGCGGCGCCGTCGACATCGCGCTGGGCTACGTGCGCGAGGCGCTGCACCACCCCGCCCTGTCACCGACGGTGCGGGCCGACATCGCGACCTTGGCCGCGCGCTCGCTGCTGCGACGCGATCGCGACGAGGAGGCGTCGACGTTGCTGACGGCCGCGCTGCGCGACGCGCCCGATCACGCGCACGCGCTGCTCGAGCTGGCGCAGCTGCACGAGCGGGCCGGTCGCACCACCGAGCAGAGCGTGGTGCTCGAGCACCTGCGCACGCTGGCGTTGCCGGCGGCGCTGCGCGCCGAGACCCTGGTGCGCCATGCCCTCGCGCTGCGCGAGCAGTGGTGCGACCAGCCGCGCGGTGCCGCGGCCGAGACCGCGCTGGGCGACGCCCTGGGTGCGCTGCAGAGCGATCCGACCCACCCCGGCGCGCGCCAGGTGCTGTTCGAGCTGGCGCGTCTGCGCGACGAGTGGGCGTTGGTGGTGCCCGCGCTCGAGGCCGCGTTGCGGACGCTGGGCCCCGGTCCCGCGCGCGCGCGCGTCGAGCTCGAGCTGGCCGAGCTCGCGGCCGATCACGGCGACGTCGACGGTGCGCGGCTGCGGCTGGGTCACGCGCTGCTCGAGATCGACGACGACGAGGTCGACCGCCGTGCGACCGCGCTGGCGCTGCGACTGCCCGAGCCGCACCGCACCGCCGAGCAGCTGGCCAACGCGCCGCTGCGCGCCCGCGCGCTCGAGCCCGACGCGCGCGCCCGCATCGATCGCCTGGTCGCGCGGCTGCGCGAAGCCGGGGCCGCGGTGTCGAGCACCGACGACGAGCTGCTCGCGGAGTTCGAGCGCCATCGCCAGCGCGCGCAGGCGGCCCGCGGTCGCGCCGCGCAGGCACCGTGGATCGCCGCGACCCAGGTCGCGTGGCACCGGCTCGGCGATGTCGAGCGCGCCGCCGCGTGCCTGCTCGCCGCGGTGGGGCCGGACTGCGACGACGACGAGCTGCCGCCGTTGCTGGGCGAGGTCGCGTTGTCGTGCCCGGCGCCGCTGCAGCAGCAGATCTACGCCGCGCTGGCCGCGATCGGCGACGCGCACCTGGGCCCGTCGCTGCGGCTCGAGCGCGCCAGCCTCGCGCGCCTGCTCGGCCGCACCGCCGACGCGCTCACCGATCTGAGCCACCTCGCCAACAGCGGCGATCGGGATCTGCGGCGACGCGCGCTGGCGCAGCTCGATCACCTGCTCGCGCAGGTCGCCGCGCCCAGCGATCGCATCGGGGTGCTGCGCGCCCGCCTCGCCGAGCTGGCGATGGACGACTCGCCCGAGCTGGCCGACGTCGCGGGCGAGCTGGCCCAGCTCGAGTACCACGGCGGCGACGTGACGCGGGCGCTGTCGACCTGCCGCGCCGGACTGCGCGTGGAGCCGCAGCACCGCGCGCTGCTGCGGCTGCAGGTCGAGCTGCTCGATCACCACGATCTGCCCGACGAGTCGATCGCGGCGCTGGTGCGCTACGCCGAGGTCTGCGCGTCGCCGCGCGAGCGCGCGCGTCACCTCGTGCGCGCCGCCCGGCTCGCGCTCGATCGCGGCGCCACCGTCGGCGCGGGCAGCCAGCGCGACGCCGCCGCAGCGGTCGCGGCCGATCTGCTCGCGCGCGCGCGCCTGGCCGATCCCGACGATCTCGCCTCGCGCACGCTCGCGCTGCCGCTGGCGTTCGCCTCGGGTTTGGGCGCGATGGTCGACGAGATCGCGGGCTGGCTCGCGCAACACGGCCACGCGCGCGACCCCGTGATGGTCTTCGCGGCGCTGCACGAGGTCGCCAACCGTGGCAGCGCGACGATCGCCGCCGCGTTGGGTCGGCTCGAGCCCATCACGGTGCCGCGGGTGTTGCTGCCGGCGCTGCGACAGGTCGCGTCGGAGCTGGCCGCGTCGGGTCCGCTGTCGCGGATGGATGCGGTGCTCGACGTCGCCGCGACGCTCGTCGGCGGACCGCTGGGCCTGTTCGCTGCGGTGCAGCGCTGGGCCGGCGATCGCCCGCTGCAGACCGGGCTGGCATGGATCCTCGCGCGGCTGCACGAGCGTCACGGTGACGCTCGCACCGCGCGACGGCTGACGCAGGTGGCGGCGTTTCTCGCCGGCAACGGCGCGCTGCGAGACGCGCTGCCGCCTGCGCTCGACACCATCGAGATCGCCGAGGACAACATCAGCTGGCTCGACGGTCACGCGGCGATCCGTGCCGCGGTGCGGGCACTGGCCGCCAACGCACCGCAGCCGCCGGTGGAGCTGCCGTCGCAGCCGGGCTGGAGCGAGGACGAGCGGATCTTTCGCACCACCTTCGCGCGCACCGGTGCCGTGACCGGCCTGGCCGAGCTGCTCGCCGGCGACGACGACGAGTTCGCGGATCGCCTCGACGCGCTGGCGGTGCTGGCCTCGCCTGCGCACGCGACCACCGGCACGCGCGCGCGACGGTTCGCCGATGCACTGGCCGCGCGCGCAGTCTCGCTCGCGCCGACGGTGCGCCTGGCGCTGCTGGGCGAGCTGGAGCACTGGCTCGCGACACCCGGTCGCGTGACCCAGCTGCGCCAGGAGCTGCTGCGGCTGTGGTGGTTGCTCGCGGTGCGCAGCTGCGAGGAGCTCCGCGGTGCCCTGCGGGTGTTGGCGGAGCGCGTGGGCACGCGCCACGGCGCCGACATCGACGCCGCCGCGACCCTGCGCAGCGAGCCCGCGATGGCGCTGCTGCGTGCGCTCGGCCTGTATGCCACGGCCGCGGCGCCGTTTGCCGAGCCGGGCGGCAATCTGCCAGACTAGCGATCGCGCGGCCTGGTGCCGTGGAGCCGGACCATGCGACAGCCCCCCATCGATCCCCAGACCGGCCGCGCGGCGGTGGTGCTCGCGGGTCTGCTCGGCGCGACCGCGGTGGTCGCCTACGCCGCGGGCTCGCCCCATCCGCGCGCCGACGTGCCGTCGCCGCCGAAGCTCGAGCACGGCGTCGCGGGTCTGGGCGAGCTGGTCGCGCGCGCCGAGACTGCCCGCGCCACGCTCGACGTCGACACGATGGCGCGGTTGGCCAACGAGCTGGGTCAGTTCGCGGAGAACACCACGCTGGCGACCAAGAGCACCACCGCGCGACTCGAGCTGGTCGAGCTGTACGCCGCGATCGCGCTCGAGGCCTCGGTCCGCGCGAGCGTGGACGAGTCCGGACGCGAGGCCGCCAACCACGCCGCCGCGCGGGCGATCACCAGCGCGCGGCGACTGGCCGCGGAGATCGACGACTACCCGGTCGACCACGCGCGGCTCGACGCTGCGCTCGCACGCACCGAGCTCGCCGCCGGCACCGATCTGACCGCGGCCCACCCCGCCGTGCTGCTGCCGACCTTCCGCGACCCCGAGCTGCGCGCGGCGGCGATCGCCGAGCCGCTGTGGCGCGGACGCGAGCCCGCACCGACGCCCGAGCTCGCGCGCGAGATCCTCGAGCAGCTGCGCGCGTGCGAGCGTCGCACCGCGCTGGTCGAGCTGCTCACCGCCGACGCGCTGCTGCGCGCCGACCAACCCGAGGCCGCGCGCGCGTCGATCGACGCGGTGCTGCAGGAGGTGCCGCAGCAACCGCTGGCCAAGGCGCTGCTGCGCCGCCTCGGTGGCGGCACGGCGATCGCCGCCGTGGTGCCCAGCCCTGCGCCGGCCGCCGTCGGCGAGCCCATCGACGCGGCCGCCGTCGATCCGCCGACGCCGCGTCCGGTCGAACCGACGCCCGCAGCCGCGCCCGAGCCCACGCCGGCCGCGGTCGAGCCGGCCGTGGCCACACCCAGGCCGGTCGATGCGCCCAAGCCCGCGGCCACGCCCAAGCCCGCGGCCACGCCCAAGCCCGCGGCCACGCCCAAGCCCGACGCCGGCAAGAAGAAGGACTACGACGCGCTGCTGTCGGAGGGCTGCAAGCTGGTGCGCTCGGGTCAGGCCGAGGCCGGCTTCGAGAAGCTGCGCGAGGCCTTCGATCTCAACCCCAACGCGGTTGCGGTCACGGTGTGCATGGCCGAGGCCCACCACGCGCTCGGTCGCGATGCCTCGGCGCGGGCGCTGTGCGAGCGCGCGCTGCGGAAGTCGCCCAACGATCGCCGCGCGCGGTTGCTGATGGCCGAGCTGGAGATCGCGCGCGGCAACGAGTCCGCCGCGCTCGAGCACTACCGCAAGGTGCTGCAGAACGACCCCGACGACGCCAAGGCCAAGGCCTACGTCGACGCCCACGGCGGCTGACGCCGGGCCCCACGACCGCGCCATCGGCGAGCGCGGCCTCGCGAACGAGACGCGAGGCGTCTCATCCACGACTCAGAACCGCAGCACCAGATCGATCTGCGCCGCGGTCGGGTTCTGGAACGCCGACTGCACGCCGAAGTTGCCCTGCCGCCCGACCACGTCGCGCTGGAAGAACTGCGTGGGCTGGCCGGCGTTCTGCACCTTGGTGTGCTTGAGGTCGCCGAGATCGCCGCCCGCGACCGCGCGCGTGTTCTCGAACGAGTAGTTCTCGTCCACGCGCAGCGGCGCCTTGGCGTTGGTGACGTTGAACCACCGCACCGCGAGCTCGAGCTCGAGGTCCTTGCCGATGGGGTAGCCGTACGCGATGTTGAGGTTCCAGCTGTAGTTGCCCTCGACGCGGCCGCCGGCGCCGCGCGGCAGCACGTAGACCGCACCGTAGCCGTAGCGGTTGTTGGCGGCCTTGATCGAGATCGGGTAGCCCGACTGGTAGCGGAAGGTCGTGCCCAGGGTCAGCCGCCCGGCCTGCTCGAGGTCGAAGGTGTAGTAGCCGTCGACGCGCACGCGGTGCGGGACGTTGGTCGCCAGCGCACCGAAGCTGTTGCGGATCAGCTCGGGCAGATCGTACTGCGCGCTGGCACCGAGGTTGATGGCACCGGTCACCGGGTCGACGAAGCCGTCGGTGTTGCCGACCAGGCGGCTGTAGGTGTAGCTGGCGTTGACCATCCAGTTGCGAGCGAAGCGCTTGCGCACCTCGAACGAGAACGCGTCGTAGTTGCGACGCGGACGATCGAACATCGTCCCGACCTTGCCATAGGCATCGAGCAGGAACTCGCAGCGCTGCAGGCTGCGCGCGACCTCGGGCCGGCGGTCGTTGTCCATGTTCAGGCCGTCGAGCTCCTGCTCGAGCTGCTCGCAGCGCCGGCGCTGCGCGTTGATGTCCTCGGACGCGACCGCGACGCCGGGGTTGGCGATGATGAAGTTGTTGCCGCCGTCGGTGGAGATGTCCTCGACGCCGCGGCCGAGGCCGTTGTGGATCCAGCGCACGCCCAGCGTGAGGTCCTCGATGACCTCCTGCTCGTAGCCGATCTGGAACTGCTGGTTGTACTGCCCGCGCAGCCGCGGCACGACCGCGCCGGGCGTGAGCCCGGTGGTGAACTGGTTGTAGTCCGTGCAGTACTCGGTCGGAGCCCCGCCGATCTCGCGCGGGTGATCGCCGGTGGTGGTCGAGGTCGTGTGTCCGACGCAGTCCGAGTTGCGGTAGGTGCGGCCGACCTGCACCAAGCCACCGAACACGCGCGAGTTGAGCTGCAGCGGCAGCGGCTGGTAGAACCAGCCGTAGCTGGCGTAGAGACGACTGCGGCCCTCCTCGGTCCAGTCGTAGCTCAGGCCCACGCGCGGCGCGACGTTGTCCCAGATGAACACGGCACGACGTCCGAACACGTCGCGCATGTCCTGCATCTCCCAGCGCATGCCCGCGCTGAGGAACAGGTTGGAGCGCAGCGCCCAGCGGTCCTGCAGGTACAGCGCGTAGTTCTGCGTCGCGACCCGCGAGCGGTAGGCATCGGCACGGATGCCCGCGCCCAGCGGCGTGGCGATCGCACGCAGCTCGCCGTCCTCGTAGCGCACGCGGCCGTAGCCGCGCGTGGTGCGGTTGTCGGGATTGTCGGTGTCGACGCGGATGAGGCGGTGGTTGTCGACGCGGTTGGCCGAGTCGATGGCGTAGCTGTTGGTCGAGGGGTCGTAGCACCACTCGCCGCCGCCGCCCTGCAGCCCGCGCTCGGTGCAGCCGCCGTAGAAGTCCGCGGCGTTGCTGCCCGAGTACTGCTCGACCGAGCGATCCTCGATGTGCTCGGCCTTGGCGCCGTACTTGAGCTGGTGCGAGCCCGCGGCGTTGAAGAAGTGCGTCAGCGACAGCGCGCCTTCGACCCGCCGCTGGCGCGAGCTGCCGTAGGGTCCGAGCCCGCCCGAGAGCCACTGCCGCACCGGGCACGTCAGGCCCGGCAGGCTCGAGGCGTTGCAGGCCTGCTCGACCCCGGGCACGAGATCGATGCGGTTCTCCTGATCGAGCAACGCGAACAAGTTCGCGCCCTGGGCGTCGGTCGACTGCGTCAGCGGCGTCGAGCGCAGCTCGGGTCGGTCGACCTTCCACGCCTGCACGTCGACGAACTCGCCGTAGCCGAACGCGCCGTCGATCTCGATGCGGTCGCCGGCGACACGGCCGTGGTACTCGGCGCCCACGTTGGTCGAGTTGCCGCGGTCCCAGCCGAAGCTGCCGTTGACCACGCCGTTGGCGACGAGCGAGCCGCCGCCCAGCGGATCGGTGCTGAAGGTGGTGCCGAACGCCGCCGGGTCGTAGTTGCCGTTGGGCGCGCGCCGGTACGCACGGCGCTGGAACGTCGGCGCGCCGCGCAGCGTGAGCTCGATGCGATGCTTGGGCGAGATGGCCCAGTCGAGCCCGACGAAGAACTGCGGCGTGGTGACGCTGGTCTTGAACTTCTGCTCGGCGAATTTGCGCGTCGCGATGTAGTCGCCACCGGCGACGCAGTCGAACGCACCGTTTTGGTAGGGGCAGTCCTCGTAGCCGCCGGAGTTGTCCTTGTCGACGCGATGATAGAAGCCCTGGATCAGCGACGCGCGCCCGCCCGACATCTGCAACCCCGCGGACCAGAACAACCGGTCCTTCACGATCGGGCCCGACATCGCCAGCGCCCCCGCCATCTGGTAGTCGGGCACGTCGATGGCCCGCACCGCGTTGTCGGTCGCGAGGATGTAGCGCGGCTTGGCCACGCGCGGCGTGAAGGTGAAGCGCGCGGTGCCGCGGAGCTTGTTGTTGCCCGAGATCCGGCGTGAGCGCACCTGACCGGTCGAGGCGTCGCCGTACTCCGCGTCGTAGCCGGCCTCGAGCACCTCGACCTCCTCGAGGAAATCCTGCACCAGGCCCGAGGTCATGGTGCTGAAGCGCGGACTGGTGAGGCTGGTCGCGCCCAGCGACCACTTCACCTCCGCCGGGGTCCCGCCCGCCAAGGCGACGCCGCCGGCCACCCGGTTGGCGGTGGCCGCGGTCTCGGCGACGTCGGCGACGTCGCGCGACGAGCCCAACGGCATGCGCGCGGCGTCGGTCATCGAGGTGATGCGCCCGCTCGAGGGCTTGCGGGTCTGGATCATCGACGGCACGCGGATCGTGCGGACGTGCGGGTCCTTGGGGTCGAGCGTGAAGTTGACGTTGAGCTTGCTGCTGCGCACGAGGTCGAAGCTCTTCTCGACCTTGCCGTCTCCGCTCAGGACCGTGACGCGGTACGGGCCCTGCGGCAGATCTCGCACCGCATACAGACCCGAGGCGTCGGTCATCGTCTCGCGCGAGCCCTGCAGGCACGTGCACTCGACGATCACCAGCGCGCCCACCAGCGGCTGCTTGGTCTTCTCGTGGCGGACCACGCCACGGATCGCAGCATCGTCGGCCGCCTGCGCCTCGTCGGCGAGCGCCATCGCCAGTGGCGCGACCACGGCGAGCGAGAAGACGATGCAACGGAGCCGGGGCGTGCGATTCACCCCGCGCCAACGCAGCCCTCTGGGGCGCTCTTACGTCGAGCGCTCCCCGGCGCGGGACGAACCGTCCCGCGTGGGGTGGTTTCCGCGGCCGCGGATCAGAAGCGCAGCTGCAGCTCGAACTGCGCCGCGGTCGGGTTCTGGAACCGCGCCTGGACGCCGAAGTTGCCCTGCGGCGACAGCACCACGCGCTGGAAGAACTCGGTCGGGTTGCCGGCGTTCTGGATCTTCGTGTGCTTCACGTCGGAGAGATCGCCACCGGCGACCGGGCGGGTGTCGTCGAACGAGTAGACCTCGTCGACGCGGAGCGCGGCCTTCGCGTTGGTGACGTTGAGCCAGCGGACCGCGAACTCGATCTCGAGGTCACCCGGCAGCGGGTACGCGTAGCTGAGGCTCAGGTTCCAGTTGTAGTTGGGCTCGACGCGACCGCCGGCACCGCGGGGCACCACGTAGATCGGGTACAGACCGGGGTAGCGGTTGTTGCCCGCGCGCAGCGAGATCGGGTAGCCCGACTGGTAGCGCACGCTGGTGCCCAGGGTCAGGCGGCCGGCCTCCTGCAGGTCGAAGGAGTAGAAGCCGTCGACCTTGAAGCGGTGCGGCGTGTTGAACGCCAGGGGGCCGAAGCTGTTGCGGACCAGCTCGGGGATGTCGTACTGCGTGCTCGCGCCGATGTTGATGGCGCCGGTGATCGGGTCGACGAAGCCGTCGTAGTTACCGACCAGGCGGCTGTAGGTGTAGCTACCGAGCAGCAGCCAGTTCTTCGCGAAGCGCTTCTTGAGCTCGAAGGTGAACGCGTCGAAGTTGCGGCGCGGGCGGCTGAACAGCGTGCCGACCTTGCCGAAGGCGTCCGCGAGGAACTCGCAGCGCTGGAGATCGCGCGCCAGCTGGCTGCGGTTGGGGTCGTCCATCTGCGTGCCGTCGAGGTCGGCCTGCAGCTGCGTGCACTTGTCCTGCTGCCGCTTGAGGTCCTCGCCCGAGACGTCGACGCCGGGGTTCGCGATGATGAAGTTGAGACCACCGTTGGTCGAGATGTCCTCGACCGCGCGACCGAGGTCGGTGTGCAGCCAGCGGACGCCGAGGGTGAGATCCTCGATGACCTCCTGCTCGTAGCCCATCTGGAACTGCTGGTTGTACTGGCCCTTGAGCCGCGGAACGACCGCGCCCTGGGTCAGCTGACCGGTGGCGGCGTTGAAGTCGGTGCAGTACTCGGTCGGCTGACCATCGCGGTAGCGGTCGCGGGACTCGCCGTTGATGGTGGTCGACTGACCGAGGCAGTCCGAGTTGCGGTAGGTGCGCTGGACGTTGACCAGACCGCCGAACACGCGCGCGTTCAGCTGCAGCGGCAGCGGCTGGTAGAACCAGCCGTAGCTGGCGAACAGACGGCTGCGACCTTCGTCGGTCCAGTCGTAGTTGATGCCGATGCGCGGCGCGACGTTGTTCCAGATGAAGACCGCGCGACGACCCAGGATGTCGCGCATGTCCTGCATCTCCCAGCGGACGCCGGCGCTCACGAACAGGTTCGAGAGGATCGCCCACTTGTCCTGCAGGAAGAACGCGTAGTTCTGCGTGCTGACGTTGGCGCGGTAGGCATCGACGCGGACGCCGGCGCCCAGCGGCGTGGCG
Source organism: Nannocystaceae bacterium (assembly GCA_019694555.1). GTDB lineage: Bacteria > Myxococcota_A > Polyangia > Nannocystales > Nannocystaceae > Xiheibacterium. The sequence continues at coordinate 19,889 of JAIBBS010000032.1, forward strand.
ATGGCGCGCAGCTGGCCCTGCTCCTCGCGCACGCGACCGTAGCCGACCGCCGTGCGGGCGTCGGGGTTGTCGGTGTCGACGAAGATGAAGCGGTGGTTGTTGACGCGGTTCGAGAAGTCGATGTTGTACGCGTCCGCGCCCTTGTCGTAGCAGTACTCGCCGCCGCCGGCCTGGCCCGCAGGGCAATTCTGATAGAAGTCGGCGTCGTTGCGGCCCGAGTAGCGCGCGTCGGTCTTGTCCTGCAGGTGCTCGACCTGCGCGCCGTACTTGAGCTGGTGGGCGCCCGCGGCGTTGAAGAAGTGGGTCAGCGCGAAGTTGCCGTTGACGCGGCGGGTCACGCCGCGGCTGTACTGGCCCAGACCGCCCGACAGCCACTGGCGCACGGGGCAGGTCAGACCCGGCAGGTTGGCGTCGTTGCAGGCCTGCTCGACGCCGGGGACCAGGTCGAGGCGGTTGTCGCGGTCGAGCAGCGAGAACAGGTTGGTGCCCTGGCTGTCCTGCTCCTGCGTCGCGACGCGGTTGATGATGTCGGGGTTGTCGATCTTCCAGCCCTCGACGCTGCGAAACTGCGAGAAGCTGAAGTTCGCGTCGATCTCGAGCTTGTCCTCGGCGACACGGCCGTTGTAGTTGACCACCGCGGTGGTCGCGTTGTCGCGGTCCCAACCGAAGTGCTCGTTGACGACGCCGTTGGCGACGCGCGAACCGCCGCCCAGCGGATCCGCAGCCGGGGTCGTACCGAAGGAGCTGGGATCGAGGCTGTCACCGACCGGGCGCCGGTAGGTGCGGCGGGTGAAGCCGGGGTTGGTGAACAGCGAGAAGCCGATCTTGTGCTTGGGGCTGATGGCCCAGTCGATGCCGCCGAAGATCTGCAGATCGACGTTGCCGGTCTTGAACTTCTGCTCGGCGAACTTCTCGGTCGCGATGTAGTCGCCGCCGGCGACGCAGTCGAACGCGCCGTTTTGGTACGGGCACTCCTCGTAGCCACCCGAGCCGTCCTTGTCGACGCGGTGGTGGAACGACTGGATCAGCGAGGCGCGACCGCCGGTGGTGGCGATGCCGCCCGACCAGAACAGTCGGTCCTTCACGATCGGGCCGCTCATGCCGACCACGCCCTGCATGGCGTAGTCGGGCACCTCGACCGCGCGCAGGGCGTTGTCGGTGCCGATGATGAAGCGCGGCTTGGCCAGGCGCGGGGTGTAGGTGAAGCGCGCGACGCCGCGGAGCTTGTTGGTACCCGAGATGCGGCGTGCCGCGACCTGACCGCCCGACGCGTCGCCGAACTCGGCCTCGTAGCCGGCCTCCTGGATCTCGACCTCCTGGATGAACTCCTGGACGATCGAGGCACCCACGGTACCGAACCGCGGGTTGTTCACGTTGGCGCCCTCGACGGTGTACTTGCTCTCCGCGCCGGTGGTGCCGGCGAGCGAGATGCCCGCGGAGTCGACCGACGCGGTCGCCGACGACTCGACCACCGCCGTGAAGTCGCGGTTGGTCGCGCTGCCGATCGGGATGTTGCGGAACTCCTCCATGTTGACCTCGCGGCCCACGGCGGTTCCCTGCTTGACCGGCGTCGACTTCACGCGGACGACGCGGCGGAACTGGTTGGCCGGATCGACGGAGAAGTTCGCGCGGAACTTGGCACCGCGCGGCAGCGTGGCGACCTTCGAGACGTCGGCCTGACCTGCGAGCACCTGGATCGTGTAGGTGCCCGGCGGCAGATCCTTGAACGCGTACAGACCGCTGTCGTTGGTCTGGGTCTCGCGCGTGCCCTGCAAGCAGGTGCACTGCAGCACCACCAGCGCGTTCTTGAGCTTCTCGCGGGTCTTGGAGTTGGTGACGACGCCGCTGATGGCACCGTCGTCTGCTGCCGCCGCGCGCTGGGGCGCGAGCGCCACCACGGAGGGCACGGTCAGACCAGCAGCGAAGAGGCCCACGCGGAGCGAGAGCGGAAGCGAAAACCTTCGAAGCGAACGGGCGCGGATCACTTGCGTGGGCTCCTGCATCGTCGGGCCGAGCCGAGTGCCCCGCACCGCGTCGAACGCGGCACGCGGCGGGCAACGGCCCCGGATGCGGCGGCGGGTATAACACGAAGGTTTCGCCGTGCGCACGGCGCTGGGACGGCCGCGCGAGGGGTCCTGCGACCCGCACGCCCCGGCGCACGAAGCCTGCGCGAACGCGAGGCGCAGCCGTCCATGGGTCCGCCAACGCCCCCTCGCGCCGCGCCTTACAGCCGCGGCTCCCAACGTGGGGACGGGCGTGGGATCTCCACCGTCTCGCGCGGCGGCACGGGCCGTCGCCGGACCCTTGAGCAACCGCACGGCTCGCACGACGCGGACCGTCCCGCGCGTGCTTGACCCCCGCGCGTGGAACCGGTGCGCGCTGCCGCGAGGACCGGCGGACTAGAAGCGACCGCCCAACGCGAGCCCGAAGCCCGTGCGCGCGCCCAGCAGCGGCGTGACGCGCAGCCGTGCCGCACGCGTGCTGGCAGGCGCGCGCTTGCCCTGCGAGTACACCACCGCGCCGGCGATGATCGCCGCGAGCCCCACCGCACCGAACGCCGCGAAGCCGACGATCGAGAGCTGGTTGGCCTTGTCGCCGTTGGCGCGCAGCTGCGCGATGTTGGCGAGCATGTTGACCACGTCGCTGTTGGGCGCGCAGCCGGTGGGCAGCTTGGCGAGCTCGTCCTGCGAGGCCTGGGTCTCCTGGCCACCGTTGGCCGCGACGAGCTGGTTGTGCCGCAGCGCGTGCTTGGCGTTGGTGTCGCTGAAGCAGACGTCCTTGTTCTCGCCCGGGAAGCCCACCAGCGAGGCGCGGACCTGGCCCTTTTCGTTGTCGATGTCGGCCGAGAACTGCCCGCCGCGGACTGCGAACACGCTGCCGACCGCGGTGCCGGTGATGATGAGCGCGCCGCCGGTCGCCATGGTCACCACGCCCGCGAGGCGCAGCTTGCGAGCCTTGCGTTCCTCGCGTTGGGCCTTGGCCGCGGCCGCGGCCGCGCGCTTCTTCTCGTCGGCGTCGGCCGCCCGCGCCTTGGTCAGCAGTGCCTCGAACTCGGCCATGCGCGCCTGCGCATCGGTCAGCTCGTCGTCGGTCTGGGCTTCCTTGATGAAGCCGTCGAGGCGACGCTTGGCCTGCTCGAGATCGGCGAGCTTGCCCGAGACGCCGTACTGTTCGCGGTGCGCGAGCGCCAGGTTGTACAGCAGCAGCCGGTTGCCCGACAGCGCGTACGACTGCTCCCACAGCTCGATGGCCTTGCCGTAGTTGTTGAGGCGGTACTCGGTGCGGCCCTGTTCGTAGAGCTGCTCCGGCGAGGGCTCGAGGACGGCAGCGGTGGCGGCGTGTGCCGTGGGCACGGACAATGGAATCGCGAGCGCTCCCACGAGCAGGGCGGCGACGGCACGTCTCATCGAGCGCTGCCAGAGTATCACGGCGCCGCGGGTCCAGTCGTCACAGGTCCACGATCTCGATCGACGCCGGCTCGAGCCCCACGCCCAGGAAGCGGCTGCCGACGCGAGCGAAGCGCTCGGCGCCGTCGGTCGCGAGCATGGTCGTCGTGCTCGCGCCCAGCCCGGCCGCAAGGCCGTTGGCCGCCAACCACCGCGCGACCGCGGCGGCCGTGGTCGCGGCCGAGTCGACGATGCGGACCGTGTCCCCGACCACCGCGGCGATCGCTGCCTCCAGCAGCGGGAAGTGGGTGCAGCCGAGCACCAAGGTGTCGACGTGGGCGGCCAGGGTGCCCAGGTACTCGCGCGCGACCGCGACCGGGATCGGCCCCTCGACCCAGCCTTCCTCGGCCAGCGCCACGAACAGCGGACAGGCGCGACCGACGACCTCCGCGTCGGGCCGCCGGGCGAAGATCGCCCGCGTGTACGCGCCGCCGCGGATCGTGCCCTCGGTGCCGAGCACCGCGATGCGCCCGCTGTGGCTCGCCAGGCACGCCGCCTCGGCGCCGGGCTCGATCACCCCGATGACGCCGGCGATGCCCAGCGCGGGCAAGGCGACGGTGAGCTCGGGCAGCGCCATCGCGGTCGCGGTGTTGCACGCGACCACCAGCAGCTTGATGCCGCGATCGGCCAGCAGGCGCGCGGCCTGCAGCGCGTACCGTGCGACGGTGCCGGGGCTCTTGCTGCCGTAGGGCAGCCGCGCGGTGTCGCCGAGGTAGACGAACGACTCGTGCGGCAGGCTCGCCCGCAGCGCGCGCAGCACCGTGAGCCCGCCGACGCCGGAGTCGAACACACCGATGGGCAGCGCAGCGTCCACGATCCCGCTTCAGCCCTGACGCACGAGCACGTTCTTGGCGATGACCATGCGCTGGACCTGCGAGGTGCCCTCGTAGATCTGCATGAGCTTGGCGTCGCGCATGAGCTTCTCGACCGGGTACTCCTTGGTGTAGCCGTAGCCGCCGAAGATCTGCACCGCGTCGGTGGTGCACTTCATCGCCAGGTCCGCGCCCATGGCCTTGGCGATGGCCGAGGTGTTGGTGCGCTTGATGCCCTGGTCGACCTCCCACGCGGCCTTGAGGTACAGCAGGCGCACGCTCTCGTAGGCCATGGCCATCTCCGCGATCATGAACTGGATCGCCTGGTGCTGTGCGATCGGGACGCCGAAGGTCTTGCGCTCCTTGGCGTAGGCGACCGACTCGTCCATGGCGCGGCGGATGATGCCGGCGCACTGCGCGGCGATCATCGGCCGCGACTTGTCGAAGGTCTCCATCGCGATCGCGAAGCCACCGCCGGGCTGGCCCAACAGGTGCTCGGGCTGCAGCTCGACGTCCTCGAAGACGACGTCGACGGTGTTCGAGCAGCGCTGGCCGAGCTTGTTCTCCTTGCGGCCGATCGAGACGCCCGGCAGATCGCGCGGGATCACGAAGCCGGTGATGCCCTTGTGGCGCATCGCCGGATCGATGGTCGCGAAGCCGGTGAAGAAGCGCGCGTGGCCGCCGTTGGTGATCCAGCGCTTCTGCCCGCTGAGGATCCAGCGATCGCCGCGCTGGCTCAGACGCGTGCGCATGGCCGCGACGTCGGAGCCGGCCTCGGGCTCGCTGCAGCAGTAGCTGACGAACTGGAACTCCGAGGTCAGCGAGCCCAGCCACTGCTGCTTCTGCGCCTCGGTGCCGGCGATGAGCAACGGCAGCGCGCCGAGGTGGTTGCACATCATGCTGGTCGCGACGCCGGCGCAGCCGTAGGCCAGCTCCTCGGCGATCAGGCAGCCCTCGAGCGTGTGCAGGCCCAGGCCGCCGTAGGCCTCGGGGATCTCGACGTTCATCAGACCGGTGTCGAAGGCCGTGCGGAACACCGGGATCGGCATCTCGCCCTTCTCGTCGTAGTGGCCCGCGACCGGGATGACGTGCTCGGCCACGAACTTCCGCGCGGTGTCGATGTACGCGTGCTGCTCGTCGGTGATCCGCAGATCGAACATGCCGCGGTCATACCACGGGCGCGGCGCGCTCGCCGGGGCTCACCCCGCCGGGGGCTCGCGCGCGGCCTGCCGTGCCGCGCGGGCACGATCGCGGGCGTCGCGATCGGCTGCGGCGGTCGCCGCCGCACGTCCACCGAGCACGTAGCCGATGACGATGCCGACCAGCAGCACACCGGGGATGTACACGAAGTGCGCGAGCGTCATGGCCCTACCCTCTGCCGCGGTCGAGCCGACGCTGCAGCTCGGCCACGTCGGCGCGCTGGGCCACCGCGCGGCGCCACAGCAGCACACCGTAGCCGGCGAACAGCGACCACAAGATGCCGTAGGCCCAGACCACGTGGGCGTAGTCCGACGCGGTCTTGGCCGCGGCCTCGGCCTCGCACGCGCGCACGCACTGCACGGTCTGCTGGTCGAGCCCGCTCACGGGCTCGTACTCGTCGCCGCCAGCGGGTGCGGCTGCGGGCGCGGCGGCGCGCCATTGAGCATCGAGGTGCAGTGCCATCAGCCAGCTCCCTTCTCGGCCCGGGGCTCGGGACCACCCTCGTCGAAGGCGATCCATGCGTCGTCGAGCGCCGCGGCGTCTCGTTCCTGTCCCAGTCGCACCAGCAGCAGCGCGAGCGTGAGCGCCATCAGGGCCCCCAACGCCGGCCACAACGCGGCCCACATCTGCGGCGGCAGCGTGCCGACCACGTCGGTGGTCGGGTGCGTCGTCTTCCAGATCTTCACCGCGTAGTAGATGATCGGCACGTCGACGGCGCCGAACACCGCGAGCGCTGCGGCCAGGCGCTCGGAGCCCGCGGCGCCGTAGCGCCGCAGCAGCACGAACGCCGCGAACACCAGCCACAGCAGCCCGGTCGAGACCTGACGCGCGTCCCAGGTCCAGGCCCGGCCCCACGTCGCGTGCCCCCAGATCGGACCGGTCAGCAGCACGCCCAGGCCCGTGACCAGCACCAGCTCGCCGGCGGCGATCGACAGCGCCTCGGCCTTGCGCGAGCGGTTGCGCAGCTGCACCGCGGCCGCGATGCCGCAGGTGATCGCGAGCGCCATCATGATCCACGCCAGCGGCACGTGGAAGTAGAAGATCTTCTGCACCGTGCCCATCTTCTTCTCGATGGCGGTGTGCAAGAAGATGCGTTGCACGCTGTAGGGCAGCGCGACCGCGGCCCCCAGCAGCAGCACCGGTGGCAACCACCGCGTCGCGCCGCCTGTGGCGGAGGGAGTGCTGGACGTGGTCATGGACGCTCCGCTTGGACGCGCGCACGCTCGCGACGGGCGCGGGGGCTGGGGCCGTGGGGGCGCTGGCTGCCCACGAGCACGGGCTCGAACAACCAGCTGGCCAACACCAGCACGACCAGATCGACCGCCGCGAGCTGGCCGAGGTAGGTCGAGAACTGCGGGTGGCCCTCGAGCAGCGCGCGGGTCGACACCAGCGCGAAGATCAGCGCCGGCGAGGTCAGCGGGTACAAGATGACCGACAGCAGCACGTTCTTGCCGCTGGCGGTCGCGAGCCCGGCGGCGAACAGCGTGCCGGTGGCGCAGTAGGCCACGCAGCCCAGCACCAGCAGCGCGATGGCCTCGAGCGGCCGCTCGAAGAACACGCCCGCGGTGGGGAACAGCAGCGCCAGCGCCGGCATCAGCAGCGCGCCGCAGCCGACCACCACCAGCAGCGAGACCGCGAGCTTGCCGAAGTAGATCGCGACGCGCTCGACCGGCCAGGTCAGCACCGCGCGCAGGGTGTCGGCCTCGCGCTCGCGGTCGAAGATGCGCGTCAGCGTCAGCGCGCCGACGAACGCGACCGCGAGCCAGAGCATGCCCGGCACCGCCAGCACCTGCGCCGCGGCCGGCAACGCCGCGAACGCCAGCGCGAACATCACCAGCACCACGAGGGTGAAGAACGCCGCCGTGAGCACGAGCTCGAGGTCCCGCAGCTCCTGGCGCAGGTCGTTGCGCGCGAGCAGCCACGCTTGGCGGAAGACCACGGCTCGATTTGTAGCATGGGCGCGGCCGCGACGCGGCGCGAGCACGAGGCCGCCGAGCGCGGCGTCGGCCGGGACGCTCACGGGGCCGGCTCCCGGTCGTGGGCCTCGGCATGCGCGTGGGCGCGGCCCAGGCCCAGCGCGCGGATCCGCGGCGCGAACGCGTCGTCGGACTCGCCGCGTTCTCGCTGGGTCTGCGCGGCGATGCGGCCGTCGGCCAGCAGCACCGCGCGATCACAGCACTGCGCCACCGCGTCGAGGTCGTGCGAGCTCAGCAGGATCGCAGCCCCGCGTGCGCGCTCGGCCAGCAAGACCTGCGTCAGGATCGCGCGGCCGGCGTGGTCGAGCGCGGTGAAGGGTTCGTCGAGCAGCAGCAGCTCGGGCGCACCGATGAGCGCGCGGGCGATGGCGAGGCGCTGCTGCATGCCGCGCGAGAAGGTCCCGGCAGCGCGGTCGGCCGCGTGGCTCAGCCCGACGCGCTCGAGCAGCTGCGCGAGGCCCTCGCGGCCGGGCGCGTCGCCGCGCAGCGACGCGAGCAACTCGAGGTTCTCCAGCGCCGACAGCCGTGCGTACAGCTGCGTCGAGTGGGCCACGAAGGCCAGCCGCATGCGCGCGGCGCGGTCGAGCTCCACCACCCGCGTCGGACCGTAGGCCCGCGTGCCCGACGACGGCGCGAGCAAGCCGGCGGCGATCGACAAGAGCGTGGTCTTGCCGCAGCCGTTGGCGCCCAGCAGCGCGACGATCTCCCCGGATGCGACCTGCAGGTCGATCGCGCGCAGCACCGCGAGCCGCCCGTAGCGCTTGCCCAGGTCCTGCAACGCCAGCGGTGCGATGCTCACGGCGTCAGCGTCCGTCCCCGCCCTGCGTGCGCGACAGCGCCTCGAGCTGACGCCACACGCGATCGAGGCTCGCGATCAGTCGCTGCCGGCGTTCGGTCTCACCCGGCGGCAGCTGCTCGAGCAGCTGCATCAGCTCCTGACGACGGCTGCGCAACCGCGCGGCGGTGTCGATCCGTCGGCGCCCGAGCATCGCGACCACGCCCGCGAGCGCCAGCGCGACGCCGCCCCACAGGCCGATGCGACGATAGATGGGGTTGCGCACCGGCAGGCCACCGACCGAAAACGACAGCGTCGCGCCGGGCTTGCGCGGACCCATGGTCCACACGGTCTTGTCCGGGATCGGCGACGCGTGCTCGGATCGCTGCGCACCGGCTGCCGTCAGCGTCTGCGCCGAGCCGACCAGCACGCTGGTCTCGAGCGAGTCGAGCGGCGTGCTGAACTCGATGTCGGCGACGCCGTCGTGGTCGACGATGTATGCGACTGCGAGGCGTGCGAGCTGCCCCGGCGGGATCGGTCCTGCGAGCTGGGCGAAGGGTGCCTTCTCGTCGTGGCTGAGCAGGTCGCGCGAGACCGGCAGCACCGTGAGCTGCTTGGCCCCGGCCGCCGGCACGATGCGCATGCCGCCTTCGGGCCAGAAGGCCTCGTTGCCCATGACCATGACGTCTTGCAGCTGGACCACGCGCGCGAGGTCGTTCTCGAGGCCGTCGACGTCGAACTGCACCACCGAGCGCACCTGCGAGACGTCGCTGGTCGTGTCCCACACCCGCAGATCGACCGCGACGCCGCCCTTGCGATCGACCTGGAAGAAGTCGCTCTGGTAGGGCCCGCCGTCGTAGCGCGCCTCGACCAGGTAGAACGCGTCCGACTGCACGTCGACCTCGACGTCGACGGTGCCCTTGGGCCCGGTGTCGCCGGTGTAGCGGACGTCGTTGCCGGTCTGGTCCTTCTTGACCACGACCACGCGCTGCCCCGCGACCGGCTGATCCGCGCCGTCGACGATGCGCACGCGCACGGTGCCCTGCGGCAGCCCCGGCACGAAGCGCGGACCCGGCAGCGGCGCGGGGCCCTGCTGCTGCGCCGGCGCGCTCGCCTGCGGCTTGAACTCGCCCTTGGCGAGCACCACCGCCATGCCGATCTTGGGGTCCATCTGGAACGGCGCCGAGCGCTGTGCGGCTGCGCCCGGCACCAGCGTCGCGGACACGGCCAGCTTGGTGCCCTCGGCCAGCGCCGGCGGCAGCAGCCCGGGGAACGCCGACTTGCCGCGCTCGTCGCTGGTGGCCTTGCGCGTCTGCGTGGTGCCGTCGGGCAGCGTCAGCTCGAGCGTGACCTCGACGCCGGGCAACGGCTTGCGCGCGTCGAGATCGAAGGTGCCGACCACGAGCTCGCCGGCCGGTGTGCCCTCGAGCGGGAACGCGTTGCCCGGCATCGGCACCTCGGGCCCGCCGGGCTCGCCGTGTCGCGGCGCTGCGGCGGCGCCCGAGCCCGCCGCGACCAGCATCACGCGCGTGCCCGCCTCCGCGTACAGCTCCATCGGCTGCGAGGTGAGCTCGACGCCGCCGCGGGTCGCCTTCGCGATCGCGGAGCCACCGATGAAACCGCTGAGCCCCTCGAAGCTCGCGCGGCCCTGCGCATCGGTCTTGGCCGTGCGGCTCGCGGTGCTGCCGTCGGCGCCGGTCAGCGCGAGCGTGACCTCGACGTCGACCGCGGGGGCATCGAAGCCACCGTCGAGCACGCGCACGGTGATCGAGCCCGCGGCCAGCTGCGGATCGGCGCGCGGAATGCCCGACATCGCGCGGGGATCGATCGCCGGTCCGGCCGACACCGTCGGCGAGGACACCCACGCGCCCAGCAGCAGCGCTGCGCCGAGCAACCATCGTCGTGCGCGCGTCATGCCGCGAGCTCCTTGCCGCAGTGCTTGCAGAACTTCGCGTCGCCGTCGTTGTCGCCGTCGCACGACGCACACACGCGCCGCGACGCCGCGGGCGTGCTCGCGGCGGCCACGGGCTCGCTCGCCTTGGCCGCGGGCTCGCTCGCCGCAGCCGGAGGCTCGCTCGCCGCAGCCGGAGGCTCGCTCGCCGCAGCCTCGGGCTCGCTCGCCGCAGCCGGAGGCTCGCTCGCCGCAGCCTCGGGCTCGCTCGCCGCAGCCACCCCGGCGTCGGCAGCCGCGGAGGTCTCCGCCGCCGCGGGCTCGTCGGCCGCGGGCTCGTCGGCCTTGGTGACCGCGACCGGATCCACCGCGAGCCCCAGCTGCTTGGCCAGCTCGGGATGCAGCCCGCGCTCGCCCTCGAGCAGCCGCATGACCTCGACCGCCTGCAGCGTGTACGCCTCGCGCACCGCGTCGTAGTCGGCCTGCGAGAGCTTGCCCATCTCGTGATCGAAGCGCAGCTCGTTGATCGCTCGCAGCAAGCGGCGCTTCTCCTCGCGCAGGTCGCGATCCGACGCGACGCCGAGCTCGGCCTCGACCTCGAGCGCGGTGTCGAGGCTGGGTCGCGACACCGCCTGCACCAGCCGGTACAGCGAGTACAGGCACAGCACCAGCGCGAACGCGGTCAGCACCAGGCTGATGGTCGCGCCGTCGATCCGCGCCTTCGCGGCGATGCGCAGGAACAGCAGCATCAGGCCCGCGCCAGCGGGCAGGCCATACATCCACAACACCCGCTCGCGCAGCTTGGGCGCCGCAGGCGTCGGGCGTGCGCCGGGGTTGGCGGGCTCAGCCACTGCCTTCCGCTTCCTCTCGACGCGAACCGATGCACACGATGCCGCCGGCCAGCATCACTGCGAAGCCGACCCAGACCCAGTTCACCAGCGGGTTGTAGTAGAGGTTCACGCGCGCCCAGCCGCTGGTCATGTCGACGTCGGCGATCGACGCGTAGACGTCCCCGGCCGGCCGCATCAGCCGCGAGACCTCGGTCGTGGGCTGATCCGGCAGCTGGTAGTACCACCACTTCGCCGGCGCCAGTCGGCCCGATTCCGTGCCGCCGCGGCGCACGACCAGCTCGACGGTGAGCATGTCCTTCTGCCAGTCCGCGGTCGCGCGCGCACCGACGTACTCGATCTCGTAGTCGCCCAGCGCGGTGACGTCACCGGGGTAGATGCCGAGCTTGCGCTCGAGCTTGTAGGCGTTGCCGGCCCAGCCCAGGAACATCAGCACCACGCCCAGGTGCACGATGTAGCCGCCGTAGCGGCGACGCGCGCGCGTGACCAGACCGATCAACGCATCGAGCACGCTCTGCGGCCGCGCGCGCCGACGCACCGCGACCCCGCGCGCGAACTCCTGCACGATGGTCCAGCCGGTGAAGCCGCACAGGCCGAAGCAGGCCAGCCCCTCGCCCGAGAGCACCTCGAAGCCGCCGTCGGTGCGCACCAGCGGGATCGCGAACGCGGCGATGCCGGTCGCGATCACACCGGCGACGAGCGGCCCGCGGAACTGCTCGACCAGCGACGTGCCCGAGGTCTTGCGCCACGCGACCAGCGGACCGAAGCCGGTGAGGAACAACAGCCCCAGGCCCAGCGGCGCCATGTAGTGGTTGAAGAACGCCGGACCGATGGTCACGCGGCTCCACGGCAGCGGGCCGCCGTTGTCGAGCAGGAACGCCTCCCACACCGCGCGGTCGTAGATGCCGAGGCTGAACATCAGCTCGCGGTACCACTGGTACTTCTCCGCCAGCTGGCCCGACCACTGCGTGAGCGTCGGGTACATCGTCGCGCCGGCGACGAACAGCGCGCAGACCAGGAACATCCAGTTGTTGATGAGGAACGCGAACTCGCGCGACAGCACGCTCTCGAGCTCGTGGCGCGAGCGCAGCAGCGAGCGCCGCCGCAGCAACAGCCCGAACGAGCCGACCAGGATCACGGCCATGAAGCCGCCGAAGGTCCACGCCAACGCCGGATCCTCGCCGAAGGCGTGGACGCTCTGCACCACGCCGCTGCGGGTGAGGAACGTGCCGAAGATCGTGAGGAAGAACGTCACGATCACCAGCACCAGGTTCCACACCTTCAGCATGCCGCGGCGCTCCTGGACCATGATCGAGTGCAGGAACGCGGTGCACGTGAACCACGGCAGCAGGCCCGCGTTCTCGACCGGGTCCCACGCCCAGTAGCCGCCCCAGCCCAGCTCCTCGTAGGCCCACAGCCCGCCGAGCACGAGCCCGACGCTGAGGAACAGCCACGAGAACAGCGTCCAGCGCCGCACGCTGCGCTGCCACGCCTCGTCGACCTGGCCGGTGATGAGCGCGGCCATGCCGAAGGCGTAGGGCACCGCGAGCGAGACCATGCCCAGATACAGGCTCGGCGGGTGGCAGACCATGTACGGGTTCTGCAGCAGCGGGTTGAGGCCCTTGCCCTCGACCGGCGCGTGATCCGTCAGCAGCCACGGCTCGAACGGGTTCTTCATGAACACCAGCAGCGCCGCGAAGAACGCGAGGATCGCCGCGAGGATCGCGACCGCGTGGGGGATGAGCGCGCGGTGCCGCAGTCGATTGGCGCGCACGGCCATCGACGCGAACAGGCTCAGCAGCAGCACCCAGAACAGCAGGCTGCCGTCGAGCGAGCCCCAGAACGCCGTGATCTTGTAGAGCAGCGGCATCGCCGGGTGGCTGTTGTGCTGCACGTACTGGATGGTGGTGTCACCCGACAAGAACGCGTACTCGAGCAGCATCGACGCGAACAACGCCACGCCGAAGATGCCGTGGATGCCCTGCACCGCGCCTTCGACCAGGCGTTCGGAGCGACGCGTGGCGCCGGCGGACGCGAGCACGAGCGTCGCGACCGCGAGCAAGAAGAGCACCAACGTCGCGATGGTTCCGAGCGTGGAGATCGGCATGATGTCACCCGGGACCGGGGTTGGAACGCGGCGCGCCAGCGGGGCCCGCACCCGGGGCACCGACGCCCTGCTCTTCTTCGTACTTCGACGGGCACTTGGCCGACATCTCGTCGCTCTCGAACACGCCGTCGACGAGGCGCCCGGTCAGCACCACCTCGCCCTCCTCCTGGAAGGTGTCGGGCGGGATGTTGGTGTAGTGCACCGGCAGGCGCTCGCCCCCGTGTTCGATCACGAAGCGCAGGTCACCGGTGGTGCCCTTCTTGCGCTCGATCGACTTCGCGACGACCACGCCGTGCACCTTGATGGTGCGGTTCTCGTACTTCGCCGGCGCCGCCATCAGCTTGTCGACGTAGAGGTACTCGAGCACGCCCTCGCCGGTGTCCGACAGCACGAGGTAGCTCAGCGCGCCCACCAGCACGACGCCGATCCCGATCTTGGTTCCGAACCCGAGCGCCATGCCTCACCCCCCGATGCTGATCATGCTCTTGCGCGGACCACCGGTGCCATCGACATGGAACCCGTGACCGTCGCGCTTGGTTCCGAGCACCCGCGCGACCACCTCGGCCATCGCGGCCGGGCCGTGCTCCCGCAGCGCGCGGCGGAGATCGCCGGCGTCGTCGTGGCCCAGACACCCGTGCAGCTGCCCCGTGGCCGACAGGCGCACGCGGTTGCAGCCGGCGCAGAAGTTCTCCGTCATCGCACCGATGGTGCCCAGCGCCTTGCCGGCCCAGGGGCCGCGCGACACCGCGACGTAGCGCGCGGGCCCGAGCCCGGCGACGTCGCGCGCGGGCACGTCCTGCAGCGGCGCGTCGATCTCGGCCGCCACGCGCTCGCGCACCGCGGCCGCCGGCATCAGCTCGCCGGGCACGAACAGCGCGCCGCCCGACATCGGCATCAGCTCGATGAAGCGCGGCGTGGCACCGCGCGCCCACGCGAAGCGGGCGATGGTGCCGAGCTCGTCGTCGTTGAAGCCGCGCACCGCGACGGTGTTGGTCTTGACCGGCAGGCCGGCCGCGAGCGCGGCATCGATGCCCGCGAGCACGTGCTCGAGCCGCCCGCGGCGGGTGATCGCGGTGAAGCGATCGGGCTGCAGGCTGTCGAGGCTGACCGTGATCGCGGCCAGGCCCGCGTCGCGCAGCGGCCGGGCCAGCGGCGCCAGGGTCTCGCCGTTGGTGGTCATCACGACCTGCAGCGGACCTGCCGCGCCGCGCAGGCGCGCCAGCGCAGCGACCAGCTCGACGATGCCGCGGCGCCCGGTCGGCTCGCCGCCGGTCAGCCGCACCCGCTCGACGCCCGCGGCCACGAAGGCCTCGACGACCGTGACGACCTCTTCGAGCCGCAGCACCGCGTCGCGCGGGCCGTAGTCCTTCTCGCCCGCCGGCATGCAGTAGGTGCAGCGGTAGTTGCAGCGGTCGGTGACCGAGACCCGCAGGTAGCGGACGCGCCGCTGCAACCGGTCCACCAGCGGCAGCGCCTCGCAGCTGCCGGCGGCGACCACGGCGGACGCCTCGGCCTGGGCCGAGCGGACCGCTCGCGAGCGCAGCTGCACGATGGTAGCGGGCACGAAATCTTCCCTCGCGGAAGCTTGCCATAGCCCCCGCGGCCCCGCACCGCGAGAACCGGACGCGGCGCCGCCGCGACGGGGGCCTGGTGCCCCGCAGGCGCGCGTCGCTGGGGGCTGCGGCGACCGATTCGCTGCCTGGGCGTGCGCCGTGGCCCGCGATCAGTCGCGGGCGAGCACGCCCGCCGAGCTCACGGCGCCTTCGCCGGAGCCTTGGCGGCGTCGCCCTTGGCGTCGGGCGCCGCACCCGCGGCCTTGCCCTCGCCCTTGGCGTCACCCTTGGCCTTGGCCTCCGCCTCGGCCTTCTGCTTGGCCTGCCACTCCGCCATGTTCGTGCGCTGCGACTCGCTCCAGTCCTTGCCGTTGTTGACGCGGAAGAACGTGCCCTGCTCCTCGTTGAGGCGCGTGCGGCTGCCGAGATCGAACAACGTGAAGAGGAAGAAGATCCCGACGAAGATCACCGTGCTCAAGAAGACGAACACGTGGAAGCGGTCGTCGTACTTGAGGTGCATGAAGTACATCGCGACCAGGGTCGCCTTCGCGAAGGCGACGACCATCGCGACGGTCAGGCTCGCGGGACCGAGGTCCGCGAACGAGACCGCGTAGGTGAGCCCGGTCAGCACGAACAGCGCGCCCAGGACCTTGTAGTACGCAGCGGCCGGCGAGACGTGCTCGTGCACCTCGACGACGTCGTCGATGGGCTTGCCGTGGAGGAAGGTCTTCGTGGTCATGGTCGTCGTCCTTCCGGTCACTTCACGAGGTAGAGCAGCGGGAACAGGAAGATCCACACCAAGTCGACGATGTGCCAGTACAGGCCCACGTTCTCGACCGGCGTGAAGTACTGCGGACCGAAGTGGCCCTTCTGCGCGCGACGCAGGATCCACGTCAGCACGATGATGCCGGCGAGCACGTGGACGCCGTGCAGGCCCGTCATGGTGAAGTACACGCCGAAGAAGATGTGCGGCATGCCCACGAGCTCGTGGCCGTGCTCGGCGGCGTAGGCCGCGGCGCGCTCGTAGTCGAAGTACTTGCCCGGGAAGATGCCGTGGCTGAACTTGCCGGTGTACTCGAAGTACTTGACCACCATGAAGATCAGCGCGCAGCCGATGGTCATGTACAGGTTGCGGACGATGCCGGGCGTGTCACCGACCTGGGCGGAGCGAACCGCCATCGCCATGGTGAAGCTCGACGTCAGCAGCACCACCGTGTTGATGCCGCCCATGGTCTTGGACAGCAGCTCGTGGCTGCCCAGGACCATCTCCGGGTAGAAGGCGCGGACGATGAAGTAGGCCAGGAAGAGCCCACTGAACATCAGGATCTCGGTCGCCAGGAACACCCACATCCCCAGCTTCGCCGCGCCCGCCTGTTGCTCGACGGTGTCGTAGTGGTGCTGGAAGAACGCGTGGGGCGGCTTGGGCCCGTGTGCATGCGTGCTGCTCATGTGTCGCTCCTCGATCGCTTAGTGCGCGTCCATGCCGCCCGAGCGGTCGATCTGCGGGAAGTTGTAGGGGTCGGTGTCGGCCACGGGCTGGCCGTGGAAGTTGTGCTCGATCGGCGGGCTCTGGGTCTGCCACTCGAGCGAGGCGCCGCCGTACGGGTTGTCGGGTGCCTGCGGGCCGCTGCGAAGCGATCGCAGCAGGTAGATGGCCGTCCACAGCAGGCCCACGCCGAGGATGTACGAGCCGATGGTCGACAACACGTGCTGCTGCTGGAACTGCGGCACGTAGGTCGCGTAGCGGCGCGGCATGCCCTGCTGGCCGATGACGAACTGGTTGAAGAACGTCATGTTGAAGCCGATGAACACGAGCAGCACGCCCCACTTGGCGTGCGCCTCGTTGAACATCCGGCCGGTCATCTTGCCCCACCAGTGGTGGATGCCACCGATGAACGCGATGATGGTGCCGCCCATCATGACGTAGTGGAAGTGCGCGACCACGAAGTAGGTGTCGTGCAGGTGCACGTCCACGGACAGCGAGCCGAGGAAGATGCCGGTCAGGCCGCCGATGCTGAACGTGAACAGGAACGCCAGCGCGTACAGCATCGGCGTGTTGAACTCGATGCTGCCCTTGTAGAGCGTGGCGACCCACGAGAACACCTTGATGGCGGTGGGCACCGCGACCGCGAAGGTCAAGAACGAGAACACCACGCCGGCGAGCTCGGACTGGCCCGAGACGAACATGTGGTGGCCCCACACCAGGAACGAGATGATCGCGATCGCGATCGAGCTCAGCGCGATGGCCTTGTAGCCGAAGATGTGCTTGCGCGAGTGGACCGCGATGAGCTCGCTGATGATGCCGAAGCCCGGCAGGATCATGATGTAGACCGCGGGGTGGCTGTAGAACCAGAAGAAGTGCTGGTACAGCACCGGGTCGCCGCCCATGGCCGGGTCGAAGATGCCGATGTTGAGCGTGCGCTCGACGATCAGCAGCAGCAGCGTGATCGCGAGCACCGGGGTCGCGAGGATCTGGATGACCGCGGTGGAGTAGATCGCCCACACGAACAGCGGCAGGCGGTTCCAGGTCAGACCCGGGGCGCGCATCTTGTGCACCGTGACGATGAAGTTCACGCCGGTGAGGATCGACGAGAACCCCAGGATGAACGCGCCCGCGGTCGCGGACAGCATCGCGGTGCCGGTGGTGGTCGAGTACGGCGTGTAGAAGGTCCAGCCGGTGTCGAGGCCGCCCGCGAACAGCGTGAACAGGAAGAAGCACGCGCCGAAGCAGTAGACCCAGAACGACAGCAGGTTGAGCCGCGGGAACGCGACGTCCTTGACCCCGAGCATCAGCGGCAACAAGAAGTTGCCCAGCGCCGCCGGCACGGCCGGGATGATGACCAGGAACACCATCACCGCGCCGTGCACGGTGAAGAGCTTGTTGAAGGTGGTCGCGCTGACGAGGTCCTGCTCGGGCGTGAGCAGCTCGGTCCGCAACGTGAGCGCTGCGATGCCGCCCACGAGGAAGAAGACCATCGTGCCGACCAGGTACATCATGCCCAGTCGCTTGTGGTCGAGCGTGATGAACCAGTTCTTGAAGCCGGTCTTGCCCTCGTAGAAGCTGGGCTCGCGCGCGTGTTCGGTGGCGGGGGTGTGTGCGGTTGCCATGGTCTTGCCTTCCGCCTTACTTCTGCGTCTTGATGAATTCGATGAGCGCAGCGATCTGCTTCTGATCGAGCTGGCCCTGGTAGCTCGGCATCTGCGCGCCGGTGAAGCCCGCGACGATCTTGGCCTGCGGGCGCAGGATCGACTCGGTGATGTAGTTGTCGTCGACGGTCAGGGAGCTGCCGTCCGCCATGGTCTCCTGGCGGCCATACAGGGCCTTCCAGCTGGGACCGGTCGCGGGCGCGCCATCGAGGGTGTGGCAGGCGTTGCAGCCGCGGCGGGTGTAGATGCGGCGGCCGAACTCGGCCGGCGCCTCGCCGGGCTTGGCCTCGAGCTTGGAGGCCTCCTTGAGCGCGGCCTCGTACATCTCGGGCTCGAGCACCTTGATGACGCCGGTCATCGAGGAGTGGCGGTCACCGCAGTACTCGGCGCAGAAGATGTTGAACTCGCCGACCGTGGTCGCCTCGAACCACAGCGTGGTGTAGCGGCCCGGGACCACGTCCTTCTTGATGCGGAACGCCGGGATGTAGAACGAGTGCAGCACGTCCTCCGACGTCATCGTCAGCCGCACCGGTCGGCCCTTGGGCACGATCATCGTCAGCTGCGGCTCGTCGACGTTGGACGTCAGGCTCACGCCGGGGTTGTCCGGGTACTCGACCGTCCAGAACCACTGTCGCCCGACCACGCGGATGTTGATCGCGTCCGCGGG
The DNA here is from genome assembly GCA_019694555.1 of Nannocystaceae bacterium. GTDB lineage: Bacteria > Myxococcota_A > Polyangia > Nannocystales > Nannocystaceae > Xiheibacterium. The sequence continues at coordinate 38,311 of JAIBBS010000032.1, forward strand.
CGGCGTGGTCTGCTTGAGGTAGTCGATCTCGGCCCAGGCGAAGATCACGACCAGCAGCACCGCCGGGATGGCGCTCCACAGGAACTCGATCTTGCCGTTGTGCGTGATCGACGAGGTCTTCTGATCCTCGCTGCGGCGCTTGTACTTCCACATGAAGTACACCATCGCGCCGATGACCAGCACGAAGAAGAACACGTCGAGCGCGACGATGAAGAGGTAGAGGTTGTCGGTGCTGCGCGCGAACGTCGATGCCTCGGTCGGGAGCGCCCAGTTGTGGGCAGTCTCGAGCGGGGGCAGCTTCGGCGCAGCGGCCGCGGCCTTCTCCACCACCGGCGCCGCCGCACCGGCGGCCGCCTTCGCGGCTTCCTTGGTCTCAGGAGCGAAGAACATGCTGAGCATCACGATACCGCCTCCGCGCGGTGTTCGTTCGAGAGCACGGCGGGCGCACGCTTGCGTCGCTCCCGCCGCCAGAAGATCGCCAGGGTCACGGCGACGATGAGAAAGGTGAGCGTGGCGCCGATGCGCATGAACCCGAAGGCCCACGGCCCGTAGCGCCCGATGGTGTGGTCGTACGCGAAGCAGCTCAGGTAGAGCTTCTCCATCGGCGTACCGATCTTGCCCTGCCCGGCCTCGAGCAGCGCGAACTTGATGTCGCGCGGCTCGTAGGTGAGACCGTACAGGTACTGCGCGATGGTGCCGTCGGGCGTCAGGAACATCGCCACCGCGGGGTGCGCGAACTGGTTCTGCTCCGCGTCGTAGGCGAACGAGATGCCGAGGTTGGCCGCGAGCGCCTGGATCGACAGCGCATCGCCGCGCAGGAACTGCCACTGCACGTCGGGCCCGCGTCCGAGCTGGTCGAGGATCTGCTCGCGCTTGTGCACGGCATCCTCGGCGGTCTCGTCGGGGTCGATGCTGACGGTGACGACCTGGAAGTGCTCGTCGCCGGGGGTCCAGTCGAGCTCCGACAGCGCGTCCGCGAGGCCCGTCAGCTGCACGCTGCAGACCACGCGGCAGCGGTAGTAGTTGAGCGTCAGCAGCACCGGGCGCTTGCCGTCGAGCACGTCGCCCAACCGCACCGCGTTGCCGGCCGGATCGCGGAACGTCAGCTCGCGGTCGAGCCGCTCGCCGCGGTGCTCGTCGACGTCGATGGCGCGCATCTCCGGCGACAGCGGCTGCGCTGCGACCGGCGGTGCCGACAGCTCCTCCGCCTGCACGGCAGACGCGCTCGTGCCGACCCACAGGGACGTGAGCAGCGCGAGCGAGAGCTGTGCGAGGCGGGACATGGTGGACGTCGTCGTGGGGCGATCAGCCGGCGCCGCCGGGCTCCGGTGCGGGCTCGGGTGCACCGCCGTCGGCCTTGGCCTCGGGCGTCTTGGGCTTGGCCGGCTTGGCCGGCTTCGCGGGCTTGGCCGGCTTCTCCGCGGGCGCGTCGCCCTCGGGCTTCGCGGGCGCATCGCCTGGCGGCTGGGCGGGCTCGCCTTTGGTGCCCTCGGTCGGGACGGCACCACCGGGCGCTGCACCGCCGGGCGCTGCACCGCCGGGCGCTGCACCGCCGGGCGCCGCACCATCGGTCGGCGCCGCGCCACCGGGGGCCGGCGTCGGCGCGGGCGTCGGCGTCGGCTCGGGCTTGGGCACCACCGGCGCCGCGGGCACAGCCGCGGGCGCCTGATCGTCCGCGCTCTTCCAACCCTGCGGCCGGGCCTTGGAGGCCTTGAGCAGCTCGGGATCGTCGAGCACCGAACGCCGCGCGTTGGCCAGCGGCATGGTGTAGCGCGTGGTCACGGTGCCGGCGTCGTCGAGCTCGCGCACCGCGACCTTGCCCCAGCCGGTCTTCTCCTTGTGCATCTGGTCGCGGTACTCGGCGATGCGGAAGCCGCCCTCGTGGGCGCGGCTGTCCTCGAGCGCGAGCACCTGCATGTTGAACAGCTGCACGACGCCGATGCCGGCGAGCAGCGTCAGCGCCGACAACCCGAACAACAGGTTGAACAGGCGCGAGTTGGGCATGCGATCGATCTCGTGGCCGACGATGCCGTGATCGTCGTGCCCGTGATCGTGCCCGTGGGCGTCCTTGTGGTGTTGGTCAGCCATGGCCGTCGTTCGCCTCGCCGTCAGAAGTTCTCGTGGTTGAGCGACTCCTCGAGCCGCGGGTCCTTCATCGGCACCAGGGCGTTCTTGGTCAGACCCCAGGTGAAGACCGCGAGGAACACGCCGGCGACACCGGCGAGCGTGGTGATGTCGAACAGGTCGGGACGGATGTGCTCGCTGCCGTGGCGGTGGGCCAGCGCGGGCTGGACCAGCCAGTACATGTCGAGGAACTCCGCGACGATGATCCACACGCACCAGAACGCGAGCGTCCGGGGGTTGCGCTTGATCTTGCGCGACATGATGCCGACGAACGGCAGCACGAAGCGCGTGAACACGAGGATCAGGCTCAGCGTGAGCCAGTCACCGTGGCCGCGGTACGAGTACCAGTAGGTCTCCTCGGGGATGCTCGCGTACCAGATCAGGAAGAACTGGCTGAAGCCGATGTAGCCCCAGAACACCGAGAACGCGAACATCATCTTGCCGAGGTCGTGGAAGTGCTCGGCCGTGACGACGCCGCGGAGGTAGCCGCTGCGGTGCAACAGGATCACGGTCAGCGCGATCGTCGATGCCGTGATCGAGACGCAGCCCGCGAAGTAGTAGATGCCGAAGATGGTCGAGAACCAGTGCGGGTCCAGCGACATCAGGAAGTCGAACGCGCCGAACGTCAGGCTGACGCCGAACGCGATGATCCCGATCGGCGCCCAGAACCGCATCTTGTGCGCGTTCTCGCTGGGATTGGCCGCGGTGTCCTGCTTGGTCGACCAGTTCCAGAACCCCAGCGCCAGCGCCGACCACACCACGAGGTAGATGATCGTCCGCATGCGGAACGAGCCCTCGTTGAGGTAGGGCGCCTTGGCGGCGAGCACCTCGTCGTGGTGCTCGACCTCGGTCCAGTGGAACAGGTCGTGCGCGCCCATGAACACGATGGGCAGCAGCAGCAGCGCCATGACCGGCAGCGCCAGCGCCATGTTCTCGGCGATGCGGCGCACGACCACGGACCAGCCCGCGCGCGCGGCGTGCTGCACGAGCACGTACCACAGGCCACCGAGACCCAGCGCCATGCCCCACATGACCGCGGTCAGGTACGAGGACCAGAACTTGGCCGGGTCGCGCCCCATCATGAGGAAGCCGGCGACCAGACCCGCGGCACCGATGACCGCGAACATGCCCGGCAGGCGGCGCCAGGGCGAGTCGTCCGAGATGTGCACCTGCTCGTGGCGGACGAGCGGGCCGTGACGATCGTGAGCGCTCATTGGGCGGCGCCTTTCTTCGTGTCGGTGGGAGCCGCGGCCGACGGGCTCGGCGCGTTGCCGGCGGGGATGTCACTGGCCTTGGCGGTGTGGCTGACCTGCAGCGTGCGAACCCACGCTGCGATCGCCCAGCGGTCCTCGACGGGAATCTGCGCCTTGTAGCCGCGCATCTTGCCCTTGCCGTTGGTGGCGACGTGGAAGTAGTAGCCCAGCGACTCGGGCAGCAGCCGCGCCATGTGCAGGTTGGCCGGCTGCACCGAGAAGCCACCACCGCGGCGCGTGACCGGGCCGTCACCGTGACCGGTGTCGCCGTGGCACGGCGCGCAGTAGATGTTGTAGCGAGCCTCGCCGCGGTTGAGCAGCTTCTCGTCGAGCTTCATCGACGGCGGCAGCGCATCCGCGAGCGTGCCGTCGAGGTTGCGACCGCGGTACAGGTGGTCGTCGTCCTTGAGGAAGCCGACCGCGACGGTGCCCTGCGGTGGCTTTCGCATCACGCGACCGTCGGCGAAAAAGCCGTTGTACTCCTGCGCGTCGCCGCGCTCCTGGAAGTCCATGTTCTGCTGCAGGTGGACCGGCGGGTCCTCCGAGCGGCTGCCGCGGCAGCCACCCGTCGCAGCCATCACGGCGGCCAGCGCCAGCAACGGCGCCGCAGCTCGGGCGGGACGGTTCGATGTCAGGGTCATGGCGTCAGTCCTCGACTTCCTCGACGGCGGTGGCCCCGGTCGACTCGAGCAGCCGGCGTGTGCGCTCGGGGTCGTACTTCGGGTCGCGCGCCTCGATCGAGATGAAGAAGCGGTCGTCCGAGAACCTCGGGAACCGGCTCGAGTTGAACAGCGAGTGGTACAGCTGCGGCAGCTTGTTGAGGCCGAACATGCCGAACACCGCGCCGAACGAACCCAGCAAGATGCCGAGCTCGAACGTCACCGGCACGAACGCCGGATAGCTGTTGTAGGGCTTGGCGGAGATGATGAGCGGATAGGCGATCGTGCTGGCCCAGTACTGCAGCGCGAAGCCCAGCGCTGCGCCCGAGAAGCCCATCACGCAGACGATCCACGGCACGATCGAGGGCCGCAGGCCCATCGCCTTCTCGAGCCCGTGCACCGGGAACGGCGTGTGCGCGTCCCAGGCGGCGTAGCCCGCGTCGCGGACGCGCTCGCACGCGTGGTAGAGGTCCGCGGAGTTCTCGTACTCCGCCAGCAAGCCGTAGGTCTTGGGTCGCTTGGCCATGGCTTACTCCTTGCTCCCGCTGGGGCCTTCGTCCTTGGGTTTGGGCGGCGCGAACAAGAAGTCCGCATCGACCTTGGCGGCCTCGTCCTTCGCGGGCTCTTCGGCCTTCGCGCTCTCCTCGGCCTTGGCGGGCTCCGCCTTCGCGGGCTCTTCGGCCTTCGCGGGCTCCGCCTTCGCGGGCTCTTCCGCCTTCACGGGCTCCGCCTTCGCGGGCTCTTCGGCCTTCACGGGCTCCGCCTTCGCGGGCTCCGCCTTCGCGGGCTCTTCCGCCTTCGCGGGCTCCGCCTTCGCGGGCTCTTCCGCCTTCGCGGGCTCCGCCTTCGCGGGCTCCGCCTTGGCCGGCTCCTCCGCCTTCGCGCGCGGCGGCTCGACCCGCGTCGGCACGTCGGCGTCGTCCTCGGCGCTGCGATCGCGAGCCACCGCGGCGCCACCGGTGACCACGACCTTGGCCGAGGCGCTCGACGAATCGGGCGCGTCGTCCTCGTCGTGGACCGAGTCCATCACGCCGCTGCGGCCGTGCGACGACGGCGTGGCCGCGCGCGACGGGCCCGAGGCCGGCCGGTGCGACTTGTGGCCGCCGAAGTGCGGGCTGGCCTGCGGCATCACGCCCTTGACCTCCGAGATGGCGATCGCGGGCAGGTAGCGGGCGAACAGGCAGAACAGCGTGAAGAACAGCCCGAAGCTACCGATGAGCGTCGACCAGTCCCACATCGTCGGCGTGAAGTAGTCCCACGACGACGGCAGGAAGTCGTGGTGCAGCGACGTCACGACGATGACGAAGCGCTCGAACCACATGCCGATGTTCACGAAGATCGACAGCACGAACAGCGCGGCCGGGTTGCGGCGGATCGACTTGGACCAGATGAACTGCGGCGTGATGACGTTGCAGCTCCACATGATCCAGTACGCCCACGAGTAGTCACCGAAGGCGCGGTTGACGAACGCGAAGGTCTCGAGCGGGTTGCCCGAGTACCACGCGATGAAGAACTCGAGCGCGTAGGCGTAGCCGACGATGCAGCCCGTCAGCAGGATGATCTTCGCCATGTTCTCGAGGTGCTTGATGGTGATGATCTGCGTCAGCCCGAACCACTTCCGCAGCGGGATGAGCAGCGTCAGCACCATGCCGAAGCCGGAGAAGATGGCGCCCGCGACGAAGTACGGCGGGAAGATCGTGGTGTGCCAGCCGGGCAGCTGGCTGACCGCGAAGTCGAAGGACACGATCGAGTGCACCGAGAGCACCAGCGGCGTGGCCATGGCGGCCAGCAGCAGGTACGCCGACTCGTAGTTCACCCAGTGGCGGTGGGAGCCGCGCCAGCCCAGCGCGAACACGCCGTAGGCGACCTGGCGGATGCGGGTCTTGGCCCGGTCACGCATGGTCGCGAGGTCGGGGATGAGGCCGACGTACCAGAACAGCAGCGACACCGTGAAGTAGGTGCTGACCGCGAACACGTCCCACAGCAGCGGGCTGCGGAAGTTCGGCCACATCTGCATCTGGTTGGGGATCGGCAGCGCCCAGTAGATGACCCACACGCGTCCGATGTGGATGGTGGGGAACATCAGCGCGCAGATGACGGCGAAGATCGTCATCGCCTCCGCGGCGCGGTTGATCGAGGTGCGCCACTTCTGCCGGAACAGGAAGAGGATCGCGGAGATCAGCGTTCCGGCGTGGCCGATGCCGACCCAGAACACGAAGTTCACGATCGGCCAGGCCCACATCACGGGGTTGTTGTGACCCCAGATGCCGACGCCTTCCCACAAGAGCCACGCCAGCGAGATGCCGAAGACACCCAGCAGGCTCAGCGAGGCCATGAAGAACAACCACCAGGCCTTGTTGGGGTTGTCGATGGGCGCGGCGACCATCTCGGTCACCTGGTGGAACGACGGACTGCCGGTGATGAGCGCGGTGCGCCCCTCGAGCGGGTCTTGGTCGTGCTCGTGCTGGGTCTGGACGTAGTGGCTCATGTGCCGTGCCCCCCCTCGTGCCCGGCACCCTTGGCGGCCGGCGCGGGTTTCGGGGTCGTATCCGGATGGGGATTGCGGATGCGAGCGAGGTAGGTCGTCCGCGGATGGTTGTTGAGGTCGCGCAGCACCGTGTAGTCACGCGGCGAGCGCTTGGCCTTGCTGACCTTGCTGTCGGGGTCGCGGATGTCGCCGAACACGACCGCCTCGGTCGGGCACACCTGCTGGCACGCCGTCAGGATGCGTCCGTCCTCGACCAGGTCGCGCCCCGCGACGTGGGCGTCGATCTTGGCCTCGTTGATCCGCTGCACGCAGTAGGTGCACTTTTCCATCACGCCGCGGAAGCGGACCGTGACGTCGGGGTTCTTCTGCAGCTGCGCCAGCCAGGCGCCGTCCGGATCGTTGGTCCACATCGCGCCCGGCCGCACGTTCAGGTTGAACGCGAGGTAGTTGAAGCGGCGGACCTTGTACGGGCAGTTGTTGCTGCAGTAGCGGGTGCCGATGCAGCGGTTGTAGGCCATGTCGTTGAGGCCTTCGGGCGAGTGCGTGGTCGCAGCGACCGGGCACACCGTCTCGCACGGCGCGGCCTCGCAGTGCTGGCACGCCATCGGCTGCACCACTGCGGTCGGGTTGTCCTCGTCGCCGCGGAAGTACCGGTCGATGCGCATCCAGTGCATCTCGCGGGCTCGCAGCACCATGGCCTTGCCCACCACCGGGATGTTGTTCTCGGCCTGGCACGCGATGACGCAGGCGTTGCAACCGGTGCAGGTGTTGAGATCGATGCTCATCCCCCACTGCTGCTTGCCGGTGAGCTTGGGCGGATCCCACAGGTGCTGCAGCCGCGTCCGCTCCATCAGGTTGGCCTTCTCCACGAAGTTGGGATCGGCCTTGAACTCGGCACGGGTGTGCTCGAGCACGATGGGGCGCTCGGGGAAGTCGAGGCCCATGTACGACGGCGGCTTGAGGCTGCCGTAGTCCTGCGTGGACGCGAAGGTGTAGTTGCCGTTGCCGGCCGCGAGCGTCGCCGCCGCGAACCACGGCGCCTTGCTCGAGCGCAGCGGGTTCACGTCGAAGCCCGCGTCGGTGCTGACGATGGTGGCCTTGCGGCCGTAGCCCAGCGACAGCGACACGGTGTCGTCGGCCTGACCCGGCTGGATCCACACCGCGGCCTCGATCGTGCGGCCCTCGACCGTCAGCGAGATTCGCTGCTGGTTGCCGACGCCGAGCTTGGTCGCGGTCGCGTTGCTGAGGTAGGCCGCGTTGTCCCACGTCAGCTTCGAGATCGGATGCGGCAGCTCCTGCAACCAGCCGTTGCCGGAGAAGCGACCGTCGAGGACCTTGGGATCGACGTGCACGTCGAGCTCGAGGCCGGCGATCGGCGCGGGACGGTTGGCGACGGGCGCCAACGCGTCGGTCCAGCCGGTGAGCTTGGGCGTGCCCGGCTCGCGCGGGATGCCGCTGACGACGCCGTCGTGGACCCACTGCCGCCAGATGCGGTCGGAGAACTGCGGCCCGGCCTCGGCGGTCCAGAAGCTCTTGAGCAGGCTGTAGCCGTCGAGCATCTTGCCGGTCGCGACGAAGCCCAGCAGCTCGGTCACGCTGTAGGTGTCGTGCAACGGCTCGATGAGCGGCTGCTGGATCGACGTGGTGCCGTCGATGGCCTCGACGTCGCCCCACGCCTCGAGCCAGTGCGAGGTCGGGATGTGCCACGCGGCGAGCTGTGCGGTCTCGTCGCGGTACTGGCCCATGTGCACGACCGTGGCCTTGGCCAGCAGCTTGGCCAGACCGAGATCACCGGGCCCCTCGTACGCGGGGTTGGTCTCGAAGCACAGCAGCGTCTTGATGCTGCCGTCGCCCAGGCCTGCGGCGAGCGCCGCGAGGTCCTCGGTCTTGGGCGCGGCGCCGTCGATGCGCCAGCGCAGGCTGCCGGTGCCCGGCGGTGGACCGGCCTCGGGGGCCGCACCCACGCCGTGCACGCTCTGGTTGCCCAGTCCGACGTCGATCAGCAGGCCCAGCACGTGGACCCACGCGGGCTGCCGCGCACCGACCAGGATCGCGCTCTTGCTGCGGTTCTCGGGGCTGCCGAGATCCTTCGCCAGCAGGTCGACGAAATCCTGCACCGGCTTGTCGAGCTTGGGTGCGGGCAGGCCCGCGATCGAGACGTCCGCCGGCAGCTTGAACTCCGGCGACTTCGACAGCGCGTGGACCAGCGCCAGCAGCACCTCGCCGACCTGGCTGCCCTTGAGCCGCAGCCGGTGGTCGGCCATCACGCCGGTGCCCGACAGCGACGGCTCGACCACGTACAGCCGCGACATGAAGTCGGTCGGCCCGACCACGCGGCGGGTCTTGGCCCACTCGCGCGCCATCCGAACCGTGTCGCTCTCGACGCCCAGGAAGTCGCTGTCGGCGGCGAAGACGATGCTGGTCTTCTCGAGGTGGTGGAACGCGCGCGCGCCGGGACCACCGACGGCCTCGGCGGCCGCGAAGGCGTTGCTCGGGGCCAGCGCGTCGCTGACGAACACGCGTGCCTTGGGCAGACGCTCGGTCATCAAACGCAGCTCGGAGCGCTGCGTCGGCGAGCTCGGCCAGCGCAGCAGCAGGCCCAGGCCGGCGCCGCCGTTGGCCTGCGCGGCCTGCAGCAGCTTGCCCAGCGCCGCGCGGGCGGTGGCCATGTCGACCGGCTTCTCCTCGCCGCCGCTGCGATCGAGCGCGACGCGGGTGCGCTCGGGATCGTAGAGGTCGAGCACCGACGCCTGCGTCCACACGCTGGTGGCGCCCTGCGAGCCCGAGTGCTTGGGGTTGCCTTCGATCTTGGTCGGGCGACCATCTTGGCTCTCGACCACGACGCCCTCGACCGACGCGCCCAGCTGGATCGCGCTGGCGTAGAACATCGGCTTGCCGGGGACGAGATCCTCGGGTCGCTCGCTGAACTCGAGGATGGTCTCCTTGGGCTTGCGCACGCAGCCGGTCACGCCGGCCAGCGCCGCCGAGGCACCGACGACCGAGAAGAAGCGGCGACGCGAGACCCCGTCGGTCGGGACCATCTCGTCGAGCGTGATCTCCTCGGGGTTCTCGTCGTGCTGCGGCTTGGCGCCGACGACCGGCATCGCGCCGGGCTTGCGCGTGGCCGGGCTCGACACGGGCTCGAACTCACGCCAGCCGTCCGCGGCCTCGTCGTAGCTCAGCTCGCGCTGCGCCAGCGAACGCCAGTAGGTGGAGCCGTAATACTTTTCGGTGCTCATCGGTGACACCCCGAGCAGTGCGTGGGGGGATTGACCTTGCGCTTGCGGTTCGCGTCACGGTCGGGATCGTAGGGCGTCTCGGCCGGATCCCAGTTCATGTTCGTGACCTGATCGAGCGGGCGCAGGTTGGGCTTCGGATCGCGGTGGCAGTCGAGGCACCAGCCCATCGACAGCGGCTGCTTCATCTCGACCACCGCCATCTGATCGACGCGGCCGTGGCACGAGACGCAGCCGACGCCGGCGGCAAGATGCGGCGAGTGGTTGAAGAACGCGTAGTCGGGCAGCTGGTGCACGCGCACCCACGGCACCGGCATGTCGGCCGCATGAGACTCGCGGACCAGGGCCAGGCGCGGGCTGTCGGCCTTGACCAGCTCGTGGCAGTTCATGCACGTGCCCGTCGGCGGGATCGCGGCGTGGGCTGCCTTCTCCACGGTGTTGTGGCAGTAGCGGCAGTCGATGCCCATCTCACCGGCGTGCAGCTTGTGGCTGTACGGCACCGGCTGCTCGGGCCGGTAGCCCACGTCGGTGTAGTACGGCGAGAACCAGTACCAGACCGCGAAGATCAGGCCCGCGCCGACCAGCGGTGCGAGCAGACCGATGACGATCGGAACGTTGTTCGTCCAACGAGGAAAGATGGCCGGCACGTCAGTTCACCTTCGCTGCCCTTCGCACGTGCATGCGCTCGGGGCCGAGAGTCGCCGCGCGGGGGCGGCAGGCATGGCGCGACCTCGCGCCGTGCCGTGATGGCGTCGTCGTGGAGCACGTCGCAACGCGAGCGCACCACGGTCGTCGCGGATGGTCCGCAGCTGCGCGGGCAGCCACTACACGCACGCGTCCCCGCGAGCCGTGGGCTCGCGAGCAACTCGCTTCGGGCGTGGCACCCGCCGTCACCGGCGCGGACCCTAGCAACTGCGAAAAAACCTCGCAACGGTTCGATGCGAGCCGCTCGCGTGGCCCGATCACCGCTGGGGGTGGCTCGCTGCAAGCGCTGCGTCGACCCCACGGCGCCGCGCTCGGCCCACGATGGGTCGCGCGACGTGCGAGTGGCCGGGTCGCCCCCGGCGGACCGGGAGGGTTCATGACTTCGCGTCAGCAGGCCCAGGGCCGCCCCAGCGGGGCGAGAAGGTCTTGATGTACTGGATCACCGCGTGCACATCGGCGGCCGACAGGGAGTTCCACGCCGGCATGCCGTTGTCGATGCGGCCGTTGCGGATCGTGGCCTCGAGATCGGCGTCGGACGGCAGCTCGCCGGGCCCGGTGCTCGTGTAGCGGAAGTCGGCCGCGCGGAAGTCCCGCGGTGGCGCCTTGAGGGCCCGGCCTGCGCTGCCGTTGCCCGAGCCGTCCGCGCCGTGGCAGCTGGCGCAGCGCATCTCGTAGACCCGCGCGCCTTGGTTGAGCACGTCGGCGGAGATCTCGACCCCGCCCAGGATCAGGGCAGCGGCGAACCGCGGCGGCGAGTCACCGCAACCGGCCAGGGCCGCCAGCAGCGCACAGCTGGCCGCCCCGCGCGTCGTCACGATCGCCCCTTGCTGGCGGCGATGCCCTCGGCGAGCACGTGCTGTGCACGATGGAAGATCTCGTCGAGGCCCGCGTCGGGCTCGATGTCATAGAAGCCTCGCACGGCACCGTCACCGTCGACGAGCGCCAGCTTGGTCGAGTGGGCGATGTCATACATGCCCGCGTCGCCCTTGGGCTCGCGCTCGCCGATGCCGAGGCGGAAGCCGTCGCGGACCATCGCCCGCACGGCCTTCGGATCGCCGGTCACGAAGCGCCAGTGCTCGCTGACCCCCGCCTGCTCGGCGTAGACGCGCAGCACCTCGGGCGTGTCCTTGGCCGGGTCGACCGTGAACGAGACCATCTCGACCGGCACCTGCATGCGATCGAAGCGCGCCCGCAGCTCGCCCATCGCGCGCGTGACCGCGGGGCAGGTGCTCGGGCAGCTGGTGAACACGAAGCCCGCGACCCAGACCTTGCCGGCCATGGTCGCGGTCGAGAACGGCTGGCCGTGTTGGTCCACCAGCGCCACGTCTGCGGGCAGCTGGAACATCACCGGCGGTGGCTCGGGCACGTGGCGCAGCCGCGGGCGCAAGGCGGTGATCGTGACCACGCCCATGATCCCGGCGACGACGTAGATGTGCTTGCGCAGCCACACCAGCCAAGGTGGCGGCACGTAGTCTTCGGGTGGCTGCACCATGGTGGATCAGAGCCCCACGTCGAGCGCGAGCGCGATCATCAGCGCCGGCAGGTAGACCAGCGAGGCGAAGAAGAAGCCCCGCGCCCAGCGACTGCCGGCCTTGTCGTCGAGGCCGGTGAAGGACCAGCCCAGAAACGCGGTGCCGGCGATGAACGCGACCAGCATGTAGCGGTCGCCCGCCACGCCCATGGGCACCAGCATCAGCGACACCGGCACCAAGACCATGGTCCACGCGACCGCCTGGATCTTCGCGATGGCGGTGCCGCGGACCAGCGGCACGACCTTGATGCCGGCCTTGGCGTAGTCCTCGGCCCGGTACAGCGCGATCGCGAGAAAGTGCGGCAGCTGCCACAGAAAGAGGATGGCGGCCAGCACGACCGCCGGTGCGTCGACGCTGCCGGTCACCGCGGTCCAACCCAGCAGCGGCGGCATCGCGCCCGGCACGGCGCCGATCACCAGCGCCGCGGGCGTGCGGTACTTGAGCGGCGTGTACACCAGCACGTAGCCGGCGATCGACGCGGCCGCGAGCACCGCGGTCAGCACGTTGGTGCCGATCGAGAGCACCGCGACCGCGAGCAGCGACAGCGCCCAGGCGAAGTACCACGCGATCTGCGGCGGCAGGATGCGTGCGGGCAGCGGCCGTCGACGCGTGCGCGACATCTTCGCGTCGGCGTCGCGCTCCCACCACATGTTGAAGGCGTTCGCGCCGCCGACCGCGGCCGCGGTGCCCAGCAGCGCGCACGCGGCCGTGCCCCGCGAGACCGAGCCCGGCGCGAGCAAGAGCCCGCCGGCGGTGGTCAGGATGCACATGCGCGTGACGCTGGGCTTGGTCAGGGCCCACAGCGCGCGCAAGGGATCGCGTCCGCTCACGGCGTCACCGCCTTGCTCGCCGCGGCCGTGCGGGCGCGGCCCAGCAGCAGCCACGTCAGCCACAGGCTCGCGAGCACCAGCGCACCGACACCGGTGTGGAAGGTGACGATCGCAGCGTTGCGACCGGTGGCGACGGTCGCGAGCCCGAGCACGATCTGCACCGCGATGAACACGGCCGGCAGTCTGGCGATCCGGGCCGCGGCGTTGTTACCGAGCGCCGCAGCCTCGCGCGCGGCGTGGCGCGCGGCGAGCAGCACCAGCGGCACCAACGCGTAGGCGACCAGGCGATGCGTCATGTGCAGGTGCGCGAGCGGCTGCCGCGTCCACGCCCCGGGACCGCAACCGATCCAGTCGTCGCCGCAGATGAGCCCGGCGCCCAGGTGGCGCACCGCGCCGCCGAGCATGATCTGCGCGAACACGGCGGCGGTGGCGGCGAGCACCAGGCCGCGGCGCGCCGAGCCGGCGCGGGCCTGCCAGCGCTCCGCGGGCACCAACCGCACGCACAGCGCGATGAGCAGCAGGAAGAACGCCATCGCGGTCGACAGGTGCAGCGTCGAGATCGCGCTCGAGAGGTTGAGCTTGACCGTGATGCCACCGAGCGCGCCCTGGAAGCACACCAGCAACAGCGCGACGACGGCCATGCGCTTGCTGGTGCCGTCGACCTGCTTGCTCTTGACCGTCACGATCGCGAGCGCCAAGGTCAAGATGCCGACCCACGACGCCCACAGACGATGGCCGTGCTCGTACAGCACCCCGCCGCGCATCTCCGGCAGCAGCTCGCCGTTGCACGTCGGGATGAAGTACCAGTCGGGGCACGCCATCGACGCGCCCATCGGGTTGACCAGGCCCCCGATCAATAGAAGGATCCAGGTGGCGAACGCGGTCGCGAGCGCGAGACGCAGCGGCTTCACAGCGCAACTCCCTTTTGTTCGTGGCGGCAGAAGCTGTCGACGGTGCGGTAGGCATCCGCACACGGGCACGACTTGCGGTTGGTGCAGGGCGTCCCGCGCTTGGTGCAGCGCTCGAACACCCAGGTCGCCTTGGACGAGCTGAGATCGAGGCCCGAGCAGGTGTCGCTGCGGTCGCGCCCCATCAGGCAGTGCGTCATCACCCGCACCACGCCCTCGTCGCACAGCGGCTTGTTGGCCTCGCAGCGGCGGTGCCAGCCCAGGACTTCGTCGACGCAGCCCTCGGTGTCGAGCGTCGGCGCGACGCGGTCGATCTCGGGCAGCGAGTCGGCGAAGAAGCGCTCGGACACGGTGTAACGCCAGTACGCGACCACGCCGAGCACCAGCGCCAGCACCACGACGATGCTCACGACCAGGCGCAGGCTCGGACCGGAGCTGTCGTACTCGCCCGGGCTCGGCACGCGGGGAAGCTACGCCCCGGCCGCGGTGGGGTCAACGTGGCATGCCGCACGTGCGCCAGCCGACGCGGGCGCACGGCGCGGCGGCCCCGATACCGAGCTGCCGCGACGTCAGCCCGGCCACGCGCTGCGCGGCCCGAGGTCGTGGACGCTGCCGAACCCGGCCTCGCGCAGGCGGGCCGCGGCCAAGCGGCTGCGCAGTCCGCTCTGGCAGTAGACCACGATCGCGCGATCGCGCTCCCCGAGCGCCTCGATGTCCTGTGTCAGCCGCGGCAGCGGCATGTTGCGCGCGCCGTCGATGTGACCGCGATCGAACTCCTGCGGCGTGCGCACGTCGACCAGCAGCGCACCGGCATCGACCAGCTCGCGGGCGCGACGCGGCCGCACCCGCCCGCGCCGCAACCACAGCTTGAACGCGACCCACGCCGCGACCAGGCCGGTCAGGAAAAAGAGCACTCGCATGGCCCGGCGACGCTGCCACAGCCGCGGCGAGATTGCACGCGCACCGCTGGCGCGGGAGCAATCGCTGCGCCTGCGCCGGCAGCGGCGATGCCTACGCTTGGGCCGTGAACGACGCATCCCAACGCAAGCCCAACGTCGTCGTGCTCGGCGGCGGCTTCGCCGGCCTCGAGGCGATCTTCTATCTGCGCAAGCGACTCGGCCGGCACGTGGATCTCACGCTCGTGAGCGACACGCCCGAGTTCCACTTCAAGCCCAACACCATCTACATCCCGTTCGGCAAGGACCCCGATCGCTTCGTGGTCGATCTGCGCCAGGCGATGGACAAGCGCCAGATCCGACTGTCGATCGCGCGCGCCACCGGCGTGGATCCCGGGGCCAAGCGCGTGACGACCACGACCGAGCAGCTGGCGTACGACTATCTGCTCATCGCGACCGGCGCGAGCATGCGCGAGGCCGAGATCCCGGGGCTGGCCGAGCACGCGGTCACGATCTGGACGCCGGCGCAGATGCTGGCGATGCGCGAGGGGCTGCAGCGCCTGATCGACAAGGCCGCCGCCGGCAGCGAGCAGAAGCTGGTGTTCATGGTGCCGCCAGGCAACAAGTGCGCCGGCCCGCTGTACGAGCTGGTGCTGATGACCGACACGTGGCTGCGGCGCAAGGGCGTGCGCGAGCGCGTGGCCATCACCTACGCCACCTACGAGACCAGCTACATCGCGGCGTTCGGACCGCGGCTGCACGAGGTCGTCGTGCGCGAGTTCGACAAGCGCCAGATCACCGGTCACGTCGGCACGCGCGTCCGCGGCGTCGAGGCCGGCAGCCTGCGCTTCGAGGACGGACTGCAGCTGGGCTTCGATCTGCTGGTGTCGTTCCCGCCCTACGTCGCGTCGACGCGCTACGAGGGCCTGCCGATGGACGAGCGCGGCTTCATCGCCACGCAGTCGACCACGCGCCAGGTCGTCGATCACCCCGACGTCTACGCCATCGGCGACGCCGGCGACTTCCCGGTCAAGCAGGCGTTCCTGGCCATGCTGCAGGCCGACGCGGCCGCGGAACACATCGCGCAGCGGGTGCTCGGCGAGCATCCCAACGCGCGCTTCGATCCCGTCAGCATGTGCATCATGGAACAGCTCGACACGGCGACCTTCGCCCACGTGCCGCTGCAGGAGACCGGCGATCCGGCGCATCCGGTGGCCGTGCGCGAGGATCGTCCGGATCTGTACCGCGTGGGCACCAGCGAGGCGTGGCGCGTGGGCAAGAAGCTGCTGGGCACCGTGCTGCCGGCCCGCTTCCGCGCGGGCCAGCCGTTCCATGCCGGCGCGACGTGGGCCGCGATGGAGGCCGGCCTGGGCGTGATGTCGGGCTTGTTCGCCGACTGATTCGACGGGACCCCTCAGCTTCGGTCGCGTCGCGACGAGAGACCGTCCGCATCCGCGGACGGCCTCTCACCCCTGCCACGCGTCGGGCGGCAGCGTGTCGCCGGTGCGGATCTGTCGCGACTCCGCTGCCGGATCGACGTCGACCGCCTCGACCACGCCGGCGGTGGACGACGCGTCCGCGCCGTCGTCCCAGCCTTCGTCGACCGGTGCGCTGGCCGAGCTGTCGGGCGGCACGATCGGGAACGCCGCGCTCACGCCGACCTCGCCGCGTCCGGCCTCGCCCGAGCGCAGCAGCGCCTGGCGATAGAGGATCGGCATGACCATCTCGTTGATCGCGACCACGCCCAGCACCAAGGTGCCGGCGCCCTCGCCCACCGCCGGGAAGGTCTTGACCATCAGCAGGCCCAGCGCGAGCGCGAGCCCGGCCTGCGGCAGCATGCCGACGCCGGCATAGCGCTGCACCACCGCCTCGGCGCCGGCGAGCGCGGTCGCCAGCCGCGAGGTCGCCAGGTACGACAGCGCGCGCACGAGCGCGAACAGCAGCGCCGGCACGCCCACGATCTGCAGCACGTCGAGGTGGATCGACGCGCCCGCGGCCCCGAAGAAGACCAGGTACACCGGCAGCGACGAGCCCTCGATGGCCTCGTGCAGCGCGTCGCCGCCCGAGGTCAGGTTGCGCACGAGGATGCCGGCCGACAGCGCGACCAGCAGCGGGTCGAGGCCGATGCGCTGACCGACCTCGGCGACCACGAACGCGAGCGCGACGACGAACAGCGCCGTGCTCTGCGCGACGTAGCGCAGGTACAGCCACAGCACGCCCGCGAGCGCGCCGCCGGCGACGAGCGAACCGCCGATGTGCCACACCAGGTGCACCAGCGCGCCCTGATCGGAGGCGTTGCCCAGGTACGGCGCGGCCGCGGCACCGACTCCGGCGAACAGCACGATCACCAGCAGATCGCCCATCACCACCGCGCCGAGCACGGTGCGGCACAGCGGGCCATCGGCGTTCATCTCGGTGCGCAGCGCCACCACCACCGCGGGCGAGTTGGCCGAGATCACGACGCCGAGCACCGCGGCCATCGCGATGCACCCCGACGGGCTCAGCTCGGCCATGAACGGCAGCTGCCCGCGCATCAGCCACGCGGCCACCGCGATGATGACGACCGTGCCGATGCCGGCGATGCCGGTGATGAGCCCGATCGTGCGCAGCAGCGGCCGCATGGTCCGCATCTCGAGCTCGGTGCCGGCGGTGAGCGCGATGAGCGAGACCGCGACGCCGGTGAAGATCTTGAGGTCACCCGCGGCGGCCTCGGGGATGAGTGCGAGCACCGAGTCGCCGGCGAGCATGCCCGCGAGCAGGTAGCCGGTCAGCTTGGGCATGCTGAGGTTCTTCGCCAGCCAGCCCATGAGGTAGGCGCACAGCAGCAGGAACCCGACCGCCAGCGCCGTGGTCGAGCCGACCGAGCGCCCCGGCACCTCGAAGCTGCGTGCGGCCGCCATCAGGCCCACCAGCGCGAGCAGGATCAGCACCCTCATCCCGCGAGCTCCTCGCGCGCGGTGCCGGCGGGGTCGTCGCTGCGCCACAGCAGCGACAACGCGATCTCGCACAGGATCGCGCCGCCGATGGTCGCGGTCAGGATCGTCGGCAGCTCGCCGTCGGGGTACAGCAGCGCCGCGTTCACGGCCACGGCGATCGGCAGCGTGCCCATCGGCGCGAACACCAGCGATCGCCGCGCATCGGCCGGCAGTGCGGCGTCGACCTGCCGCCACACGATGCGGCCACCGGCCCAGCGGCCGACGTAGCGCGCCGCCAGCAACACCACCATCGCGAACACGCCCAGCAACGTCGGGCGCCACATCGCACCGGCGACGATGAGGAACACGAGATAGATCGGCGTCTCGAGCCGCGTGAGGTTGTCGTGCAGCCGCGCCTTGTGATCGCCGGGGAAGTTGGTCACGAGCAAGCCGACGATGAAGCACACCACCAGCGGCGAGAGGTACAGCTCGCTGGCCATGCCCGACACGAAGGCGACCGAGCCCAGCAGCAGCGCGACCGACTCGGTGCGCGTGACCGGCAGCCGCAAGATCGCGTAGACCACCACGCCCACCACCAGGCCCAGCCCGAAGGTGACGAACAGCCACGCGGTGTTGGGCAGCTGCCACGAGACGCCGCCACCGCCGGGCCGGAAGTAAGCATTGAGGAAGGCGAGGCCGACCAGCGCCGCGAGCTCGTCGAGGTTGGCGAGCAGCACCAGCGAGCGCCGGGCCTCGCGCGCGGCCTTGCGCGCGCCCAAGCGCAGGGTCTCGGTGTCGGCGGCGATGGCCCCGGCAGCGCCGAGCACCAGCGCGTCGCGGACGATCAGCGGATCGAGCAGCGGCGCGCCGGCGAGCGCGCGCGCGCCGAGCAACACCGCCGCGCTGCCGGCGAGGATCATCGCCAGCGGTATGCCGGTGCCGATGCCGATGATCGAGACCGTGCCGCGCGGCAGCGAGCCGAGCTTGCTCAGCTCGATGCGCATGCCGATGACCAGGCCGATCCATCCCAGCGCGAGGTGCAGCACCGGGCGCAGGTGGCCGAGCACGTCGTCGCTGAGCACGCCGTTGCGGTGCGCCAGCAGGCCCAGCGCGAGGAACGGAAAGCCGGCCGCGACCACGCGCGAAACGCCCAGCCGCCGCTCGAGCCGCAGCACCACCGGGTGGCCGCCGAGGTAGGCGAGCGCGAGCAGCAGCACCAGACCGGTGAAGGCCTTGGCCGCGAACCATGGCCGCTCCTCGCTCGCGACCTCGGGCTCGTCGCCCGCGGGCTTGGTCATCGACTCGAGGTACTCGCGCAGCTCGGCCGCCGCGGGCGTGGTCTCGGCCGGCGGCTCGCTCGGCACCGCGGGCGCGACCTCGGGCGCGGGCGGCTCGGGCTCGGACGGTGGCTCGGCCGCGGTGTCGCCTGCGGCCGCGGTGCCGGCCTCACCGGCGCCCAGCGGACCGAGTGCGTCGTCGGTCGCGACACCGTCGAGCGGCCCCACGCCCGCGCCCATGGCGGTGGTCGTCTCGGCGGTCGGCGCGGT
>JAIBBS010000387.1 GCA_019694555.1 Nannocystaceae bacterium
GTCACGGCGGCTGCTCGAGCCACGCGGCCGCGTGGCGGCGCGTCACCGTGTAGGCCTGCTCGGCCTGCGCGAGCGCGAACGGGCCCAGCGCAGGCACGCCGGGCGTGACCAACACCTGGGCGTCGAGCGGCGGCATGACGGAGGCGGCGCGGTTGCGTGCGACGCGACGGCGCGAGGGGATGAGGTGCATGAGCACGCGCTCGCCCGGCTGCAGCACCGCGCGGCCGATGCGATCGGACACGCCGCCATCGACGACCACGCGACCACCGAGCAGCATCGGCCGGAACATCAACGGCACCGTGCACGAGGCGCGGATGGCATCGGCGAGGTCGCCGCGATCGATCGGCAGGGTCCGTCGCGCGAGCACGTCGTGCGCGATCGCGACGAACGGCCGCTCGCACTGCTCGATCTCGCTGCGTCCGGTGGCCGCGAGCACGCGCCGCAGCTCGGCCGCGAACTTGCGCCCGCGCAGCAAGCCGCCCAGCGGCAGCCCGGGATCCCAGAAGTCGCGCCGTCGCAGCGCCAGCAACTCGCGCGCCAGATCCTCGGCCGGCAGGCCCGCGGCCCACAGTCCGCCCGCGAGCGCGCCCGCGGACACGCCGACGATCCGTCGCGGTCGCACGCCCGCGTGCTCGAGCGCGTGCAGCAACCCGGTGTGCGAGTAGAAGCCGAAGAATCCCGCCGAGAGCACCAGCGTGAAGGGTTCGGCCTCGAGCCACGCGCGCCGTGTCACGGCCGCGACTATCGGGCCACCGCGACGCGGCCGCAAGCGCGTGGCCTCACACGCGCGCGTGCACGTGCGCCGTCGCGAGCACGCGCAGCAGCGCCGCCGCGATCGCGGTCTCGCCGACGGCGGCGGTCGCGAGCACCTCGGCGACGATCGCGAGCGCCGCGAGCTCGACGTCGGTCGGGGTGGACTCGTCCTCGAGCGCGCGGCGGATCCACGCGTGGCGTCCACCGACCTCGAGATCCCAGACCACGCCATCGGGCTTGGCCACCCGCACCAACCGCCACGACAACCACGCGCGCTCGAAGCCACCGGGACGACCGAGCCCGTGCCGCACCAGCGCCGGCAACCACGTGCGCCGCAGCGGCGGCAGCCTGCCCGCGCTCGCGGCCTGCGGCGACAGCACGCGCGGTGCAGGCCGCGGCGGCGCGGCGCGCAGGCCCAGGCGATCGTCGCCGGCCTCGGCGATCGCATCGCAGTGCTCGACGAAGCGCTCGATCGCGCGTGCCCGCGTGCCGCCCGGCGGCGCCAGCACGGCCTGCCGCCGCGCCGCCTCGATCAGCCCGCGCGCGTGGGACAGCAGCATGGTCGAGATCGCCGGTCGTCCCGCACGCACGCCCGCATCGGTGAGCCACAGGCGCCCGCCGAGATCCGTCAGCGGCGTCGGCAGCTCGAGCGTACCGACGTGCAGACCGCGGGCCCACAGCGCCACGCCCGGCGGTGCGCCTCCGCCCAGCTGCAGCGCTCCGATCGCGAGCGCGTCGACGATGGGGTGGCGCAGCAACGGCTCGGCCCGCACGGCGTCCGCGACCGCACCGCCACGCGGTGGTGTCGCGCCCGCACGCCCACCGTCGGGCACCGGCTCGAGCGGCAGCGCCAGCGCCTCGTGCAACAGCGACGCGATGCCGGGGCTGGCCTCGATCACGGGTCCGACGAGATCGCGATCGACGGCGCCCCACGGCACCACCGCGAAGCTGCGTCCATCGGCCTGCATCGCGGCGATCGACAACAGTCGCGACGGCGTGACCGCGCGAGGGTCGTAGACCGGCAGAAGCGGCACCTCGCGCAGACCCATGGCGTCCTCGCGCAGCGCCAGCGCCACCAACGCGTGCGCGAGCAGGGCCGTGCGCGCGGGCACGTCGGTGCCGCCGCGCCCGAGCAGGCGCGCGACCTCGTCGCGCGGCAACAGCAGCTGGCGTTGTTCCGCCGCCGCGGCCACGTGCGCGTGACCCTGCGGCACCGTCGGCATGGTCCACAGCGTCGCGCGCCCGAGCACGCGCAGCAGCAGCTCGGCACCGCTGGGCGTGGCGATCCAGGTGTCGTGGCGACCGTCGTCGAGCTCGAGCGAGAACCACCGCCGCGCCGCCTCGCCGAGCACCAGGCCGCCGACGTCGCGCGCCCGCACGAGCGCGTCGGCGAGGCTGCGGGCACCGCCGTCGCGCGTGCTCGCGACCCGCAGCGCCGTGAGCGGTTGGTCGCGCCACACCAACGTGACGACACCGTCGCGCTCGCGGTAGCCCAAGCCCGCGGTGCGGGCGTCGAGCCCGGCGATCGCGGCCGCGAGCAGCGGCACGCGCTCGCGCAGCGCGTCGTCGAGCGGCACCGCCAGCGCGTGCTGCAGCAGCGCGTCGCGTTGCGTCGCCAGCTGCGACCAGCCCCACGCGACCAGCTCGCGCAGCTGCGCCGCGGCCTCGGCGCGATCGCCGCCGTCACCGCGGCCGCGCGCACGCGCGAGCGCCTGCGAGGTCGACGACAGCGCCAGCCGCAGCACCAGCGTGACCCCGGTCAGGCCCGCATCCACGGCGGCACGACCGGCGGGCTCGCGCAGCAGC
>JAIBBS010000388.1 GCA_019694555.1 Nannocystaceae bacterium
TGGCTGGGTGCTGCGACGCTGGGCCTGCTGGCCCACCTCGCGCACGGCCGCGTGCTGGCACAGCAGCAGGACCTGCCGGCCGAGCTCGACGTGCTGTACGTGCCGCCGCCGGGCCAGCTGGTGCCGATGGCGTGTGGCTTCCGCGAGGCACTCGCCGACCTGATCTGGATCCGTGCGCTCATCTACACCGGCGAGACGCTGGGCCACAGCGAGCTGGCCGCGACCTTCCGCTACGTCGACGCCATCACCGGGCTCGCGCCGCGCTTCCGTCGACCGTACGTGTGGGGCGGCATCACGGCGGTGTACAGCGGCCAGGCGGTGATCGACCGCGAGACCGTCGATCACGCGCTCGACATCTACCGCCGCGGCCTGGCCGAGTTCCCCGAGAGCCACGAGCTGCTCTACCCCATGGGCATGCTGCTGCTGACGCAGGTGCCCTCGACGCGCGGCTACTCCGCCGCGGAGATCGAGGCCGCACGCGCCGAGGGTATCGAGCTCATCCGCCGCGCCGCGGCCTTCGGCGCCGACCCGCTGGTGCGGCAGTACGCGGCGACGTTGGTGTCGGAGCACGGCGAGCGTGCGCTCGCGATCCAGTTCCTCGAGCGGCAGCTGGCGCAGGCGCAGGACGAAGACTTCCGTCGGCTGCTGCGCAACAAGCTGTCGCAGCTCGGCGGCACCGCGTCGATCGAGCGCGTGACCGCGGTGCGCGAGAGCTTCGTGCGCGAGCACCAG
This sequence comes from Nannocystaceae bacterium, assembly GCA_019694555.1. Taxonomy (GTDB): domain Bacteria; phylum Myxococcota_A; class Polyangia; order Nannocystales; family Nannocystaceae; genus Xiheibacterium. The sequence goes on from JAIBBS010000388.1 coordinate 733, forward strand.
GCCCGCGCGCCCTACGTCCCCGAGGCGTTGTGGGCGGTGCTGCGCGACGACGCTGCTAGCCAGCCTTGACCGGCTTGATCTCGCCGTCGGCGACCTCGACGGACATCGTCACCTCGCGACCGTCGGGCCACTTCCACTTCACCTTGTGGGTGCCCGGGGTCACCTTGAGCGTGCCGATCGGCGTGTTGCCGACCGGCTTGCCGTCGACGAACACCTGCGCCGGCAACACGCCCGCGTTGGTGCCGATGCGCAGCGTCGAGGTCTTCGCGGCCGGTGGCTTGGGCGGCGTCGGCTCCGACTTGGGCTTGGGCGGCTTGGGCTTGGGCTTGGTGGTCTGACCGCCGCCGGCATCGGGCGTCGGCGTCGGCGTCGGCGTGGGTGTCGCGGGCGTGGGCGTGGCCGGGGTGCCCGCGTCGGGCGTCGCCGGCGTGGTCGGCGGAGGGCCCATCGCGATCGGGACGCTGTTGTCCCGCGCCAGCGCGACCTTGACCTTCTGCGAGGGCTCGCCCGAAAACGCGAGGTCGCGGCGCTCGGTCAGGAAGCCCTTCGCGCTGGCCTCGATCTGGTACGTCGCCGAGGGATCGCGCGTGATCTTGAACTGCGCTCCACCGCCGCCGGTGCCCATCACGTAGGCCTTGCCGCTGACGACCAGGCTCATCGTCGCGCCGGGCGGATCGCTCTCGAGCAGCAGCGTGACGTCGCGGTGCTGCAGCGAGACCGGAAGGTTGAGCCCGCCGGCCGCGAGGTCGAGCTGGCGCTCGAACGGCAGGAAGCCGTCGCGGGTGATGCGGACGGTGTGCGAGCCCGGCTGCAGGTCGGCGATCACGAACGGCGAGGTGCCGGCGATGACCTTGCCGTCGACCTCGAGCTGCACGTCCGCGGGCGTGGTCTGGATCGTCATGCCCGAGCGCGCGACGGCCTGCTCGCCACCCTCGGCGCCGCCCGACGACGGCGTGCTGCCCCCTGTGGTCGTGGTCGTGGCCGCACCGCCGCGGTAGCGCGAGTACACGTACACACCGCCGAAGCCCGCGCCGATGAGGACGATGGCGCCGACGAGGATGCCGATGAACAACCCCGCACCGCTCTTGCGCGGCACGTCGTCGTCGAACTGCTGCACCGGCCGCATCGCCATCGGCGGCGGGGCGAACTGCGGCATGCCCTGCGTGCCGGTCGGGCCCATGCCCGGGCCCATCGGCATCGTCGGGCCGCTGCCCATCGGCGGACCGACCGGCGCGGGCATCTGCACCACCGGCATCGGCATCGTGGCCGACGACGGCGCGCCGGCGAACTGCATCGGCGGCGCGGCGGGGAACGGATTGTGCGTCGGCGGCGGAGCCATCTGCGGCGCCGCCGGCATCGTCGGCATGCTCGGCGCCGGCATCGGCATCGGCGCCTGCGTGCGACCGGGCATCGGCCCCACCGGCGCGGCGGTGGGCACCACCGTGACGCTGGGGCTCGCGAGCGTGGGCGGCTCGCTCAGATCGATGTCGATCGCGGTGTCGAGCTCACCGCCGACCTGACCCGGTCGATCCGCACCGCGCGGCATCGCGTCCATCGGCGGCGGCGGAGCGGCCGGATCGTTGTCGCCGAACAGGCGCGTCTCGAGCTCTTCGTCGTCCCAGTCGAACTCGCCCGAGGGCGCGGCCGAGGTCGCGGCGTAGCTCTGCGTGGCCTTGGGCCGCGGCGCGCCGTTGGGACGCGGGCCGGGCGGCGGGATCGGGACCGTCGGTGCTTCGGCACCGCGCGCCGAGACCGGCGGCGGCGGCCCGCCCGAAGGCGTGGGCAGCGGTGCGGGGCCAGGCGGCGGCGCGGCGGCAGCGG
>JAIBBS010000033.1 GCA_019694555.1 Nannocystaceae bacterium
TGCACCGGCGCCCACCGCCGGCACCAAGGCCCCGCGACCGAGTCCGCGTGCCGCCGCGAGCGAGTCCGCCGGCGAGCTGCTGGTCGCGGCGCGCGAGCAGGCCGGTCGCGGCAAGCTGGCCGCCGCCGCGGCGACCTACGAGCGCTTGCTCGACGCGTACCCGCGCTCGAGCGAGGCCCACGCCGCGTTGGTGTCGCTGGGTCGGGTGCAAGCCAGTCGCGGACGCCACGCCGCGGCGTTGTCGGCGTACTCGCGCTACCTCGACGGTGGCGGGGGTCCGCTCGCCGAAGAAGCCCACTTCGGCCGCATCGGCGCGCTCGATGCCCTCGGCCGCGGAAGCGATCGCGACCGCGCGATCGAGGCCTTCGCGACCGCGTACCCGCGCAGCGTCTACCTCGGCAAGGCCCGCGCGCTGGGGCACTGAGAGGCCGTCGTCCCCGGTCTGATCTGTCACCCCTGTTCGCGCTGGGCAACCGGCAGCGACGCCGGCGCGGCGGGGACGACGTGCGGCTGAGGGCTCCGCGCGACCGCGTCACTCGACGCAGACCTGGAAGTCGTCCACCGCGACCAGCGTGTGGTTGGGATCGTCGGCGTAGGTCTGCGTCATGATCAGCGCGCCGGCGTCGTCGAACGGCGCGATGCGTGGCCGCGCGACCAGCTCGGTGTACGCGTCGCCGTCGTCGGAGACCTCGAAGTGGATCGTGTCCGCATCGCCGCGGATCCGGATCCACTGCGGGTACGGCGTCATCGGGAACTCCTCGCGGTAGTCGAGCACGCGCGCGGTGCCCGTGCTCGCGAACACGCTGCCGTTGCCCAGCTGCATCGACAGCGCGTTGCCGAGATCGTCGATGACCGAGAGGAACACCAGCACCGGCACCGCCGGATCGGGCGGCACGCTCACGCGCATGCGCGCCTGCGCGACCGAGAACGGGAAGCGGTAGTCGTAGGCCCCGACCACGCCGGTGTCCCACACGCCGGTGGTCGGTGCGGTGAACTCGAGCTGTCCGCCGACCTCGGCGAAGGACGCGTCCTGTTCGGCCCAGGTGTTCCACAGCGCATCGATCACGCCGTTGTCGAAGTCGTCGCCGAAGCATCCTGGCGGCACGAAGCCGGGATCGCCGCTCGCATCGCCCGACGACGATCCATCGGATGAGCCGCTGCCGGTGCCATCGACGCCGCCCGACGACGTCGTCGACGCGGTCACGCTGCCGCTCGCGTCGGCGAGGCCCTCGCTGCTGCCGCTGCCGCTGCCGTCGAAGTAGCCCACGACCTCGTCGCCACAACCGGCGCACGTCACTGCGATCGCGAGCTCTCGCGCGATCGCGAGCGCGGCCCGGCCGCGACCGGTCGGCGCGTTCGCGCACCCGCTCGGTGCCCGCGTCCGCTTCACCGCCGCCGAGCATACACGACCGCGACGCCCTGCTCGCCGCGCACGCCCGCGCTTTGGGCTGGCGCGCCCGCGCGAAACCAGGTGTGCTTGGGCTGGAGGCCCTCGCCATGCAGACCCACCGCCAGCGTCCGTTCGCACTGCTCGTGGCAGCGCTCGCCGTCGTGGCTGCGTGCAACTCCGACGTCGACGAGGCCACGTCGACCTTCGGCGCCGGCACCACCACCGGCACCGCGGGCTCCGGCAGCGGCGACGGCACCGCCGAGTCCTCGGCCGACAGTGGCAGCGGCGGCGGCAGTGGCAGCGCCGCCAGCGAGGGCAGCAGCAGCTCCGGTGGCGTCGGCGACAGCAGCAGCTCCGGCGGCGGTGGCGAGTGCGGCAACGGCCTGCTCGACCCCGGCGAGCAGTGCGAAGACGGCCAGCTGCAGGGACAGACCTGCGCGACGCAGGGCTTCACCGACGGTCGGCTCGCGTGCGCCGCCGACTGCAGCTTCGACACCAGCGCCTGCGTCGACATCAGCTGCGGCGACGGTCAGTGCAACGGCCGCGAGGACAGCTGCAGCTGCGCGCAGGACTGCCCCGACGATCCCGACACCTGCTCGAGCTGCGAGTGCGGCGGCTCGGGCGGCAACTGCGAGTGCAGTGACGGCTGCCTCGACGCCGGGACCTGCTGCGCCAACGTCTGCGATGCCGACGCCTGCATGGCCGACGTCGACGGCTGCATCGTGGCCGCGTGCGGCGACGGCCAGTGCAACGGCGACGAGGACAGCTGCAGCTGCGCGCAGGACTGCCCCGACGATCCCGACGCCTGCTCGAGCTGCGAGTGCGGCGACGCCGGCGGCAACTGCTACTGCGACGAGGCCTGCTTCGGCTTCGGCGACTGCTGCGCCAACGTCTGCGACGCGATGGTCTGCGGCGATGCGCTGGCGGGCTGTGCCGTGTGCGGCGACGGCGTCTGCGCGGGCACGGAGGACAGCTGCAACTGCGCGCAGGACTGCCCCGACGATCCCGACGCCTGCTCGAGCTGCGAGTGCGGCGGCTCCGGTGGCAACTGCGACTGCAGCGACGGATGTGTCGACGCGGGCACCTGCTGCGCCAACGTCTGCGACAACGGCGGCTGCGGCGGATCGCTGCAGGACTGCGCCACCGGCGTGTGCGGCGATGGCCTGTGCGACGCGACCGAGGACAGCTGCAGCTGCGACACCGACTGCCCCGACGATCCCAACGCGTGCTCGGCCTGCGAGTGCGGCGACGCCGGTGGCAACTGCTACTGCGACGAGGCCTGCTTCGGCTTCGGTGACTGCTGCGCCAACGTGTGCGAGGCCGACGCGTGCGAGGCCGACCTGCCGATGGGCTGTGGTGGCGGCGGCGGACCCGACTGCGGCAACGGCAACTGCGACGCCGACGAGGACTCGTGCAACTGCGACGCCGACTGCCCCGACGATCCGTCGACGTGCTCCGCGTGCGAGTGCGGCGGCGCGGGTGGCGACTGCTACTGCGACGAGGACTGCTTCGGCTTCAACGACTGCTGCGACAACATCTGCGACCCCGGCGTGTGCGACACGCTCATGGGCTGCTGATCCGACGCAGGGCAAGGGCGGGCCGCCGTTGCCCTCTGCGCGGTCGCGCCACGCGGCTCACGCGACGGATTCGTGCAGCAGCCGCGGCGGCGCAGCGCCGGCGTCGCAGCCGATCGCGAGCGACTGCACCCACGACGGTCCGTGCTGCACGTGCAGGTGCCAGCGCGCAGCGTCGTCGCCCAGCGTCGGATCCAGCGTCAACCGCGGGCCGGCTTCGATCGCGATCGCGTGCAGCGGCAACGACAGGCCCAGGCCGCGGGCCTTGAGGTACGCCTCCTTGAGCGTCCAGATCTCGTAGAAGGCACGCGCACGCGCGGTGCCGGCGAGCCCGCGCACCCGTGCGACCTCGCGGGCGGCGAACTTCGCATCGACCAGCTGCAGCGGCGGATCGACCTCGACGGCCTCGACGTCGATGCCGAGCTCGAGCGTGCGGCCGGGCTCGCGCCGCGCGAGCGCACACGCGACCCGCGAGCGCGTGTGGCTGAGGCTGAACACCAGCCGCTCGCCCCCGGCCAGCTCGGGCCGGCCGCGGGGCCCGCGGACGAAGCGCCACGTCGCCGGCTCGCGATCGGGGCGCAGGTGGCTGAGCGCGAGTCGCAGCAGCACGTGCGCAGCCGCATACGCGAGGCGATCGGCATCGAAGGCGAGCCGCCGTAGCTGCGCCAGCTCGGCGCCGTCGAGCAGCCTGGCCGCGCGCTGCAGGGTGCTCGCGCCGTCACCGACGACATCCGCCGCGAACACGTGCACGTCGGTCGTCATCGCCGCGGGCCAGCGTACACCCGCGCGGCGGTCCATCGCGCGGCGCACGCGCGGACGGCGAAGTTGACCGCGCGCGGCGGCACGGCCAAGACTCTCGCCGGTGTTCGAGCCCTTGCGATCGGCCGCCGTGATCCCGCGGCTGCAGGCACGCGACGTCGCCGGTGCGCTGCGCGAGCTCGCGGCTGCGCTCGCGCGGGCCTACGGCGTCGATGCCGACGCGACCGCCGCGGCGCTGCGCGAGCCGCTGGCCAACTTCGGCTGCGCGCTCGGACACGGCCTCGCGCTGCCGCACGCGCGCGACGCCGGCCACGCGGTGCGCATCGCAGTGGGGCTCGCGCCCGCGGGTCTGCCCTTCGCCGCGCCCGACGACGAGCCCGTGCGCGTGGTCGTGGCGATGTTGTCGCCGCGCGAGGGCCCCGCACATCTCGAGGCACTCGCCGCGATCGGTCAGCGCTTCACCGACGCCGGGTTGCGCGAGCGCCTGCTGGCGCAGCACGACGCGGACGCGATCGTGGCGTTGCTGCACTGGGGTTAGCCCCGGCGAGCCTTGCGAATGGCGTCGAGCAGCGCCGGTGGCACCTCGGCGGGCGGAGCTTCGCGCTCGCGCAGCAGCGCGAGCGCGGCGACGGTGGTCTCGTAGCTGTCGAGATAGGCCACGCACGAGGGACAGACCGCGAGGTGCCGCTCGAACTCGAAGCGCTCGGTCGGCGCGAGCGTGCCCTCGCGCCAGTCGGCGATGAAGTCGATCAGCTCGCGACAGGTGATGTAGGGGCGCTCGCTCACGAGAGCACCTCCACGAAGTGCGGCTCGAGCAGCGTGCGCAAGGCCTGACGCGCGCGGTGCAGGCGGACCTTGAGCGCGCCGGCGCTGATGCCCAGCATTGCCGCGGCCTCGTCGGTGCCCAGGCCCTCGATGTCGCGCAGCAGGATCACCTCGCGGTGGACCATCGGCAGCTCGTCGATGGTCGCGCGCACGAGTCGGCACAGCTCGACGCGCTCGAGCGTCTGGGTCGGCAGCGCCCGCCACGGTCGCGTGTCGGTGCGCTGGTGCCCGTCCTCGAGGTACTCCGGCAGCAGCGACAGCGGGCTGTGCTCGGGCTTGCGTCGCGCGGCCCGCAGCCGCATCAAGCAGGTGTTGACGACGATGCGGTGCAGCCACGTGGCCACGCTCGCGCGGCCGTCGAACGCCGAGAGTCCACGGTAGGCCGAAAGGAACGCCTCCTGGACCGCGTCCTGGCTGTCCGACTCGACCCCGAGCATGCGCCGCGCGGTCGCCAGCAACGCGCGCGCGTGCACGCGTACCAGCAGATCGAACGCGTCGTCGTCGCCGCCACGCAGGCGCTCGAGCAGTCGCGCGTCGTCGCAGCGGACGGCCGGCGATGGGTTCAGCGGTGTCGTCGGCACGTCAGGCCTCCTCCAGCAAGGTGCGGATGAACAGCGACGGTGCGAGCAGCGCGACGCCCTCGCCGCGCGCGGCCACGAGCGCGGCGCGACCGTGCTCGTCGATGCTGCCGACGCCGGCGAGATCGACCGCGGCAGGTCGCGCATCCGCCAGCAGCTGACGCAGCGCGGCGGCACCGGGCGCGTCGAGCGTGCCCTCCACGCGCACCACGGGCGCGCGAGGGTCGGCGGTATCGAGGGTCAGTCGGATCACAGCAGGCTCACCGTCTCGGCGACCCATCGAGCAATGCCCGCGCCGGGACGCACGGACGGCGCCATCTCAACGACCTCGCGGACTTGCGGCCGCGGCCCGCAGCGGACGGGCTCGCGGCGACGCGACCGGTCGCGTCCGACGCGGCGGGCCGTCGCGTCGCGACGCGGCCCGCCGTCAGCGGATGCCGAGCTTTTCCATGCGGCTGCGCAGGGTCGAGGGCGGCACGCCGAGGATCTTGGCCGCGCCCCCGGGGCCCGCCACGGCCCCGCCGCAGCGTTGCAGCACCGCGACGATGTGGGCGCGCTCGATGTCCGCGAGCGTCTCGGCCGCCTCGGGCGTCGCCGCCTGTGCGCCCGGATCGGGCGCGAGCCCGAGCTCCGCGGGCTCGATGCGCAGCACCGCCGCGTCCGACAAGATGACCGCGCGCTCGATGACGTTGCGGAGCTCGCGGATGTTGCCCGGCCAGGTGTAGCGCCGCAGCAGCTCGAGCGTCGCGGGTTCGATCGCATCGACGCGGCGCCCGAGGTTGGTCGCGAGCTGCGTGACGAAGTAGCTCGCCAGCAGGCCGATGTCGCCGCCGCGCTCGCGCAGCGCCGGCACCGACAGCGGGAACACGTTGAGGCGATAGAAGAGATCGGCGCGGAAGCGACCGGCCGCGACCTCGGCCGCGAGGTCGCGGTTGGTCGCCGCGATCACGCGAACGTTGACGCTGATGGTGCTGGTGCCGCCGACGCGCTCGAACTGGTTCTCCTGCAGCACCCGCAGCAGCTTGACCTGCACGTCGGGCGCGACCTCGCCGACCTCGTCGAGGAAGATGGTGCCGCCGTCGGCGAGCTCGAAGCGACCGCGGCGCGACGCGACCGCGCCGGTGAACGCACCCTTTTCGTGGCCGAAGAACTCGCTCTCGACCAGGCCCGCCGGCAACGCCGCGCAGTTCACCTTCACGAACGGCCCGCTGCGCCGGCGGCTGCGCTCGTGGATGGCGCGCGCGACCAGTTCCTTGCCGGTGCCGGTCTCGCCCTGGATCAGCGCGGTCGAGTCGGTCGGAGCCACGCGATCGATGAGCTCGAGCACGCGGCGCAGCTGCGGGCTGTTGCCGACGATCTCGCCGAAGTCGTGGGCCGCACGCAGCTGCTCGCGCAGCTCGCGGTTCTCGGCCTCGAGCCGCGCGGCCTGCTGCTCGCGCAGCACCTGCTCGGTGATGTCGAGGAACATCGTGCGCGTGAAGCCGCCGCCGGGATCGGGCCGCGACCACCACTGGATGAAGATCGGGCGGCCGTCGTCGCGACGGCGCAGCTCCAGCACCACGCCGCTGGTGTCGGTGCCGCGGTTGATCGACGCGAAGGCCTCGTTCAACCGGCGCTGCGCGTCGGGGGTCGGCGGCACGAAGTCGCGGCCGTAGGTGCCGTCGACCTGCGCGGGCGTGATGCCGAGCACGCGCATGGCGGTGCGGTTGGCGCGGATGAAGCGCGAGTCGAGGCCCTCGTGGACGTAGGCGATCGGCGCCTCGTCGAACAGATCGCGGAAGCGTTCCTCGCTGGCTGCGAGCGCCTGCTGCAGACGCTCGCGCTCGAGCTCGGCCGCCGCACGCTCGGCGAAGATGTGGAACATCGCGCGCGCCCGCGGCAGCTCGGGCATCGGCCGCGTGTCCATCACGAACATGTGGCCGAGCACGTCGCCCGAGGTCGCACGCAGCGGCACGCCGAGATAGCTGTGCACGCCCAGCTCGACGAGCGCGGTGTCGGCGGGGAAGCGCTGCTGGATGCCGTCGGGGTGGTACGCGAGCTCGCCACCTTCGACCACGGCCTGGCACGGCGTGCCCTCGAGCGGCCACTCGGCGTCGGGCATGCGGCCGTCTGGTCCCCAGAACACCAGCGATCGCGCCGCGCGGCGCTCGCGGACGAACTCCGCGACCACCGCATGGCTGACACCCAGACCCTGCGCGAGGCTCTCGGCCAACACCGCGAAGCACTCGGGCCCGCGCGCGCCACCGACCCCGCGCAGCAGCGCCGCCAGTGCGGGATCGTGGCTGCCCAGCGCTTCGAGCAGCGACGCGACGGGATTCGAGTCGACTGCGGTCACCGGCGCCAGGCGAGTGTACCAGTCCGCCCGCGAGCGCCGCGCAAGCGCGGGCACGGCGTGGGCCGCCCGGTTCCGCGCGAAAAAAAATCGAACCCCCGGCGAGACAATTTCCCGCCTGGGGTTACTACGCCCTCCGGCAGGCAACGGCGCCGCGCGCGTTCGCGCGGCGGGCCCCTGCCCTCGCCCAGGGATCACGCCGATGCCCAGCCAACACCGCCCATCCGGCGCCCATCCGACCGCGCTCGGCCTCGCGCTGCTGTGCGGCACGGCGGGCTGCTACCACGGCACCAACGCGCACGACGACGGTGCCGGCGACGGCACCGGCGGCACCGAGGCCAGCGGCGGCAGCGATGGCGGCACCGCCGACGACACCGGCGTGGGCGCGTGCGCGGACGGGGTCAGCATCGCGCCGCTGCGGCGCCTCTCGGAAGCGCAGTACCGCAACACGCTCGCCGAGCTGTTCGCACCCGCGGGCATCGACGTGGCGAGCGATGCCGCGACCGAGCTCGACCGCATTCCGGTCGACGACGGCGACGGCAGCTTCGGCATCCTCGACACACGCGTGTCCGATCTGCACGCGCGCGCCTACTACCGCCTCGCGGATCGCATGGCCGACGTCGTCGCCTACGACCCCGAGAACCTCACCGCGGTCGGCGGCAGCTGTGCCGGACCGAGCATGCCCGACGCGGCCTGCATCGACGCCTTCCTCGACGACTTCGGCCTGCGCGCGTACCGACGTCCGCTGACGTCCGACGAGCGCAGCAGCCTGCACGACATCGCCACCACCTCGCCCGACGGCACCGAAGCCTGGCGCAGCCTGGTGTTCATGCTGCTGATGTCGCCGCAGTTTCTCTACCACGTGGAGCTCGAGGGTGAAGGCGACGATGCGCAGTACGAGCTCGACGGCTACGCGCTGGCGTCGCGGCTGTCGTTCCACTTCTGGCAATCGATGCCCGACGCGGACCTGTTCGCCGCCGCGGCCGACGGCTCGATCCTCACCGAGGACGGCTACCTCGCGCAGCTCGACCGCGTGTTCGAGGATCCGCGCACGCAGGCCACCATCGATCGCTTCTACGACGAGTGGCTGCAGCTGGGCTGGCTGACCACGTTCCCGACCACGCCGGCGTTCCAGACCTTCGCGATGGGCACGACCATCGGTGAGGCCGACGCCGATCACCTGGTCGCGGCGCAGGACGAGATCCATGCGCTGCAGCGCCACTTCACCTTCGAGCAGGACGGCTCGCTCGCCGATCTGCTCATGACCGATTTGTCGCTGACCGCGTCGCCGCACCTCGCCCAGCTGTACGGCGTCGCGCCGTGGGACGGCGCCGGCGAGCCGCCGACGATGCCGGCCGGTCAGCGCGCGGGCCTGCTCACGCGCGTGGCGTTCCTGCTCACCGGCAACGAGGAGAGCCATCCGGTCCACCGCGGCGCGGCGCTGCGCGAGCGCGTCCTGTGCGAGGAGCTGCCGCAGCCCGACCCGACCCAGCTGCCGCCCGGCGCGCTCGACCAACCGCCGGTCGACGGCGAGAAGACCACGCGCCAGCGCTACGAGGAGAAGACCGCCGACGCGGTGTGCAACGGCTGTCACCACGCCATCAACCCCATCGGCTTCGTGCTCGAGGGCTACGACGCCCTGGGTCGGCACCGCACCGAGGAGACCATCATCGACTCGGTCTCGGGCGAGATCCTCGCGACGCTGCCGCTCGACACCGCGGCCACGCCCGCCATCACCGGTGACGACACCGTGGTCGCCGACGGCATCGCGCTGAGCCAGCAGGTCGTCGACAGCGGCAAGGCCGAGCCCTGCTTCGCGCAGCAGTACTTCCGCGCGACCTTCGGCCGCAGCGAGGCCGACGAAGACACCTGCCTCATCGAGACGGTCACGACCGAGTTGACCGACAACGCCTCGATTCGTTCGGCGCTGCGCAGCATCGCGCTGGCCGCCACGTTCCGCACCCGGAGGGTGATGTGATGCCAGTCCGTAGCGGTCGACGCATGTTCCTGCGCACCACCAGCGGCATGCTGCTGGGCATGCCGTTTCTGTCGTCGTTGTTGCCGCGCGGGACCAAGGCCGCGCCCGGCGATCCGATCAAGCGCTTCGTCGCGATCCAGTCGCAGAGCGGGCAGATGGTCGCCGACTTCTGGCCGGCCTGGACCCCGCCGGGCTACCAGCTGCGCGACACCATGTACGGCGGCGATCGAGCCGACGGCACCACCGCGCTCGCGACCACGCTGCCGGGTACCAACTACAAGTGGGCGCCGCTGGCCGACTTCACCGGCCAGGACCTCTCGCGCACGATCCCGGCGTCGCTGCAGCCATGGTTCGGCAAGATGCTGCTGCTGCGCGGGCTCGACTACCTGCAGGGCACCAGCCACGGCCTGGGCATGATGCTGGGCAACTACGCCAACTGTGCCTCGGCCGGCGAGTTCGAGACCCGCGGCCTGGGGCAGATGCCGACCATCGACCAGGTGCTGGCGTACTCGGATCGCTTCTATCCCGCCACGCCGCACGCGCGCTCGATCGTGCTGGCGACCGGCAGCCCCAGCTCGATCTCCGACACCGACTACAACGTGCCCGGCGGGCCGGTCGAGAACATCCCGGCGTACCTCGAGCCGCACGATCTGTGGCAGGACCTGTTCGGCGACTTCATGGAACCGGGCATGCCGATGGAGCATCCCAACCGTCGGCTGGTCGCGGCGGTGTACCAGGACTACGCCAAGCTCAAGACCCACGCGCGCCTGAGCGCCGACGACCGCGCCACGCTCGAGCGGCACATGGCGTTCCTCGACGACATCGAGAACGAGCTCGCCAACGGGCTGTCGGCCGCGTGCGTCAAGCCCGAGGAGCCGCCGATCTACGGCGTGGGCTACCCCTGGCAGGAGGTCTCGAGCATCGAGAACTTCGAGGCCTGGACCGCGCTGCTGGTCGACATCGCCGTGGCCGCGCTGCGCTGCGACATCACCCGCGTCATCACCTTCGAGGCGCAGATGGGCATCACCGACGCGAGCGGCACCAAGGTCAACTCGTACCACAGCAGCGACGACGTCGCGGGCGACTGGCACGACTACGCCCACGACGCGGTCGACGAGTCCATGGACCACGCGCACATCGTCGCGCTCAACAAGTGGGTCGTGACCGCGGTGTTCCAGCGGTTCCTCGAGCAGCTCGACGTCGAGGAGGCCGACGGCCAGACCTTCCTCGACAACAGCCTGGTGTACTGGGGCGGCGAGCTGGGAATGGACCACTACGTCCAGGGCATGCCGACCATCCTCGCCGGCGGTGCCGGTGGCGCGCTCACGACCGGCTACTACGTCGACTACTCGCAGATGACCAGCGACTACGCCAACCCCATCTTGCCGTGGGGCGTGCTGATCCCGGGCATCCCGCACAACCGCCTGCTGGTGACGATCCTGCAGGCAATGGGTCTGTCGCCCGCGGACTACGAGCGCGACGGCCGGCCCGGCTACGGCCACAACGAGATCTTCAACGGTCCCTACGCCTGGCCCGAGGACGCCTACGTCGCGGGCGACATCGGCAAGCCGCTGCCCGGTATCTTCAACGGCTGAGCGGCGGCGCGGCGAGCTCGAGCAGCTCGGGGAACGCGGTCACCAGCGCGTCGCGCTCGCGCGCGAGCGCCAGCAGCCGCGGGTTGCGACGCTGCACGAAGCCGCGGATCGCCTGCAGGTCCTCGCCCACGCGCTCGCCCAGCGGCAGCACCACGAACGCGACCGCCGCGGCCACCAGCGTCGCGACCACGCCGGCGACGCCACCGAACACGCCCGCCAGCACCACGGACGCGCACAGCCACGCCGGGAACAGCACCAGCGCGAGCAGGAACTTGTAGGTCGCGACCACGTCGAGATCGAGCACGAGCCGACCGATCACGAAGCCGGTCAGGCGGTAGACCGGCCAGAACCACAGCGCCAGCGGCAGCCACAGCGGCGCCAGCAGCAGCCGCAGCGCGAAGCCCGGCAACCACGCCATCACCGTGGCGCGATCGTAGGCGAAGCCGAGCTGATCGGCGCGCACGCCCGCGCGCGCGAGCGCCTCGTCGGCCGCGGTCGCGCGGGCCTCGATGGCCGCGAGCGCCTCGGGCGGCAGCGCGCGCAGCCGCGTCGCGAGGGCCGCGACGCGGGCCTGCAGCGGCGCCAGTGCGGCGCGCTCGCGCGGGCCCTCGGCCAGCAACCACGCCAGTCGCTCGGCCAGGGCCTGCGCGGCGTCGTCGGGGCCGTGCAGCGTCAACGGACGCAGGTGCTCGGCGATGCGATCGGTCAACGCCGCGACCGCGGCGGGCTCGGCCCCGCGTCCGCGCAGATCGTCGTAGTCGATCGGCGCGCCCACCCGCACGAGCGCGCTGTGACGGAAGCGCTCGCGCTCGCCGTACACCAGCCCCGCCGGCACCAGCTGCACCGGTCGTGGCGCCGAAAGCACCATGCGTGCGGCGCCGGTCTTGAGCGGCGCGAGCTCGCGACGGGCGTGGCTGATGCCCTCGGGGAAGATCGCGACCGCGTCGCCGCGCGACAGCGCCTCGTGCACCGCGGCGAAGGTCTTCGCGGTGGCCTCGGGCCCGACGTCGCCGTCGGCGCGGCGGTGCACCGGGATCGGATCGAAGATCGCGATCAACGGCTTGAGCACCAGCACCTGCCACAGCGTCGCCTTGCCCAGGAACCGCGGCGAGTCCGGCAGCGCCGCCGTCGCGACGACCGCGTCGAGCAGCCCGTTGGGATGGTTGAGCACCCACAGCGTCGGGCCCGGCGGCACCGTGGCGCCCTCGCGCTGCAGCGAGCGGAACCAGATCCACGCCAGGGCCCGCGCGAAGCGGGTGCGTGGGGCCGCGGCGGTCGAGCTCACGCGCGACAGTCTACCGTCACGCGTGCGCGTCGTCGCGGAACGGGTGGTGCGACGACCATGGCGTGGGCCCGATCTGCGCCACCAGCGGGCGCATGATGCGGTTGCCGACCGGGTTGGCGTGGCGCAGGTAGCACGTCATCGGCCGCGCGGTGGCCCCGACCGCGCTCTTGATCTCGAGCGCGGTGCGGCCCATCGACAGCTCGCGTGCACCGCGGGCGATGGCGTCGTCGACGAACTGGTACAGCGCGCTCTGGTACACGCCGTGCTCGACGTTGACGTCGTAGTCGAGTCCGACCATGTGCGCCTCCAGCTCGCCATGGCCGCCCAGCGCGACGCTGCAGCCCACGGTGGTGCCGTCGAGCGACCACGCGCGCACCACCGCGTCGTCGCCCAGCGCCGCCGCGAGCTCGGGGAAGTAGTCCGCGCCGGGGTTGGCCAGGCGCAGCTGCGACTTCTCGTGCACCGCGAGGTAGAGCCGGTGCAGCGCCGCGGCGTCGCGCGCGACCGCGGCTGCGTCCAGCCGTTCGCAGCGCAGGCCCGCGGCCCGCTTGCGCACGTCCTTGACCTTGCGGCGGTACTTCGCCGACAGCGCGCGCAGGTAGTCGTCGAAGCTGCGCCAGCCGGGATCGATCGCGAGCGCCATGTTGGGATCGACCTGCAGCGGGTGGTAGCCGAAGCGCTGCAGCTCGTCGGCGTGCACGCGCGACGGATCGCCGAAGTCCTTGATCAGCACCGACGCGATGCCGCCGTGCAGCTTCTCCGTGCGACGCAGGCGATAGGTCGCGTCGGCCAGGCCGTGGAACGCATGCCGCGGATCCACGCCGCGCGCGATCGCGAAGCCGTGCTCGCCACTGACCAGGGCGTTGCCGTTGATCAGCACCCGCTGCGCACCGCCTTCGCCCAACGCGTCGCTGACCTCGCGCCAGGCGTTGCGGCCGGCCGCGCGCAGGCGTCGGCGCAGCGACTCGTCGGCCGCAGGCGGCGGCGCCGGCACGCGCGAGCCGAACGCATCGAATGCGAGCTCGAGCACCTGGTAGCACGCGGCCGCGACCGGCGTGGTGCCGTCGTAGCACAGCGCGTAGCGGAAGCCCATGCGCGGGGGCCGGGCGCGCTCGATCGCCGCGAGGTAGCGGCGGCCCATGAACAGTCGCGCGCCGACCAGCGCATCCCAGTCGGCCTCGCGGACGTGCGCGATGGAATCGAACAGTGCGATCGACCAGCCGCTCGGTCGTTGGCGCAGCGCGAGGTCGTCGGCCGCGCGGCTCCACCGCGCGACGTAGTGGTCGAGGTCGAACAACTTCGGTGACACGCCTTCGCAGTCTAGCGAGCGGGTCACGCTCGTCCGCCGCGTCGCGGTGAATCGACCATGAAAGCCGGGTGAATCGCCGCGACCGCGCGCCTTGGGGTAAAGTCGCGCCCGATGGACGAAACGGCCCCGCGCCGACGCCCGCTGTGGGCCCGCAGCACCTTCTGGATCTTCATGGGTCTGGGCCTGGGCGTGGTCGTGGGCGGGTTCCTGCCGCAGGACCAGTTTCCCGAGGCCTACAACGGCTTCAAGTTCCTGTCGTCGGCGTTCATCGCCCTGATCAAGGGCCTGATCGTCCCGCTTCTGTTCTCGACCATCGTCGTCGGCGTCGCCCAGACCGGCGACCTCAAGGCGGTCGGCCGCATGGGCGGCAAGGCGCTGCTGTACTTCGAGGTCGTGACCACGGCGGCGCTGTTCATCGGGCTGGGCGTGGTGAACTGGCTCGAGCCCGGCAAGGGCCTGCCGATCGACCTGTCGGGTCAGTCGCACGTCGAGCTGGCCAAGCAGAAGACCGGCTGGGAGATCGCGCTGCACCTGTTCCCGTCGAACCTGATCGAGCACGCCGGCAAGGGCGACATCTTGCCGGTGGTGGTGTTCGCGACGCTGTTCGGCATCTCGCTCACCCGCATCCGCCCGGACCAGCGCAAGACCGTGCTGTCGTTCTTCGAGGCGGTCTCGCAGGTGATGTTCAAGTACACCGACCTGGTGATGCGCCTGACCCCGCTGGGGGTCTTCGGCGCGATGGCCTACAACGTCAGCCACATGGCCGCCGGCAAGACCATCGACGGCGAGTTCATCAAGGGCTGGCCCGCGGTGGTGCACCTGGTGGGCAAGTACGCGGCGCTGGTCGGCAGCCTGTACCTCGCGCTGGTGATCCTGTTCACGCTGGTGTTCCTGCCGATCATGATCGTGTGCGGCATCAGAGTCGTGCGCTTCCTGCGGGCCATCCGCGAGCCGGCCGCGACCGCGTTCTCGACCGCCTCGAGCGAGGCCGCGCTGCCGCGGCTGCTCGAGGACGTGGTCGCGTTCGGCGTGCCGCGCCGGGTCGCGAGCTTCGTGATCCCGACCGGCTACTCGTTCAACCTCGACGGCTCGACGCTGTACCTCGTGGTCGCGTCGATCACCATCGCGCAGGCCGCCGGCATCGACATGCCGCTGGGCACGCAGATCGCGATGTTGCTGACGTTCATGCTCACGTCCAAGGGCGTGGCCGGGGTCCCGCGCGCGACCCTGGTGATCATCGCCGGCACCTGCGCCAGCTTCGGCCTGCCCGGCGAGGCCGGCGTCGCGATGCTGCTCGCGGTCGACGAGATCATGGACATGGCGCGCACGATGGTGAACGTCATCGGCAACGGCCTCGCCGCGGTCGTGATCGCCAAGTGGGAGAAGGTCTTCGGCACCGAGCCGGTCGATCCCGAGCAACGCGAGGCGCTCGAGGTGCCGACCGCGTCACCATGACGAGCGCACGCGCCGGGCGCGACCGGGCCCCGCGCGCCGCGTCGCTACAGCGAACGCTGGATTGAGTCGCCGCGCGCCGCGGCCCTACGCTTCGATCATGCGGAGGGGCGCCGCAACCTGGGGGATCGTCGCGTGCGGCGTGGGACTCGTGCTGGCGGCGTGGCCACGCGCGGCCGCAGCCGCCGACGAGTGGAGCGAACCGCTGCCGGGCGTGCGGCTGCTGCGGCGCAGCACCGGCGCGCCGCTGCGGATCTTCGCCGCGCAGATCGACCTGTGCGCCGACGGCATCTCGCTGCGCGCGACCAAGAGCGATGAACGCCAGCGCACGGTGTCGTCGTTCGCGGGTCTGGTCGACGCCCAGCTCGCGACCAACGGCGACTTCTTCTCGTACGCCGACTACTCCACCAGCGGCCTCGCAGTCGGCGCGGGCGAGCCGTGGGCCGACACCGCCGACGGCAACGGCAGCGGCACGGTCGCGTTCGGCCACGGCCGCGCCGAGATCCTGCCGCCCGCGGTCGTGCTCGACGCGCCCGCGCCGTGGATGCGCGAGGTGGTGTCGGGCCGCCGTCCGCTGGTCGAGGCCGGTGCGCCCTACCCCGCCGACGAGGGCGATCTGTGCACCACGCGGCACCCACGGACCGCCGCGGGCCTGTCGCAGGATCGGCGCACGTTGATCCTCGCGGTGGTCGACGGTCGCAGCGACATCAGCATCGGCATGCGCTGCACCGAGCTCGCCGAGCTCATGCTCGAGCTCGGGGCCTGGGACGCGAGCAACCTCGACGGCGGCGGCTCGAGCACGATGTGGATCGAGGGCGAGGGCGTGGTCAACGTGCCCTCGGACGGGGCCCAGCGCGTCGTCGGCAACCACCTCGGCGTGCTCGCGCGCGGCAACGGCGAGCCGGGGTCGTGCGATCGCAGCTGGGAGGAGTCGGTGCTGCTGGCGTCGGCGCACGATGCCGGCACCACCACCGACCTCGACGCGGATGGCCGCGCCGATGTGTGCGCACGCGGTGCCGACGGCGTGGTGTGCCGGCTCGCGCTCGACGGCTTCGCCACCGAGGTCGCGGGGCCGGCGTGGACCGACGCGGCGGGATGGAACGCACCCGAGCGCTTCGGCTCGCTGCGCAGCGGCGACATCGACGGCGACGGCCGTGCCGATCTGTGCGGCCGCGATGCCGCAGGCCTGCACTGCGTGCGCTCGGCCAGCGCGCCGCTGGCCGACCCTCTCGACGTCGCGATCCTGCGCGACGAGGACGGCTACGCCGCGCCCGCGGCCGCCGCGAGCCTGCGGCTGGCCGACGTCGACGGTGACGGCCGCGACGACGTCTGCGCCCGCAACACCGCCGCGCTTTCGTGTCACCGCGCGAGCGACGACGGCTTCGAGGCCACGCCGTGGACGATCGACGCGCTGGGGGACGACGACGGCTTCGATGCGCCGTCGCAGCACGGCACGATCCGGCTGGGCGATCTCGACGCCGACGGTCGCGCCGACGTGTGTGCACGGACCGCCGCGGGCATGCGTTGCTGGCTCGCGACCGCGGGCGGCTTCGGCGAGCCGATCGACGGCCCGGCGTGGAGCGACGCCGCGGGTTGGGATCGCGTCGAGGCGTGGAGCACCATCGCGCTGGTCGACGTCGACGGCGATCGCCGCCGCGATCTCTGCGGCCGATCACCCGAGGGCGTGCGCTGTGCCCTGTCGCTGGGCGAGAGCTTCGGCGACGAGATCCTCGGACCGGCGTGGAGCGACGACAGCGGCTGGTGGGACTACGCCAACGCCTCGACGCTGCGCTGGGGCGACCTCGACGGCGACGGCGACACCGATCTGTGCGCCCGCGCCAACGCCGGGATCCGCTGCGCGCCGTGGACCGGCGACGGCTTCGGCGAGGCCTTCGCCGGGCCCGCGCTGGCCGACGACAGCGGCTGGGGCTCGATCCGCTTCTTCTCGACGCTGCGGCTCGCGGACGTCGACGGCGACGGCCGCGACGATCTGTGCGCGCGCGCGGCCGCGGGCATGCGCTGCTGGATCTCGCAGGGCGACGCCTTCGCCGAGGATGCGCTGGTCGGACCGGCGTGGAGCGACGACGCCGGCTGGGACGTCGCGAGCGCGTGGGCTACCGTCGCGGTGCAGTCGCCCGCGCCGCGCTGCTACGTGCAGGAACGCTGCGACGACGGGCGCGACGACGACTGCGACGGCGCGATCGACGAGGGCTGCGACGGCGGCGGGAGCAGCAGCGGCGGATCCGAGACCGGCGGCGGCGAGGTCGACGAGACCACCGGCGCGGCGAGCCACGGCGGCGACGGCAGCAGCGACGGCGCGCTGCCCGACACCTTCGGCGAGTCCGATGCCGACGGCAGCTGTGCCTGCACGGCCGCGCCGGTCGGCGACGCGGCACCGTGGTGGCTGCTGCTGCCGCTGCTGCGGACTAGAAGTAGACCTGCACCTGCACGCGCACGCGGTCGGTGCCGTGCTTGGCCGCGTCGGCCGCGGTGGTGCCCATGGTCTCGTCCCACAGGCGGAAGTAGTCGACCTGCAGCTTGAGGTCGTGCCCGACGAAGTACCAGTTCAAGCCGCCGCCGGCCTCGTCGGCGTCGGGCAGTGAGGTGGTGCCGAAGATGCCGCGGTTGAACGCGTAGCGACCCACGACCTCGAGCGGAATCTTCGGCACGAGGTAGCCGAGCTGGCCGTACCAGCCCACGCCCTGCCGCGCCGCGACGGTGGCGATCGGCGCGCCCATGTCGTCGAGCTTGCCGCCGTTCTTGCGGTTGAAGCCGCGACGCATGTGCATCGCGCTCGACAGCGACAGGCCGTACCACTTGAACACCAGGTCCGCGGTCATGTGGTGGAAGTCGGTGGTGCCGCCGTCGGCCGGGGGATCGCCGACGTTGCCCTTCGCGATGTGGGCGTCGTCGTGGAACGCATAGGCCGCGCCGATGCTGAGGCCGGGCTTCTTCGAGCGCGCGAGGTCACCCTCGGTGTAGTCGTCGAACTTGCCGAAGGGCAGCACCTCGATGCGACCCATGTACAACATGCCGAAGTCGGTCAGGTCGAAGGCGTTGCGGCCCTCGCCCATGAACACGCCGGCGTAGTAGGCCAGACGCCCGCCGAGACCGCCGAGGTCCTTCGACAGCGCCTCGATGCCGATGTCGCGATCGAGGTTGAACTCGACGTTGGCGATCGAGCGATCGACCAGGTTCATGTACGCCGAGGAGATCACGCGCTGGCGGCTGAACGGGACCTTCATCTGGCCCATCCACACCGTGAAGTCGCGCAGGCGATCGAACTCGATGCGAGCGTCACGCAGCGGGTTGCGACGGATGCTGCCGTTCTCGTTGGGCAGGTCGTTCTGCATGTCGCGGGGCGCGAAGCCGAACTGGAAGTGGTACTTCACGTGGGGGCTGAACATGTGCCCCATGAGCACCAGACGCGCGCGGCGGATCTGCAGCGACTGCTGCGCGTCCTTGCCCGAGACGCCCGGGTGTTCCATGTCGTAGCGGAACTGGATGCGTCCGCGCAGCTGCAGCGAGAAGCGCTTGTCCTTGCTGCTGACGGTCCAGCCCTTGCCGATCTTGTACTTCGACTCGTCGACGTTCGACTCGGCGCCCATGACCGCGTTGCGATAGGTCGCGTCGGTCTTCGCGACCGCGGGCGGTCGCACGTAGCCGTGCGCCGCGGGGGCCGGCGTGGCCGCGGGCGCGGGCACCTCGACCTCGGCCTTCACGGCCGGCTGGGGCTCGGGCGTGGGCGCGGGATCGGGTTGCGGCGCCGGCTCCGGCATGGGCTCGGGTTCGGGCTGCGCGACGACGGCGTCGGGCGCGTCCTCGTCGAGCTCCCGCGGCGCGGGCTCGGTCGGCGCGGCCGCGTCGGCGGGGGCCGGCGCAGGCGCGGGGTCTTGCGAGGTCAACTGCAGCAGGAGCGATGCAACGGCGGGGCTCGACACCGCCCGACGGTGTCACCATCGCGTGACGACTCGATACGCCGCATGTGACCGCGAGGTGACAATGACACCGGGGCGTCGCGACGATGTCGCGGAGATCGTGAGTTGGCGGACACCCGCGGCGATCTCCCGTCACGTCGATGTCACACGCACTTGGTCTACTGGCCCGCGTGCCGCGGCGATCGCGGCCTTCCCCATGCGATCGGGCGCGATGCTGCAGCTGCTCGCGGTGGCCGGCTGCGGTGCCGGCCGACCGCCCGCCGATCTCGTGGCGGTCGACGGTTCGAGCACGGTGTTCCCGCTCTCCGAGGCGGTCGCCGAGGCCTTCCGCGACGCGGGCGACGCGCGCGTGACCGTGGGGCAGTCGGGCACCGGCGGTGGCTTCAAGAAGCTGTGTCAGCGCGAGATCGCGATCGCAGCGGCATCACGACCGATCCGCGCCGACGAGCTCGCGCGCTGCAGCGCCCACGGCGTCGAGCTCGTGCAGCTGCCGATCGCCCACGACGGCATCGCGATCCTGGCCCACCCCGACGCGACGTGGATCGAGTCGATCACCGTCGCCGAGCTGGCGCAGATCTGGGCGCCCTCGGCCCAAGGCCGCGTGATGCGGTGGCGACAGGTGCGACCGCAGTGGCCCGACGAGGAGCTGCACCTGTTCGGCGCCGGCGTGGGCTCGGGCACCTACGACTCCTTCACGCAGGCGATCGTCGGCACCGCGCACGCCAGCCGCGGTGACTACACCGCGAGCGAGGACGACAACCTGTTGGTGCAGGGCATCGCGCACGACCGCCTGGCGTTGGGCTTCGTCGGCTACGCCTACTGGGCCGAGAACGCCGCGGCGCTGCGCCTGGTCGCGGTCGACGACGGCAACGACGACAACGGTGCCGGCGCGGTCTTGCCCACACCGACCACCGTCGCCGACGGCACCTACCAGCCGCTGTCGCGTCCGGTGTTCCTGTACGTGCGCGCCGACGCGCGCAACGAGCCGGCGGTCGCACGCTTCGTCGAGTTCTATCTCGACCGCGCCGAGTCGCTGTCACGCGAGGTCGGCTTCATCCCGCTGTCGCCCGCCGGCTACGCCGACAGCCGCGCACGCTGGGCCGGGGGCACGCCGCGATGAGCGCCCCACGCGGGACCCCGCGCGACGCGAGCGCACCGCTGCACGAACGCCTGCTCGAGCAGGTGTTGCTCGGCTGCGGCCTGCTGTCGATCGCGATCACGATCGCGATCCTGGCGGTGATGGTGGGCGAGAGCGCCGGCTTCTTCGCCGAGGTCTCGCTGGCGCAGTTCCTGTTCGACGACACCTGGACGCCGCTGTTCGCCGAGCGCCACTTCGGCATCTGGCCGCTGGTGGCCGGCACGTTCCTGACCGCGGCGATCGCCATCGCGGTGGCGCTGCCGTTCGGCCTGCTGGCCGCGATCTACCTGGGAGAGTTCGCGCCACCGCGCGTGCGGGCGGTGCTCAAGCCCACGCTCGAGCTGCTCGCGGGCGTCCCGACCATCGTGTACGGCTTCTTCGCGCTGCTGGTGCTCACGCCGCAGCTGCAGCGGTGGCTGCCGTCGCTGGCCGGCTTCAACGCGCTGAGCCCGGGCATCGTCATGGGCATGATGATCGTGCCGATGATCACCTCGCTCAGCGAGGACGCGATCCGTGCGGTGCCCGACGATCTGCGCGAGGGCGCCTACGCGCTGGGCGCGGGCAAGCTCGCGACCGTGTTCGGCGTGGTGCTGCCGACCGCGCTGTCGGGCATCGCCGCATCCTTGGTGCTCGCGGTCTCGCGCGCGGTCGGTGAGACCATGATCGTCGCGATCGCGGCGGGACAGCAGCCACGGCTGACGCTCGATCCCCAGGTCCCGGTCGAGACCATGACCGCGTACATCGTGCAGGTCGCCCTGGGCGACGTGCCCACCGGCGGGCTCGAGTACGCGACCATCTTCGTCATCGGCGGCGCGCTGTTCACCTTCACCTTCGCCGCCAACCTCGTGAGCCGACGGCTGGCCCGGCGGCAGTACCGGAGCGTCGCGACATGACGGTCGCGCGTCGACGTCGACGCAGCCGCGCGCTCGAACGCGGCTTCGCAGCGCTGTGCTTCACCGCGGCGATCCTGCCGGTGCTGCTGCTGGTGCTGCTGCTCGCGGACGTGGTCGTGGACGCGTTGCCGCGGCTGCGCTGGGACTTCCTCACCAGCTTCCCCTCGCGCCACGCCGAGCGCGCCGGCATCGTCGCCGGCGCCGTGGGCAGTCTCGCGCTGGTGGGCCTGACCGCCGCGTTCGCGCTGCCGGTCGGCCTGGGCGCCGCGATCTACCTCGAGGAGTACGGCCGCCGCGGCCGCATCGCCAGCATCGTCGAGGTCAACATCGCGAACCTCGCGGGCGTGCCGTCGATCGTCTACGGCCTGCTGGGCCTCGAGCTGTTCGTGCGCGCGCTGGGGCTGGGCCGCAGCCTGCTCGCGGGTGCGCTGACGCTGGCGCTGCTGGTGCTGCCCATCGTGATCCTCGCCTCGCGCGAGGCCCTGCGCGCGGTGCCGACGTCGCTGCGCGAGGCCGCGCTGGCGCTGGGCGCGACCCAGTGGCAGGTCACGCGCCGCGTGGTGCTCCCGCTCGCGATCCCGGGCGTGTTGACCGGCTCGATCCTCGCGGTCTCGCGCGCGCTCGGCGAGGCCGCGCCGCTGCTCGTGCTGGGCGCGCTGGCCTACGTCGACTTCCTGCCCGACGGACCCGCGTCCCCGTTCACGGCGCTGCCGATCCAGATCTTCAGCTGGACCAACCGCCCGCAACCCGGCTTCGAGGCCAACGCCGCGGCCGGCATCGTGGTGCTGCTCGCGACGCTGCTGTGCCTCAACGGCCTCGCGATCGTGCTGCGCCATCGGCTCGAACGGCGCCGCAGCGGGCGCTGAGCGACCGGCCGCGGATGCGGACGGTCTCTCGTCGCGAAGCGACCGGAAGGTGAGGGGTCCCGTGAACCGGCTCGGCCGGGCACGGGGAGAGGAAGCGGAGCTTCCTCTCCATGGTTGCAGCGCTTGCGGCCGCGCGTGCGATTGGCTAGGACAGTCGCGATGGTGGCCGCACCGGACCCGGCGAAGCTGAGCGTCCGCGCGTTGTCGGCGTGGTACGGCGACAAGCGCGTGCTGTCGCGGGTGTCGCTCGAGCTGATGCCGCGCGAGATCACGGCCATCATCGGTCCCTCGGGTTGCGGCAAGTCGACGCTGGTCCGCTGCCTCAACCGCATGCACGAGCTCGTCCGCGGCGCGCGACACGAGGGTGAGGTCCGGCTCGACGGCGAGGACATCTACGCCGCCGACAGCGACCCGGTGTGGGTCCGCCGTCGCATCGGCCTGGTGTTCCAGAAGCCCAACCCGTTCCCGACCATGTCGATCCGCGACAACGTGCTGGCGGGGCTACGGCTGACCGGGAGCCTGCCGCGCGAGCGTGCCGACGCCGTGGTCGAGCGCGCGTTGGTCCAGGCCGCGCTGTGGGACGAGGTCCACGATCGCTTGCAGGAGCCCGGCATCCGGCTCTCGGGCGGGCAACAGCAACGGCTGTGCATCGCCCGCGCGCTGGCGGTCGAGCCCGAGGTGCTGCTGCTCGACGAGCCCTGCTCGGCGCTCGACCCGATCGCGACCACGCGCATCGAGGACCTGCTGACGACGCTGCGCGAGCGCTACACCATCGTGATCGTCACGCACAACATGCAGCAGGCCGCGCGCGTCTCGCAGAAGACCGCGTTCCTGCTGCAGGGCGAGCTCATCGAGTTCAACGTGACCGACCGCCTGTTCACGCAGCCGGCCGACAAGCGGACCGAGGACTACATCACGGGGAAGTTCGGCTGAGCTCCCAGTCGAAGACGTAGCTGTGCTCGCCCGCGACGTTCTCGATGGTCATGCTGCCGCGCAACCCCGCGAGCTCGCCGGTGCCGGAGTCGGGTGCGACCTCGACCGTGAGCGACGCAGCGCCGCCGGACATGACGCCGCGATGGATCAGCGCGAAGCTGCCACGCCGACCATCGAGCGTCGCGTCGACGCGCTCGAGCGCGACATAGGCGGCCGAGCCCGCGACCTTGGTGCGCACGCCCAGCATGTGCACCACGCTGGTGCCCTGCAGATCACCGGCGAAGCGCTTCTGCACGCGCGTGCGCCCGTAGGTGACGCCATCGACCTCGTCGAAGGGCGGCTCGGAGTGGAACTCGACGTCGAAGCGACCGCGGGCGAGCATGGGCGCAGCATGACGCCGGCTGCGGGCCCGCGTCTTGAACAAATGCGGCAGCGATCGCCGATGGAGCGCCGATGAGCCGCGCGGCCACGGTGCGGCGCGACCCCGGCGAGCCACGCGGCACGCTGCAACCCGCACCGCCGCGCGGACAGCTGCTGCACCGTCGCATCGGCCCGACCGCGGCGCTGGCACCGTGGATCGCCCACTTCTGGTCGGTGCAGTGGCAGCTCGATGCGCCCTACCTCGCACGCACGCTGCCGCACCCGTGCGTGCACCTGGTGTTCGAGGGTGGCGCGCGCCGGCGGGCCACCGTCACCGGCGTGTGCACGCGCCGGTTCACGCGCAGGCTGCACGGGCGCGGCTGGGTCTTCGGCGTCAAGTTCCGCCCCGGCGCGTTCGTGGGTCTGCACCCCGCCGCGACCGCCACGTGGACCGACCGCGTCGCGACGCTGTCGTCGGTGCTCGGCCCCGACGGGCGCGCGCTGGCGCAGGCGATCGCGGCGAGCGACGACGTCGACGCGCGCGTGGCTGCGGCCGAGGCGTGGCTGCTGCCGCGGCTGCGGCCGCTGCCGACCGCTGCGATCGCGCTGCGCGACCTGGTCGAGTCGCTCGAGCGCGCGCGCGGCCGCGCGCGGGTCGAGACCCTCGCGCGTCGACTCGGGCTCGACGCACGCACGCTGCAGCGCCGCTTCCACAGGTTCGTGGGCGTGGGGCCGAAGTGGGTGCTGCAGCGCTACCGCCTGCACGAGGCCGCGGCGCGGCTGCAGTCGCCCACGCCGCCGACGTTGGTCGCGCTCGCGGCCGAGCTGGGCTACGCCGACCAGGCCCACTTCGCGCGCGACTTCGCGGCGATGGTCGGCGAACCGCCGGGTCGATACCTGCGCCGCGCTCGCGCGCAGCGGTGAGCCGCCCGCGTCAGACCTGCACCGGCAGCAGCGTGGAGCCGGGCAGACGCGCCTGCAGCTCGGCCTTGTCGGCGTCGCTGATGCCGTAGTCGCCGATGATCACGATGTGTCCGCGGAAGCCGTGGCGCGCGTGGAAGTCGACCAGCTCGTCCATGGCCGCGTGCAGCGTGTTCTTGTCGGTGTGGCGGTTGGGCACCAGCGCGAGGTACATCGCCAGATCGTCGGGCGCGATCTCGGTGAGCTCGGTGTGCACGCGCACGACGTTGCCCTCGATGCCGGCGGGACGGATCGAGTCGCGGGTCACGCGATAGACCACTTCGCGCGTGACGGTGCGGGTCATGTGGAACACCACGATCTGGCGGTACGGGATGCCGCTGGCCACGCTCTGCGCCCGCGCGATGTCGACGGCGTTGCGCAGCAGTCGACCGATGCGCACGCCGCCGACCGCGACCACGATGGTGCGGTCCTCGGCCTCGATGGCGCTGCTCTCGACGCTCTCGATCACGCGGCGGAAGTAGTGGTAGCCGGCGCGCAGCAGCGGGCGGTGGTTGTAGCCCAGCAGGATCGTGCCGACCGCGATGGCGCCGGTGACCAGCAGCGCCCGCAGATCGCGGATCTGGTCGCCGAAGCGGTCGTAGAGCCCCAGCAGCGCCAGCGACAGCAGGCCCAGGCCCAGCAGCGCCGCGACCGGAACCGAGACGCCGCCGACCTTGACGTTGAACGGCGCGCGATAGACCCGACGATCGTCGGCCTTGAAGCGGCGCAGCAACACGAACGCGATCACGCCCGAGAGCATGACCAAACCGAAGCTGGCGCCGTACCAGCGCTCGAGCACGGCCGAGTCGGCGTCGCCCTCGTAGCACAGCAGGAAGATCGCGACGAAGAACATCGCGTTGATGCGGCTGAAGACGCCGCGGTCGTTGGCGTCGAGCAGCGCGCGCGGCAGCAGGTTGTCGCGCGCCATCGTGACCCACAGACCGCGCGCACCGGCGAAGCCGGTGTTGGTGGCGCCGATCAGCATCAGCGCCGCGCTCGCGACGATGACCACGCTCCACAGCCGCCCGAGCAGCGGGCTGCCGGTCAGCGAGGTCACGACCGTCTCGCCCAGCGCCGCGAGCAGGTAGCCCGAAGCGCCCACGAGCTTGTCGGGCGGCAGCACCGCGAAGACCAGCAGCGACAGCGAGCCGCCGACCACCAGCAGGATCGTGAGCATGGCGCGGTAGATCCGTCGCACGTCGGCGCGCGGCCGCTCGAGCTCCTCGGGGATGTTCATCACCGACTCGACGCCGGAGGCACCGAGGATCGACGAGCCCAGCGCGACGGGGATGAGCGCGGCGCCCAGCGTCGCGAAGCCGGGCAGGATCACCGAGCCTCCGCTGCCCTCGGCCATGTGGCCGGCGGCGGCCGCCTCGGCGTGGGCCTCGACCGCGGGCCGCAGCACCGTCGCGCCGTCGAGGAAGCGCGCGAGGTCGACACCGTGGATCGCGACGTGCAGCAGCCCCAGCACGATGGTCACGCCCATCACGCCGAGGCTGAGCAGGAAGATGGTCTTGCTCACCTGCACGCTCTCGCGCAGGCCGTAGTTGTTGAGCGTGAACAGCAGCACCAGCGGCGGCAGCATCACGACCACGCCGGCGGGCACCACCGGCGACAGCGCGACCGCCACGATCGACGTCACCAGCACGGTCGACAGCGTCTGCCGCACGCGCGAGGGCATCACCCACAGCCCGAACACCACCGCGGGCACGCTCGAGATGCCGATGGCGGCGAGCGTGCGTAGGCTGCCCAGCTCGATGACCATCGAGGTCACGTAGTCGCTGAACGACAACAGGCTCACGATCGCGGTCGCGACGTAGGAGAACGAGATGACCACGCCGACCACCGCGGCCGCCACGATCGCGACCTTGCCGAGGTGGCTCAGCGCGTAGCGGGTCATGACGTAGGTGCCGCCGTTGGACAGCGTCAGCAACACCGCCTCGACGTAGATCGGCGCGAGCGCGAACAGCAGCGCGTACAGCCCCAGCTGGAACAGCGGCGTGGCGAAGCCGACACCCGCGACGATCAACGCGCCCGACGAGTAGTACGGCGACGTCAGCGGGTCCGGGCCGACGAGGTAGAGCCCCTCGCGCCACGTCAGCTTCTTGTGCTCGCCGGCTTCGGCCGTCATGCGTCGATGCGGGGCTTTAATGCACCCGGCGTCCGTCGCGTCGCAACCACCGCCCGCGCGCCGCGTCGGGGCGCCCGCCGCGGCCCACGCACGGCTCGGGCCCGCCCAACCGCGGCCGGGGCCCTCGTGACGAGCGCGTGACCGGCGGGCCAGACCGGTCGGCCCGGCCGCGGCGTTAGCACCCCACCATGCCCCGCCGCCCCCGCGCACTCCGCCTGTTGCCGCTGCTCGCCGTCGTCGCGCTGCTGTCCGTGTTCGGACGCACGAGCCCGCCGGCCGATCCCGAGCTGGTGACGCTGGCGGCCGTGGCCGAGCGCGAGGCGTTGCCGGCCCACACCGCGACGCGGGTGGCCGTGCGCATCGAGAGCGCCGCGGCGGCGCGGAGCCAGGACGCCTCCGTGCCGGTCAACCTCGCGCTGGTGCTCGACACCTCGGGCTCGATGGTGGGCGCGCCGATCGAGGAGGCTCGCGCGGCGCTGCACAGCGTCGTCGATCAGCTGCGGCCGCAGGACCACCTCACGATCGTGACGTTCGACTCGCGCGCGCAGGTGGTGCTGCCGCGGGTCCGGCTCGACGACATCGACCGCGACGAGATCCACGAGCGCATCGACGCGGTCGAGGCCCGCGGCACCACGGATCTCGCGGCCGGCCTCGGCACCGCGCTGCAACAGCTCGAGCCCGAGCGCGAGGCCGGCGATCTCGACCGCCTCGTGCTCGTCGGCGACGGCGTGCCCAACGACGCCACGCCGCTGCCGGGCTACGTCGAACACGCGCGACACCTGGGCGTGGCCATCACCGCGCTGGGCGTCGGCCTCGACTACGACGAGGTGCTGCTGGGCCGGCTCGCGCGCGACACCGGCGGCCGCTTCCACCACGCCGACTGCGGCGAGGAGCTCGCGACGCTGCTGGCCGACGAGGTCTTCGGCGCCCAGCGCCAGGTCGCGGGCAACGTGCGACTGCAGCTGTCGACCGGACCCGGCGTCACCATCGCCCGCATCGTCGGCGCGACCGGCGAGATGACCGGCGTCCACAGCTACCAGGTCGTGCTCGGCGATCTCGCCGAGGGCCAGCAGCAGGACACCTACGTCGAGCTCGAGGTCGCACCGCAGCAGCCCGGCACCACGGTCGAGCTGCTCGACGCGATCGTCGCCTTCGACGATCGCGTCGGCGGCGTGGGTCGACTCGAGCGCCGTTCGTTCATCGCGATGCCCGTCAGCACCGACCTCGCGGTGCTCGCGGTCGCCGATCCCGACGTGCACACCGGCCTGGTCGCCGCGCGGGCCGCCGCGGCCACCATCGACGCCATCGAGCTGTCGCGCAAGGGCCAGATCGACCAGGCCGAGCGACTGCTCGAGGACAACGACAACGCGCTGGACGCCGCGCAGCAGCTCGACAACGACGACGGCCGCAGGCCGCAGCTCGAGCAGCAACGCCAGGAGATCACGCGGCTGCGCGGCGAGCTGCACGACTATCGCGTCGCGGCGCCCACGCCCGCGGCACCACGCGGACCGGAGCTCGAGCGCGCGGCGAAGGCTGCGAACGAGAACGCGACCGACCTGCTGCAGGCGCACTGACGCGCGGCTCGCGAGCTCTCAGTCTTTGGAGAGGAAGCTCCGCTTCCTCTCCCCGTGCCCGGCCAAGCCGGTCACGGGACCCCTCTCTTTCCAGTCGCTGCGCGACGAGAGCGCGTCAGCATTCGCTGCCGGCCTCTCAGCGCTCGGCGAGCTCGAGCGCGAGGCCGACGAAGCTCGACATCAGGTACGCGAAGGTCTCCTCGTCGGCGTTCCACACCCGCGGCGCGCCGATGTGCTCGTGGCACACCACGCCGCGCATGCGACCGGTCGCCCAGATCGGCACGTCGAGCATCGACTCGATCTGCAAGGGGCCGAGATAGGACTCGGCGAAGCATGCGGTCCGGGGGTCGCGCATCGCGTCGTGGGCGGCGATGGTGCGCTCGGTCGCGAGCGCTTCGAAGTAGGTTGGGAAGTCGGTGGCCGAGAGCTCGAGCCCCGCGCTGTGGCGCGCCTGCGCGCGCTCGAAGAGATCGACGCAGCGGATCCGCAGCGGCGCCTCCTCGAGCAACCACACACTCACGCGATGGACTCGCAGGGTCGCGGCCGCGACCTCGTCGACGCGCCGGATGGTCGCCTGCGGATCACGCAGCCACAGCTCGCGCTGGCTGAGCAGGTCCAGGTGCGCGCGGACGTGGCGACGCAGCTCCTGCGCGACCTCGACGTCGGGCGCGAGCGGTGCGCTCGCGGGCACCGTGCCGCGGTGGCCGAACTGCTCGCGGAGCCGCTGCAACGCCTCCTCGAGCCGCTCGAGCAGCTCGGGGGTCTCGGCCACGGTCGAGGCCTCGCCCGAGGTGATCGAGCACATCGAGGCCAGGCGCATCTTGCCGAGCACGCCGGCCAAGCGCTCGGCCTCGAGGAAGCATGCCGCTGCGCGTGCACCCACGACCGCGCGATCATAGCGCGGGTGCGCGCGCGCGTTCGTCGCGTCCGCGGTCGCGCCGCCCACGGCCCAGACGCACCGTGGAGGCCGCTACTGCTCGAGGCAGATCACGGCGTAGCCACCTTGCGCGCACTCCTGCGACATCGAGTGTCCATCGATGGTCCAGCCCTGCCAGTGGACGTGCCAGACGTTGAACATCGCCGCGAAGCCGCTGGCCGAGGTCCAGTTGGTGCAGTTGTCCGCGTCGGTCGCAGTCTCGCCGACGCCGTAGCTGCCGGCCCACGAGATCGCCAGCGGAGTCATGGCGCCGCTGGCATCGAACAACACCGGCGTGGCCATGGTCAGGCCCAGCAGATCGCCGTCGTGGAAGATCGGCATGCCGTCGGCGCGCACCCAGGGTGCGCCCGCGGCGTTCATGCGCGCGCCGGGGCTCTCGCCAGTGTTGGCGACCAGCGCGAGGAACGTGCCCGACAGCCCCGCGCCGCTGGCCTCGCTCGCACAGGCCGCGTCGGCGGCATCGCGACCGGCGGTCGCGGGGAGAAACTGCGCGCTGACGAACGCGCGACGACCTTGCGTGGGCTCGACCGTGATGTCGCTGTCGCCGTCGACGCCCAGGCACAGCAGGCGCGCGGTCGCGCTGCAGGGCTGATACGCGTACTCGGTCCACCAGGCCGCGGCGGCACCGAGCCCGCCGATGCCGGCGAAGCCTTCGGCGAGATCCTCGGTCCAGCCGCTGCACAGCGCGGTGCCGTCGACGTCGTAGGCCACGCCCTGCGCGGTGGTGCCGGTCCAGATGTAGTCGGGCACCGGCACCTCGTTGCCCGACTCGTCGGTCACCGGCGGGAAGAAGAACTCGCCCGCGAGGACCTGCTGCAGGTCGCGCGCGAAGGGCTTGCCGTCGGTGCGCATCCAGCCGCGCGCGCCCGCGAGTCGGGCGTTGGCGTCGTCGCCCAGCGCAGAGAGCCACGCGCGATAGGTCCCGGCCAGGCCCGCGGCCTCGGCGCGAGCCTGGCAGATCGCATCGGCGCCCTCGGGCCCGCCGAGCGAGCCGCCGCTGTGCAGCGTCGAGGTCACGAACACCAGGTTGGGCCCCGCGTCGGCGCCGGTGCTGCTGCCGCCGTCGCTGCTGGCGTCGGTGCCGGGCTCGGTCGTGCCGCTGCTGCTGCCGTCGCTGCCGACCAGGCCCGAGCTGCCCGAGCCGCCGTCGGGATCGACGCACACCATCGCCTCGCAGGACAGGCCTGGGTCACAGCCACCGCCAGGCGTGCACGAACACGACTGCGTGCCGACTGCACACAGCACCGCGTCGGGATCGATGATCACGCATGCACCGCTCGACAGCGCGAATGCGAGCACGAGCGCCGGCTCGAAGCGGCTGCGGGTCCTTCGCTGCATCGAATCGACGGTAGCACCGAGAGCCCCACGCCCAGCGCCCGCGGCGGTTTCACGTCGGTGTCACCGTGGCCGTGCCTCCACGACGCGCTCGTGCACCGCAGCTATCGTAGTGAAGACGTGGCCGAGCGAACGCAGCATTGGACCCCGGCGCCGGTCGTGGCGCAGACCGTGACCGTGGTCGGCGAGCCGGTGTTGCACACGCCCGCAGGCGCGACGACCACCGAACCCAGCGATGGATCGCGCGGCCTCGCGCCGCGCCAGCGCATCGGTCGCTACCACGTGCTCAAGACCCTCGGCGAGGGCGGCATGGGCGTGGTCTACTCCGCGTTCGACGAGGAGCTCGATCGCCGCATCGCGATCAAGGTGCTGTCGTCGGAGATCGCGACCGAGTTCTCCGGCCGCACGAGGTTGATGCGCGAGGCCCAGGCCATGGCCAAGGTCTCGCACCCCAACGTCGTGCACGTCTACGAGGTCGGCGAGGTCGACGGCAGCGTGTTCGTGGCGATGGAGTTCGTGCGCGGCGAGACCCTGCGCGACTGGCTCGATCGCGGTGGTCACAGCCTCGCCGAACGCATCGCGCTGTTGCTGCAGGCCGGCGAAGGCCTCGCGGCCGCGCACGCGTGCAACATCGTCCACCGCGACTTCAAGCCCGAGAACGTCATGGTCGGCGAGGACGGCCGCGCGCGCGTGCTCGACTTCGGTCTCGCGCGCGGCACCGAGGAGCGCGACACCGCGGCCGAGGGCGAGGCCGGTCCGCGCACCAACGAGATCACGCTCGACTCGCGGCTGCCCGACCGCGCGGGCTCGATGCTGTCGGCCGCGGTGACGCGCCACGGCAGCATCATGGGCACGCCGGCGTACATGTCGCCCGAGCAGCACTTCGGTCTGCCGACCGACGCGCGCAGCGACCAGTTCAACTACTGCGTCGTGCTGTACGAGGCGCTCTACGGCGAGCGTCCGTTCTCCGGCGACAACCGCATGGCGCTGGCGTTCGCGACGCGGCAGGGCCACATCGATCCGCCGCCGCCGCACCACGAGGTCTCGCCCAAGCTGCGCGAGATCATCGTGCGCGGGCTCGCGGCCGATCCGAACCAGCGCTACGGCTCGATGCCCGAGCTGCTCGCGGCCGTGCGCGCCGCGACGACGCCGCGGACCCGACGCGTGGGCCTGGTCGCGGTGGCCGCGGGCGCGGTGCTGGCCAGCACCATCGGCGTGGGCGCGGCGTGGCTGCTGCGACGCGAGCCCGACACCGCGGTGCCGTCCGCGGTCGAGGGCCTGGCCAACGAGGCGCGCACGTTCGCCTCGCGCGCGCACTGGGTCTACCCCGACGCGAGCGAGCCGGAACAGACCGCACTGCGGGCGGTGGCACGCTTGCGTGCGCTCGAGGGCGAACTCGACGTGCCCGGTGAACAGGCCGCCGACGCCCTGAGCCACGAGTTCGCCGACACGCTGTCGCGGCTGGGCGACGACTACTGGGATGCCGACGGCGGCCGCGTGTTCGCGCGCGACTTCTACGTGCAATCGTTGTTGTTCGATCCGAGCCAGACTCGTGCGCGCGAGCGCAGCGGCTTCATGCCCGGCGAGATCGCAGACCTGCGCGAGCGCGCCGAGAGCGGCGGCTTCTCCGACGCCGAGCTCGCGGCCGCGGCCGAGCTCGCCGAGCTCGCCGCACCGGTGCTGGCCGCGACCGATCACGCCGCGCCGCCCGAGCGCCTGGCCAAGGTGATGAAGAACGTGCGCGAGCGTGCGGCACAGCGAAGGCGCGAGCGCAGCCACGTCGGGGCCGACGTCGCCGCGCCGGTGGTCGTGGCCGCGGCCGCGCCCACGCCGGCACCGACGGTCACGCCCGCAGAGCCCGCGCCGCTCGAGCCCATCGTCGATGCCACCGAGACGCTCGAGCCCGGCACCGCTGCGGAGTCGGCCGCCGCGGGCGCACGCGATCCCAAGCTCGCGCGCGAGCAGGCCAAGGACCTGGTCGCGCAGGCGCGCAAGCTCAAGGCCCAGGGCAAGCGCGAGGCGGCGCTGGCGAAGTTGTTCGAGGCGGCGCGCGTCGATCGTCGCTTCGCACCGGCGTTCGACGCCCTGCGCGACCTCCACTTCCAGATGGGCGCGTACGACGAAGCGGTGCAGTACGGCGAGAAGGCCGTGAAGCTGTCGCCCGGCAACGGTGCCTATCACCTGCGCCTGGGCGAGGCGCAGTGGAAGCTCAAGAATTACAGCGCGGCCGAGAGCGCATGGCGCACCGCGCAATCGTTGGGCGTGGCCCAGGCCAGCGAGCGACTCGCGGCGCTGGCGAAGGTGCGCGGCTGAGGGAGCATGCGATGTCGATGATGCTAGCGAGTGTCTCGTACCTGATGCTGGCGCTGGGCAGCGCCGACGCGGAGCCGGCCGCGGTCGTGGTGTTGCCGCCGGAGGCGCCGGCGTTGACGCCCGATCGCCGCGCGCTGGTCCACGACACGCTGTGGTCGTCGCTACCGGGCGAGGAGTTCTCGCTGGTCGAGCGCGAGCGCGTGGCCGCGGCCGTGCGCAGCCGCGGCGACGGCTGTGGCAGCGACGCGGCGTGCCGCAGCGCAGTGGCGCAGGAGCTCGGTGCCCGCTTCGTGATCGCGACGACGGTGTCGGAGCCGACCGCGTCGGACTACGCGCTGGTGCTTTCGGTGCACGACCTGCAGCGCGACCGCGTGACCGCGACCTTCGAGGAGACGTGCACGATCTGCTCCGAGGCGGACCTGCGGCGACTGGTGCAGGAGCGCACGCTCGATGCGAAGCTGGCGATCGAGCGCGCGCTCGTCCCCGAGGACGCGCCACCGCAGCCGCGCCCCGCGACGACCACGCCCACGCCGGCGACCAAGCCCGCGCCCGCGCCGAAGCGACCGTCGCCGCTGCCCGCGGTCGGCTGGGCACTCACCGGTGCCGGCATCGCGGGCACGCTCGGCGGCGTCGCGATGCTCGCGATGATCGGCCGCGATGCCGGCTGCCCCGCGGATCCGCGCGGTGGCCCCTGCATCCCGCTGGTCTATCACACCGCGATCCCCGGGGCCGTCACCGCCGCGGTCGGCGTCGCGCTGCTGGGCACCGGCGTCGGCCTGGTGGTCGCGGGTCGCAAGCGCGGACGCGTCGAGCTGCGTGCCGCTGCCTCGGGCCGTGGCGTGATGCTGCGCGGACGCTTCTGACGCGCGGCGACGCACGGCGACGCGTGAGGGCCGGTCGCGCGCTCGCTGGCCCTGGCCGGCACCGTGGGCTAGTCTGCGGCGACCGATGCCGGCCCGCACCCCCACGCTGCTCGCACGCCTCGCGGTGTTGCTCGCGTTGGTGTTCGCGTCGGTCGGAGCGCTGCGCACCGTCAGTCGCAGCGGCGAAGCGCTGATCGACGAGCGCGGCGAGAACGGCGACGACAGCGAACTCGACGCACTGCACCGCGGCGACGCTCGAACCGCACACCGCGGCGAAGGCCACCCTCGTACGACCGGGTGGAACGAGACCGCTGCCCTCGCGCCGCATGTGGCCCGACGCCCGCCTCCGCGCCCGCGATGGTCGCGGTTGCGCCGCGTGCTCGCGCCGCGCGACGACGATCACGACGGCGCCTGAGCCGGCGCGCGCGGACCCCCGCGCGCCGTGATCTCGCACGCACGGCCTTCGGGTCGCGCGTGTACGCGGCCGCGCGACGCGGAGCCGCGAGCCCCACGCATCGCACTCGACGCGCCGCGCGGCCACCGATGCCGTCGCGCGCAAACACCGATCCGAGACCCATGTCGAACCCACGCCACGACGCGCGCGCAGCCCGGCTGCGCCGCACGCTCCACACCTCGATCCACGGGCATGCAGTGCCCGAGCACGACTCGCGCGCGACGGTGCGCCCCGACCCGGACGCGGTGCCGCGATGAGCCCCGGTACCTC
The DNA here is from genome assembly GCA_019694555.1 of Nannocystaceae bacterium. Classification (GTDB taxonomy): domain Bacteria; phylum Myxococcota_A; class Polyangia; order Nannocystales; family Nannocystaceae; genus Xiheibacterium. Next base: position 34,043 of record JAIBBS010000033.1, read on the forward strand.
GACCTCGCGGGCCGCAGCCCGCGTCCATGGACTGGGCTGGTCGCGGCTGTGGCCGCAGTGGCGCGCGATGCTGCAACCCCGCGACCTCGCGCCCGACGCGATCGCCGGACTGACGGTCGCGCTGACCGCGATCCCGCTCTCGATGGCAATCGCGATCGCCAGCGGCGTCGCTCCGATCGCGGGCCTCATCACCGCCGTGGTCGCCGGTGTGGTCGCGGCGTTGTTCGGCGGCAGCGCGTGGTCCGTGAGCGGGCCGGCGGCCGCGATGGCGGTGCTGCTGGCGTCCATCGTCGAGGAACACGGCGTCGCCGGCCTGGCGCTGGCGTCCTTGCTGGCGGCCGCGCTGCAGCTGCTGACCGGCATGCTCGGCCTGGGTCGGGTCGCACGACTGGTCCCGCTGCCGGTCGTGGTCGGCTTCACCGGCGGCATCGGGGTGATCATCTTCGTCGGGCAGCTGCCGCGCGCGCTGGGGCTGCCGGCGCCGGATCAGGCCCACGTCGTCGACGTGGTCACGCACATCGGCGAGCTCATCGAACACGCGAGCATCGCCGCGGTCGGGTTGGCGCTGACCGCGTTCCTGCTGGTGGTGGTCTCGGGCCGCATCGGTCGCAAGATCCCCGGCGCACTGCTGGCGGTGATCACCGCCACCGTCGCGGCGGAAGCGATGGGCCTCGAGGTCGAACGCGTGGGCCCGCTGCCGCTGTCGTCGCTGTCGTGGCCGTCGCTGCACCCCGGCGACATCGACTGGACCGCACTGGTGGGTGACGCGCTGGTGATCTACGCGCTGGCGTCGTTGGAGACGCTACTGTCGGCCGGCGCGGTCGATCGACTGGCGCGATCGGTGCCCCACGATCCGAATCAGGAGCTCGTGGGGCAGGGCCTGGCCAACCTCGCGGCGGTCGCTGCCGGTGGTCTGCTGGGCACCGCCGTGATCGCCCGCTCGGGCCTCAACGTCGCCGCGGGTGCGCGCACCCGCAGGGCCGCGCTGCTGCACGGGGTCTTGGTCGCAGTGCTGGTGCTGTCGTTCGCGCCGATCGTCGCTCGTGTGCCACTGGCCGCGCTCGCGGGCATCCTGCTCGCGATCGCGGTGGGCATGCTCGCGCCGGCGGAGCTGGTGTCGCTGTGGCGACAGTCGCGAACCGAGGCCGCGGTCTGCCTCGCGACCCTGTTCACCATGGTCGCGTTCGATCTCGTGGTCGGTGTGCGCGTGGGCGTGATCGCAGCGCTGGCGATCGCGGCGTTCCGCCACGGACGTACCGACGCGACCGTGCAGCCCATCGGCGAGCACGGGCCCTATCGCTTCACCCTGCGGGGCCCACTGACGTTCCTGGGCATGTCGCGGCTCGACGAGCTGCGCGCCGCGTTGCCGCAGCTGCAGGGCCCCCGCGGCATCGTCTTGGATCTCGCCGAGGTACCGTCGGTCGATGTCAGTGCCGGCGACGCCCTGGCGCCGCTGCTGTCGGACATCGAGCGTCGCGCGATCGCCTTCGCGCTCATCGCCCGCAGGCCCGTGCTCGAGGTGCTCGCGCGCCACGATCGCGACGGCCGCTGGGCCGCGCGCGTGGTCGCCGACGAACGCGCAGCGCTGCGGCTGCTGGGCGCCGCGGAGGCGCTGGGGCCCGAAGAGCGCCTGCGCGACGGTGTGGCGCGGTTCCAGGCCGTCGCGCGGGATCGTCACCAGGCGCTGTTCGAGCACCTGGCCAAGGGCCAGAGCCCGCACACGCTGTTCGTGGCCTGCGCCGACAGCCGCGTGTCACCGCTGCTCATCACCAGCGCCGAGCCCGGCGAGGTCTTCGTGCATCGCAACGTCGGCAACATCGTGCCGCCGCCGGGCGGGGACGACATGCCGGCCGAGGGCGCCGCGGTCGAGTACGCTGTCGGCGTGCTCGGCGTGAAGCAGATCGTGGTCTGCGGCCACTCCGGCTGCGGCGCGATGGCTGCGATCGCCGGCGGCGTCCCGCCGGGGTTGCCCAGCGTCGAGCGCTGGCTCGGCTTTGCCGCGCACGTGCGCGACCGCGTGCCGCTGGGCGCCAGCCCCGAAGCGCTCGCGCGCGCCAACGTGCTCATCCAATTGGAGAACCTGCGCCGCTATGAGGTCGTACGCGCGGCGCTCGAACGCGGCGCGCTGACGCTGCAGGCCTGGTACTACGACATCGCCGCGGCGGAGGTCGAGGCATGGGACGCCGAGCGCGGCGCATTCACGCCGCTGTCGCCACCGCAGGCCGCGTCGGCGTGACGCCGTAGCCGCGCTGGGCTCAGCGCGTCCACATCGGCGGCAGCACGTCGGGGCCGACGGTGGGCCGACCGAAGAACGCCAGCCCGGCGCGGCGCTCGAGGTCGCTCCACACCACCTGCGACTGGAACGCCATGCCGCCGCGCTCGCCGTCGCCGGTGGCGATCAGCAGCCAGCAGCGCGAGCCCACCAGCGGCGCCTCGTCGAGTCGCAGCTTGGCGCCGCCGGCACCGACGTCGAGCAAGCGACCGACGAGCGTGACGACGTCCGCACCCGAGGTCGTGCCCAGCAGCACCGGCAGGTCGCACGCGAAGCGCCGCGAGGTGCGACGCGGGCGATCGACCGAGCCCGAGCCCGCGGTCGAGAAGCGGGCGTGCAGCGCACGGAAGCGGATCGCCAGCGGCGACATCGGCCCCTTGGTGCCGACGCCGTCCTCGCGCAGCGTGCGGTACTCGATCAGCTCGCGCAGCAGCTCGAGCCACGGCGGGCCCTGCTCCGGCACGGCGGCGATGGTCGGCTCGACCACCAGCGGCAGCTTCGGCGGGGCGCCCAGCGGCGCCGCCGGGGGCGGCTCGAGCGGCTGACGCCGGGTCTGCTGCACCGCGGCGAAGCCGGAGATCTTGGTCGGCGCGTCGCCGCGGCGCAGCACCTCTTCGGCGACGTGCTCGAAGCGCAGCTGGAAGCCGCAGATCTCGACGACGTTGCCGACCTCGAGCACGGCCTTCTGCACGCGCGTGCCGTCGATGAAGGTGCCGGCCTTGCTGTGCAAGTCCGAGATCACGTGGCGACCGTGCTCGTCGCGCTCGACCAGCGCGTGGAAGCGAGAGACCGCATCACCCACGAGCTGCACGTCCGCGACCGCGGCACGACCGATGGTCGTGCGCTCGCCGAGCAGGAAGATCGTGCCCGGGTGCACGCCCGACAGCGCGCGGAGAACGGGTCGCATGGCGTTGCCATGTCTAGCACGCCCGACGGCAGCGACGCACGTGAACGCTGCGTCGCTGTGTACGCACGCTCGGCGACACACCGGTCTCGTGGGCAACACGGTCGATCGATCGGCCGAGCACGAGATGAGTCGCATCGGCGAGCGTGTGCCGGCATGCATGCCCGCGTCACACCGACGCGCCTCGTGGGTCTTGCTCACCCGCGCGGCCCGGCCGCGGCCCGGCGCCGCGGGCCGACTGCGGGCGTTGCCGCACGGCCCGCGCCCGGGCGGCAGCCGCGCTTGCTGGGGTGCGCGCCGCTGTCGTACCTTCGAGCCTCGATCGGCTCGGCCGACAAGGAGTCCCCATGGGTCTGCTCTCTCGCCTCACCGGCATGGCCTCGACCAAGAAGGCCACCGACGACGTCCTCCTGGCCCATGCCATGCTGCTGATGGCCGGCGCCGACGGCAACATCGACGACTCGGAGATCGCGGTCGTGCGTGGCTTCGCGATGACGCTGCCCGAGTTCAAGGGCAAGGACTTCGGCGAGGTCGTCGCCAACGCGCAGAAGATGGTGCGCAAGTACAACAGCCTCAAGGAGTCCGTGAACGCGTTGACCGAGCTGTCGACGCCCGGGCTCAAGGCCAAGGCCTACGTGCTCGCAGCCGACATCGCGTTGGCGTCGGGCGACGTCGACGAGGCCGAGGACGAGCTGCTGACCACGATGCAGCGCCTGCTGGGCATCGACGATCAGACTGCCCAGACGATCATCTGGGTGCTGCAGCGCAAGTACGAGAAGTGACCGATCGGCCGCGGGCGAGCCGGTCGCCCCGCGCGACCGGAGCTCATCGCTCGTAGCAACCGATGTCGGGCGCGGCATCGCGCGCCTGACCCCGGATGTCGAGGCCCGGCATCGTCGTGGGCACGCCCGCGTCGATGGCCGGGCTTCCGTCTTGCAGCGGCACGTACGGCGGGAAGGCCTCGCCGTCGGGCGTGAGCTCGCCCAGCGCCGGGTCGACGTCGAGCAGCGCACCGCCCGGGGTCGGCCGCGGCTCGCCCCACGACGTCGCCGACGGGCTGAACAGGTTGCCGTCGCTGGCGAACACGAGAAAGCCGTTGTCCTGACCGTCGTCGCTCTCGTCGAGCTTCCAGTTCACGTGCTCGGCGTCCGAAGTCCGCGTCTCGCCCATCGCCGGCGGTGCGGTGTTCTGGAAGAACAGGTTGTCGCGCAGCGCCACGCCGCCGGCGCCCAGGTGCAGCCCGCCCGACCAGTTGTTGGCGGTGTTGAACGCAAAGGTGTTGTGCTCGACGTCGAAGAACGCGCCGATGAGCCCGAGCCCACCGCCACCACCGCCTTGTTGATCGGTGGTGACCACGTCGTTGCGCAGGAACAGGTTCGACTCGAGCCGCGCCGCGGTGTCCCAGATGTTGTAGATCGCCGCGCCGCCGCCGAAGTCGTTGGCGGTGTTCTCGATGAAGGCGTTGCGCGCGACCACGAACGTGTCGGGCCCGACGTCGGGCGCCCACTCGATCTGCGTGTCGGGATCGACGAACACGTACAGACAACCGCCCTGCCCCAGCCGCCCCGGCCCCGAGGTCGTGGGCGTGCCGGCGACGTTGTGGCGGCACAGGTTCTGCTGGAACTCGATGCTGGTGTGCGTGCCCTGGCGGTAGAAGATCTCCATCGTGCCGCCGGCGACGTCGGCGGCGTTGTCCTCGAAGACGTTGCCGCAGAAGCGCACGTAGTTGAGCTCGTCCTCTCCCGGCGCGGTCTCGGTGCCGTCTTGGTAGTAGCAACCGCCGTAGCCCTGGTTGTCGTTGGTCGAGGCGTCGATGCGCGCCTGGTTGCCGATGCAGCTGCTGCCGGTCATCTGCACCTTCGCGCCCAGGGTCCCGACCGCGCCGCCCAGCGTCGCGTGGTTGTCGCGGAAGTCGCAGCCGTCGCAGTGGAACGTGCACATGAACGAGTAGATGCAACCACCGCTGCCGGTGTCGAGGATCTGCCCGGTCATGGGGTCGCGCGTCGACGAGCCGGTGCGGCTGTCGGTGCAGGTGAAGTTCTTGGCGTACAGGCCACCGCCGACGTCGAAGCTGTTGTCGTGGCACTGCACCACGACGGCGCCGCCGGCCCAGTCGAACCAGTTGGCCTGCGTGACCGAGTCGTCGCCCAACGCCTCGGGGCCCTGGGCGTTTTGCATGGTCAGGTTCTGCAGCCACAGCGTCGGGCCGGGACCCTTGTAGATCAGCCGCGTGGTGCCGCCGCCGTCGAGCACGGTCACGCCGCTGCCGTCGATCACGGTGTCGCTGCCGATCTCCATCTGCTGCGTGAAGATCACCGGCGCGTCGGGGCAGTCGAGCACGATGGTGCCGCCGGCTTCGACCGCGGCCCGGATTGCGGCCTCGTTGCAGTCGGCGCCGGAGATCGTCGCGGTCGGGTCGCTGATGTCCTGCGCGTCGAAGCCCTCGCACACCTGCGGCAGCTCGGGCGGCGGCGGGTGATCGCCGCTGTCCTCGCCTGCGCTGGCGCTGCCGCTGGCGCTGGCGCTGCCGCTGGCGCTGCCGCTCGCGCTGCCGCTGCCGCTGCCGTCGTCACCGTCGTCCGCGTCCGCGTCGTGGTGGCAGGCGGCGGCGAGCGTGACGGCGAGCGAGGTGGCGAGGCGGCGCATGACGAGGGGCTCACTGTACCCGCAAGCGGCGATCGCCAGGTACCCTGGTGCGATGCAGCTCGGTCGCGGAACTCCCAGCGTGCGCGAGGCGCTCTTCGGCGGCAGCGGCACCGTGTTGGTGTGGGACCTGCTCGGCGCGGCGGCGGCCTCGCCGTTTCGCGCCGTGCTCGCGTGCGAGCTGGCCGAGTCGGGATCGATCGGTGCGCACCACCAACAGCACGACGCCGAGCTGGTGATCGGCCTTTCGGGCTGCGGCGAGGCGCGCGTCGATGGACGCAAGATCCCCTTCGGTCCCGGCGCCGTGGTGTACCTGCCGCTGGGCGCGCGACTCGAGCTGGTCAACGAACGCGACGACGCGCCGCTGCACTACCTCATCGTCAAGGCCACGCCGCCCGCTACATGAAGCGCACGAACAGGCCGGTCGACCACACCAGGCCGCGCACGGCCACGCTGCCGAGGTCGGCCCCGACCACGCGGATGCCGTCGGCATCGTCGCGAACCGGGCGCAGGTGGAAGTTCGAGCGGTAGCCGTAGCCGAGCAGGAACTCGAAGCCGGCGGTCACACGCGCGGCACCACGGGCCGCGAGCCACTGCTTGGGCAGATACAGGCTCAAGCCCGCCTTCGCGTCGAAGACCCCGAGCACGCCCCGCGCGACGCCGGAGCTGTAGCTGCTCTCCCACGACTCGCTGTCGGCCCACGCATCGAGGTACGAGCGCGCGAACGCGGCGCCGCCTTCGAGCTGCGCGACCACGTCGAGGCCCTCGAGCAGCACCACCGAGGCACGCAGCAGCGCGCGCGGCTCGTGCATCGTGATGTCGGTGCTGAGCGACTGGTAGGCATAGCCGCTGCCGCGCCCCAGTCCGTAGCGCACGCCGCCGCCGAGGAACAGCGGGCCGCGCACGCGCGCGTCGACGCGGATGCCGGCGCCGAACTGCACGAGGTTGGGACCGTCGTCGAGCGCGCGGTAGCCCGGATCGGTCGTGCGCATGGTGCCGAGATCGAGGAACGGATCCACGCGCCAGCGGATCGCGCGCGGCGGTCGCTGGCGTCGACGATGCACCGGCGCGGGCGCGGGCGCGGTCGCGGGCTCGGCCTCGCGCGACGGCGACGGTGCGAGCGGAGCCTCGTCGAAGGCCGCGGGCGTCGACTCCACCGGCGCGACCGCGGGCGTCGGCGCGGGATCGGGGCCACGGCCGGGCAGCTTGCTGCGCGGCGTCGCCGGCTCGACCGCGACCGGCTCGATCGGCGTCGGTGCGAGCGCGGGCGCGACGGCGCTCGGAGTCGGCGTGGGCTCCGGCTCCGACGGCGCCGCGAGCAACGAGACGAATACGATGCTGCCCACTGCGATCATGGCCGGCGCTCCAGCAGTGCGTCGTGGAACACGCCCCACACCGACACGCTCTGCGCGCGCGAGGGCGCGGCGGCGTCGGTGATCGTGAGCAAGCCCATCGGATCGTCGTGCACGACCGCGAGGCGGGCCGGACCCGGCAGGTAGAAGAACGCGGCGATGGGATGGTCGAGCACCATGGACTCCGGATCGAGCGTGAGCAGGTCGACGGTGCTGAGCCACGACTGCCCCGGCGTGCCCAGCAGCAGACGATCATCCTGCAGCGCCGACGAGGCCGGGTCGTACGGCACCATCGAGGTGAGCGGCGTGACCTGGCTGCGCGGGAAGTCGACGACGTACAGCGACGTGCCCGAGCCGATCAGCACGCGGTCGTTGTCGAGCTGCACCAGCTGTTCGACGCCGGTCTCGATCGTGAGCCGCTCGGGCCGTCGCCCCAGCGCGTCCTCGATGCCGTCGAGATCGAGGCGATGGAGGATGCGGCTGCCGGGCGCCCACGCGACCAGCTGCGGTCGCGGACCGGTCGCGCCCTGCTCGGTGCGCAGGAGCAGCCGCGAGGCCTCGCCCTCGAGCGCGACGGTGAAGCCCTGCTGCGTGCGGATGTCGATGAACGACAGCGCGCTGCCGTAGACCGTGACCAGGTACGGCACGCTCTCGCTGTCGTGCAGCGTGAAGTCGGCCGCGCCCAGACCCACCGGCACCAGGCTGACCTGGGCCGAGAAGCCCGACGCGCCGCTCGCCGGATCGGGGCGATCGACGAGCGTCAGCATCGCGACGTCGGTGCTCGCGTCGGCGCGCAGGAACAGCACCGGCGACGCGAAGCGCTCGTTGCCGGGACGCAGCAGGGTCGCTCGCGGTGAGAAGGTCACGTCGGGGAAGAACCGCACCGCGACCTGATCGAGATCGGCATCGGCGGCGTCGACCAGCACGACCTCGCCGTCGGCGAGGAACGCGATGATCTCGCGTGCGCTGCCGCCGACCGCGACCGGTGCGCCGTCGCTGGACGGGAACTGCACCGAGGTGAGGCGGCCGCCGAAGCCGTTGAGCGTCAGGTCGCGCGCGCTGTCGTCGGACAGATCCACCAGCGCGACCTGGTTGGCGTTCTGCAGCACGTCGGTGCCCGCGCCGCCCGCGAAGTGCAGCACCGCGCGCTTGCCATCGGGGCCCAGCGCGATCGAGGAGAACGGCGCCTTGACCGGCAGTGATACCGGCTCGCCGTCCCCGTCGCCGGCGACGCGCACGAGTCGCTCTTCGACGTCCTCGATCTTGTCGTTCGCGGGCACCACCAGCGCGAGCACGTCGCCGCGATCGCGCGTGGTCGCAGTCCACAGGATCCGCGATCGGTCGTCGCCGACCGGCACGTGGATCACGTCGACGGTCTCGTCGTCCGCGGCCGGGCGCGCGATCAGCAGCTCCTGGTGTGCCTGCTCGGCCCAGACCACGGCGTCGCGCGTGCCCAGCGGCTCGCCGACCTCGAAGTGGAGATCGTAGGGATCGGCACCGCAGGCGGCGGCCGCGAGGCCCGCGAGCGCGAGCCAGCGGTGGAGAAGGAGGGTGTGCTGCGTCATCGCCATCAGTCCTTGACCGCGTCGTTGAGGCGGAAGCCGGTGACGGTCTCGATCGAGCCGTCCGCGGCCACGAAGGTGATGCGTCCGGTGGGATGTTCCTGCGACACGAAGGCCTTGTCGGTCGCGTCGACGTAACCGGCGCCCTCGGGCGGCGAGCCCAGCTCCAGCGCGTCGACGATGAACGTGCGCAGATCGACCAGGTCGATCCGCTGCACGCCCTGCTCGTCGTCGCGCAGCAGCACCAGCGCGCGGTCGCCTTCGGGCGTGAACAACACCGGGCCCGGCGACGCCTCCGTCATCTGCCGCTTCTTGACCGGGAACGGCTTGCTCAGATCGACCAGCGTGTACGACCACGCCGGCTGGACCGTCGTCGACGCCTCGTGCAGCAGCATCGCGTCGTTGCCGTCGGGGGCGATGCCGACGGTCGCGATCGGATCGTCGACGAACAGCGTGACCGCCTCGCCCCACGCGCCGGTCTCGTCGCGCCGCACCAGGCTCACGCGCTGACGAGGGTCCTCGTCGGGCGATGGGCCCGTGTCGCCGCCACCGCTGCTGCTGCTGCCGTCGCTGCTGCTGCCGTCGCTGCTGCTGCTGCCGCTGCTGCTGCCACCCGCGGTGCCGCTGCTGCCGCCGGTGCTCCCGCCCGCGACGCCGCCTCGGTTCGCCTGCAGCCCCGGCGCAGCCGGGGCCTCGTCGCCGAAGGGATTCACGCGCGAGTACAGCACCAGCGCGTCGCCCTGCGGGGACAGCTGCGCCAGCCCCACGTACTCGCTCGGCAGCCCGTACGGCTGCGGCGTCGTGCTGCCGTCCACCGGCAGCGGCAGCTCGTAGAAGCGGCTGCCGTGCACGCTCGGCGTCGTCAGGATCGCGAAGCTCCCGTCCTGGGCGAGGTCCAGATCCGTCGGGATGTCGGGCAGCGAGAACGCGTACTGCGCCCGCGTCACCAGATCCGTCGCCACGATCTCCCGCTCGCCCTCCACGCGCGACAGCGCCACGTCGCGATCCGCCGCGACGTGCACCTCGACCGTGCTCGGATCGACCGCAGGATCGCTGACCACCGGAATGACGTCGGGCTTGTCGAGCATGCCCAACGCGTCCAGCGGCACCACGTTCACCCCGTCGTCGGTGATCACGTACGCCCGCATCGCGTCGCTCGAGAACACCACCTCGCGCGGATGCGCGCCGACCGTCATCGCGTGGCTCGCGTCGCTCGCCACCGCCAGCACCGTCAGCTCTTGATCGGATCCCGGCCCCTGCGCCTCGGGCCCGTCCACGTCGTGGTACACGAACACGTACGCACCGTCGGGGCTCACCGCGAGATTGTTGGCACCCGCGGTCACCTCGCGCACCGTCACCGCGGTCGTGAAATCCGACGTCGTCGCCAGCAGCGCGAGATCGTTGCTGCCCTGATCCAGCACCGCGACGCGACCCTCGTCGCTGCCGCCGCCCGCGATCGGCACCACCACCGTCGGCCCGCGACCCACCGCGACCACGTCGATCGCGAGGTTCGACGAATCGATCACCGCCACCGAATCGCTCACCGTCGATGCGCTGTACACGAAGCGCCCGCTCGCCCGCGGCACCCGGAAATCGCCCTCGCCCTCGTCCTGCGGCGGCGGCTCACCGGTGTCGCCCGCGCTCGCGCTCGCGCTCGCGCTGGCGCCCGAGGACAGCGAGCTCACCCCCTCGTCGCCGGCGCCGTCGAGGCTGGTCGCCGCGCTGTCGTCTTTGGCCAGGATGCAGGCGGCCGTGCTGCCCAGCAGCGCGAGGCTGCCACACATCGTCGCGTGTCGAATGCGTTTCGTGGTGACCAGGTGCCCGCGCAGCATGGGATCAGTCCTTGACCGCGTCGTTGAGGCGGAAGCCGGTGACGGTCTCGATCGAGCCGTCCGCGGCCACGAAGGTGATGCGTCCGGTGGGATGTTCCTGCGACACGAAGGCCTTGTCGGTCGCGTCGACGTAACCGGCGCCCTCGGGCGGCGAGCCCAGCTCCAGCGCGTCGACGATGAACGTGCGCAGATCGACCAGGTCGATCCGCTGCACGCCCTGCTCGTCGTCGCGCAGCAGCACCAGCGCGCGGTCGCCTTCGGGCGTGAACAACACCGGGCCCGGCGACGCCTCCGTCATCTGCCGCTTCTTGACCGGGAACGGCTTGCTCAGATCGACCAGCGTGTACGACCACGCCGGCTGGACCGTCGTCGACGCCTCGTGCAGCAGCATCGCGTCGTTGCCGTCGGGGGCGATGCCGACGGTCGCGATCGGATCGTCGACGAACAGCGTGACCGCCTCGCCCCACGCGCCGGTCTCGTCGCGCCGCACCAGGCTCACGCGCTGACGAGGGTCCTCGTCGGGCGATGGGCCCGTGTCGCCGCCACCGCTGCTGCTGCTGCCGTCGCTGCTGCTGCCGTCGCTGCTGCTGCTGCCGCTGCTGCTGCCACCCGCGGTGCCGCTGCTGCCGCCGGTGCTCCCGCCCGCGACGCCGCCTCGGTTCGCCTGCAGCCCCGGCGCAGCCGGGGCCTCGTCGCCGAAGGGATTCACGCGCGAGTACAGCACCAGCGCGTCGCCCTGCGGGGACAGCTGCGCCAGCCCCACGTACTCGCTCGGCAGCCCGTACGGCTGCGGCGTCGTGCTGCCGTCCACCGGCAGCGGCAGCTCGTAGAAGCGGCTGCCGTGCACGCTCGGCGTCGTCAGGATCGCGAAGCTCCCGTCCTGGGCGAGGTCCAGATCCGTCGGGATGTCGGGCAGCGAGAACGCGTACTGCGCCCGCGTCACCAGATCCGTCGCCACGATCTCCCGCTCGCCCTCCACGCGCGACAGCGCCACGTCGCGATCCGCCGCGACGTGCACCTCGACCGTGCTCGGATCGACCGCAGGATCGCTGACCACCGGAATGACGTCGGGCTTGTCGAGCATGCCCAACGCGTCCAGCGGCACCACGTTCACCCCGTCGTCGGTGATCACGTACGCCCGCATCGCGTCGCTCGAGAACACCACCTCGCGCGGATGCGCGCCGACCGTCATCGCGTGGCTCGCGTCGCTCGCCACCGCCAGCACCGTCAGCTCTTGATCGGATCCCGGCCCCTGCGCCTCGGGCCCGTCCACGTCGTGGTACACGAACACGTACGCACCGTCGGGGCTCACCGCGAGATTGTTGGCACCCGCGGTCACCTCGCGCACCGTCACCGCGGTCGTGAAATCCGACGTCGTCGCCAGCAGCGCGAGATCGTTGCTGCCCTGATCCAGCACCGCGACGCGACCCTCGTCGCTGCCGCCGCCCGCGATCGGCACCACCACCGTCGGCCCGCGACCCACCGCGACCACGTCGATCGCGAGGTTCGACGAATCGATCACCGCCACCGAATCGCTCACCGTCGATGCGCTGTACACGAAGCGCCCGCTCGCCCGCGGCACCCGGAAATCGCCCTCGCCCTCGTCCTGCGGCGGCGGCTCACCGGTGTCGCCCGCGCTCGCGCTCGCCGAGTCGGTGCCCGCACCCTCGCCGCCGGTGCCTTCGAGCCCGGTCAACGCGTCGCCCAACACGCCGCCAGCCTCCCCACACGCGCCGGCGCTGCCCAGCAGCGCGATGCTGCACCGCATCGTCGCGCGTCGAACCAAGCCAATCATGACAGGCCGCCAGCGTAGCATGGGCGAGGGTGCGCCGAGCACCGTGACAGCGCGATCACACCCGCAGATCCTTCGCTGCGCCCGGTGAGCGTCGGAGTCGTCTGTGCACCGCGCGTCGCCGACGATTGCGACCGCGGCACGAAATCGTCGCGGTGGCGCGCGCGAGCCTGCAATCCGGGGCGGTTGCGCGCCCGCGGCCCGCTGAAGTAGCGTCGCCCCCCGATGTCGCTGCGTCCCCGCACCTCGTTGCCGCTCTGGGTGTTCCTGCTGATGCCGGCGTGTGGCGGCGACGACGCGGGCGACGACGCCGCGGACGCGAGCACGGGCGGCAGCACCAGCGCGCCCGGCAGCAGCGAGGACGACGGCAGCGGCAGCTCGACCGCGGCGGACTCGGGTTCGAGCGACGGTGGCAGCAGCACCACCGGGGCCGGCTCCGACGTACCCGAGTTCGGCGCGACGCTGGTCGACATCGCGACCGCGGACCACGGGCTCGCGGTGCCGCGCGACCTCGAGTTCGCGCCCGAGCACCCCGAGCAGCTGTGGGTCGTCAACGGTGCGATCCACGGCGTCGTGATCATCACCGACCCCGGCCTGCCGTCGCAGACCGCCGAGGTCCGCGTCGACGCCTACGGCCAGCACTTCATGTCGTACGTGTCGTCGCTCGCGTTCGGCGTGGGCAATCGCTTCTCGTCGTGTCAGGAATCGCGCGACGACTGGAACGTGGGCCCCCAGCGCCCCGACGATTTCATGGGCCCGACGCTGTGGTCGGCCGATCTCGACATCTTCGCCGCGGTCAACCAGGACTTCCCGCCCAACCCGCTCGAGGGCAGCCACCTCGACATGCTGCACCAGAGCCCGCTGTGCATGGGCATCGCGCACGAGTCCGACAACGTCTACTGGGCGTTCGACGGCGGCAACGGCCACATCGTGCGCTACGACTTCCAGATGGATCACGGACCCGGTGGGGCCAGCCACGCCGACGGTGTGATCCGCCGCTACCTCAACGCCGTGGTGACGCGCGTGCCCGAGATCCCCGGCCACCTCGTGCTCGATCCCGACAGTCGCCGGCTGTACATCGCCGACACCGGCACCGGGCGCGTGATGTGGCTCGACATCGACAGCGGTGCCAGCAACGGCCCACTGCCCAACAACTGGGACGGCGCGACCGAGTACAGCGGCTACGACGGCGCGACCTTCGAGCCGCTGGTCGGCGGCGGGCTGCAGCAACCCTCGGGCCTGGCGTTGCACGACGGTCGGCTGCTGGTGTCCGACGCCGCCACCGGCGAGATCGTCGCGTTCGACCTCGACGGCAACGAGCTGGGGCGCATGAGCACGGATGCGCAGGCGATCATGGGCCTCGCGGTCGGACCCGACGCGAAGCTCTACTTCACCGACGGCTTCGGCAACCGCGTCGTCCGCGTCGATCCGTGAGCGAGCGCGACGCGATGCTGGTGGTGCAGAAGTACGGCGGCTCGTCGGTCGCCACGCTGGAGCGGATCCGGCACTGCGCCGCGCGCTGCCTCGCGACCGCGGCGCAGGGCCATCGCCTGGTGGTCGTGGTCTCGGCGATGGCCGGCGAGACCAACCGCCTCATCGCGCTGGCCAACGCGCTGGTACAGCCGGGCGACGCGCCGCAGGCCTCGCGCGGGCCCTACGTCGCGCCGGCCAAGCGCACGCCCGAGCACGAGCGCGAGCTCGATCAGCTGGTCGCGACCGGCGAGGGCCAGAGCGCAGCGCTGCTGGCCATGGCGATCCAGGACGCGGGCGGCCGCGCGCTGTCGCTGGTCGGCGCGCAGCTGGGCCTGCTGACCGATCGCAGCCACGGTCGCGCGCGCATCCTCGGCATCGACGCCGCACGGATGCAGCGCGAGCTCGACGACGGCGCCATCGTGGTGTGCGCGGGCTTCCAGGGCACCGACGATCGCGGCGACGTCACGACGCTGGGCCGCGGCGGCTCGGACACCTCCGCGGTCGCGCTCGCGGCGGCGCTGCGCGCCGACGTGTGCGAGATCCTCACCGACGTCGACGGCGTCTACACCACCGACCCGCGCGTGGTCCCGACCGCGCGCAAGATCGATCGCCTGAGCTTCGAGGAGATGCTCGAGCTCGCGGGTCAGGGCGCCAAGGTGCTGCAGATCCGCAGCGTCGAGCTCGCGATGCGCCACGGCGTGTGCCTGCACGTGCGCACGAGCTTCGACGATCGCCCAGGCACCATGATCGTGCCGGAGGAACCACAGATGGAATCGGTGCAGGTGTCCGGGGTCGCGCTCGAGCGCAACGAGGGCAAGATCACGCTCACGGGCGTCCCCGACGTACCCGGCGTGGTCGCGACGATCTTCCGCATCATGGCGGAGCTGGGCATCGTGGTCGACATGATCATCCAGAACACCGGCGCGGGCGGGCGCACCGACGTCACCTTCACGGTGCCCGAGGCCGAGCTCGACCGCGCCGCCGCGGCGCTCGCGGGTCAGACCATGGGCGGCGAGGTGCCGAGCCTTTCGACCGACCGCGAGATCTGCAAGATCTCGATCGTGGGCCTGGGCATGCGCACCCACGCCGGCGTCGCGGCCAAGGCCTTCGCGCTGCTGGCGGCCGAGTCGATCAACGTGCAGATGGTCTCGACATCGGAGATCAAGATCTCGGTGGTCGTGCACGAGCGCTACGGCGAGCTGGCGCTGCGGGTGCTGCACGACGGCTTCGGCCTCGGGGTGGCGCCGTGACGATCCTGGTGACCGGCGCGAGCGGCCACGTCGGCGGCAACCTCGTGCGCGCGCTGCTGGCCCGCGGCGACGACGTGCGCGTGCTCGTGCGCGGCGACACCGCCGCGGTCGAGGGCCTGCCGCTGCAGCAGGTGCGTGGCGACGTGAACGATCGCGACAGCCTCGAGCGCGCGATGGCTGGCATCGACACCGTGTTCCATCTCGCCGCGACCATCTCGATCCTCGGCGATCGCGGCGGCCAGGTCGCGCGCGTCAACGTCGAGGGCGCGGGCATGGTCGCGAGCGCGGCCCGTCACGCGGGGGTGCGCCGGTTCGTGCACATGAGCTCGTGCCACGCCTTCGATCTCGACCACCGCCCCGGCGCCATCGACGAGCACGCGCCGCGGCCCAAGCCCAGCGATCCTTTCTACAACCGCAGCAAGGCCATGGGCGAACACGCGGTGCGCTCGGCGCTGGCGGGCAGCGTCTCGCACGTGATCGTCAACCCCACCGGCGTGATCGGCCCGCTGGACTTCAAGCCCTCGCGCATGGGCCGGTTCTTCCTCGCGCTCGCGCGGGGCCACATCCCCGCGCTGATCGAGGGTGGCTTCGACTTCGTCGACGTGCGCGATCTGGTCGCGACCACGCTGCGCGCGGCCGCGGTCGGGCGCGACGGCGAGAACTACCTCGTGGGTGGCCACTACGCGACCGTCGGTCAGGTCACCGCGACCGCGGCCGCGAGCTCGGGGCGCCGGTCACCGCGCGTGACCGTGCCGATGTGGCTCGCGCGCGTCGGCGCGCCGTTCATGGACGGCTACGGCCGCACCACCGGCCGCGAGCCGCTGTACACCGGCGAGTCGCTGCACGCGCTGCGGGCCGGTCGCATCGACAGCGGCCGCGCGATCGCGGAGCTCGACCACGAGGCGCGGCCGCTGGCCGAGACCGTCGCGGACGTGTACGCCGATTTCCGTGCGCGCGGCGTGTTGCCGCGCGCGTGAACCGGCGCCGGACCGCTGGGTCGCTGGCGCACGAGCTCCGCGACGAGAGCCCGTCAGCATTCGCCAAAGTTCTCTCAGGCGTCGTCGCGGACCCAGCTGATCGCGCCGGCGTCGTCGTCCGCGAACGTGGTCGCGGCCGCGGCCGTGGCGACGAAGTCCCACGCCGCCGCATCGCTGCTGCGCAGCGAGAACTGCTCGATGGTGCCGACAAGGCGCCCGTCGGCCGCGAACACGGCGCCGGCGTCGACGTCGTGCACCCACGCCTCGAAGCGCTTGGCGCCGGCGTCGTCGAGCACCTGCCAGATCTCGAGCCCACGCAGGCGCGCGGTGCCGAAGCCCGCGCCGGGATCCTCGAGCCCGGGCTCGCGCACTGCCGCGTAGGCGCGCAGCTGTTCGCGCTGCAGCTCGGACAGCGCGGCGATCGAGGTCGGGCGGGAGCAATCGGCGAAGCGCGGCATGGACGGCCGCGAGCATAACGCAGCCGCGTCAGCCCGCGTCGCGCTCGGCCAGCTCGGTCCAACGCGCGCCCAGCCGCGCGGCCTCGGCCCGCGCGGCCTCGAGTTGGGCGAAGAACTCGCGCTGGCGCGGCTCGGGCTGCGCGAAGAACTCGGGCGACTCGAGCAGCGCGGTCAGGCGCGCGACCTCCTGCTCGGCCGCGTCGACGCGCTCGAGCAGCCCCTGGAACTCGTGCCGCTCGGTGAAGCTGAGCCCGGTGCGCGCGGGCTTGGCCGGCGCGGCGGGCTTGGGCGTGCTGGCCGGGGTCGCGCGCACGGGCGTCGGCGCCGGCGCGGCCGCGGCCCGGCGCGCGACCCACTCGGAGTAGCCGCCGGCGTGCTGCACCACGCGATCGCCCTCGAACGCGAGGATGCTGGTGGCGATGCGATCGAGAAACCACCGGTCGTGGGTCACCACCAGCACGGTGCCGGCGTGCTCGACCAGGGCCTGCTCGAGCGCCGCGAGCGTGTCGACGTCGAGATCGTTGGTGGGCTCGTCGAGCACGACCAGGTTGGCGGGATCCCGCAGCGCCCGCGCCAACGCCACGCGGGCCCGCTCACCGCCCGAGAGCGTGCCCACGAGCTTGCGCTGGTCGCTGCGCGGGAACAGGAACCGTTCGAGGTAGCCGAAGCCGTCGAGCGTCTGGCCCGCGATCTCGATCTCGCCACGGTCGGCCACGACGTTGTCGAACACCGACGCGTCGTCGCGCAGGCGGCTGCGCAGCTGATCGAGGAACGTCACCTGCGTGTTCTTGCCGTGGCGGACCTGCCCCGCCGCCGGCGCCGTCTGCAGCAGCAGCGTCTGCAGCAGGCTGGTCTTGCCGCAGCCGTTGGGGCCGACCAGGCCCACGCGCTCGCCGGGCGACAGCCGCAGCGTCAGCTCGCGCACCAGTCGCTTCTCGCCGCGCACGACGTCGATGGCCTCGGCCTCGAGCACGATGTTGCCGCTGCGCACGCTCGCGGTGGCGAGCTCGACGTTGCGCTCGAGCTTGGGCGCGGCGCGCTCGGCCACCGCGACCACGCGATCGACCCGCGCGCGCGACTTGGTCGTGCGCGCCTTGGGTTGCCGCCGCAGCCACTCGAGCTCGCGCCGCAGGAAGTTGCGCCGGTTGGCCTCGACGCGGTCGGCGTGGGCGGTGCGCTCGGCCTTGGCCTCGAGGTAGTCGCCCCAGCCGCCCTCGTAGTCGAACACGCGGCCGTCCTCGACCTCGAGCGTGCGGTCGACCACGCGATCGAGCAGGTAGCGATCGTGGGTCACCATCAACAGTGCACCGCGGAAGCGCTGCGTCAGCCAGGTCTCGAGCCACTCGATCGCGGCGATGTCGAGGTGGTTGGTGGGCTCGTCGAGGATCGCGACGTCGGGTGACGCCACCAACACGCGCGCGAGCGCGACGCGGCGCTGCTCGCCGCCGCTCATGCGCGCGACCTCGGCGTCCGCGTCGGCGATGCCCAGCTGTCCCAGCACGCTCGCGGCGGCGTGGCGCAGATCCCAGCCGCCCAGCTCCTCCACGCGCGCGGCGGCCTCGGCCTGGGCGTGCGCGAGCGCGCCGTGATCGCCGTGCGCCTGCGCGAGCGCGGCGGTGGCGGCCTCGTGCCGTGCGATCGCGTCCTGCCACGCGTCGAGTCCGGCGAGCACCGCATCGCCGGCGCGCAGGCCCGGTGCGAAGTGCGGCTGCTGCTCGAGGTAGCCCACGCGCAGGCCCGTGCGCGCGACGACCTCGCCGGCGTCGGGTGCCTCCGCGCCGGCGAGGATCCGCGCCAGCGTGCTCTTGCCGGCGCCGTTGCGCCCGACCATGCCCACGCGCTCGCCCGCCGCGATCGCGACCGCGGCGTCGCGCAGCACCTCGCGCATGCCGTGACTGCGGCGGATGCCGCGTGCGCTCAGGATCGTCACGTCAGTCCTGCGACCTTGCCCGCGGCGACCAGCTCCCACGCGAAGGTCGCGGTGCGCGTACCCCCGGGCGGCAGCACCAGCTCGATGCGCGCGATGCCGTCGCGGTCGACCCCGCGCGGCGCCGGATCGCACTGCTTGGGCAGCAGCTCGACCTCGACCTCCTTCACCTCGGACACCAGCAGGCGCTCGTGCACGATCACCGTCTTGGCCACCGGCGTGGCGTTGGAAGCATACAGCGTCACGAGCGTGCGCTGGGTCTGCTTGCCCGACAGCCGCGACACGTCGCGGGTCAGCTCGACCTCGCGCGCGATCGCGACGCCGTCCTCGCTGCCGAACGCCAGCTCGACGCGTTCGCCGGCGGCGACGAAGCCCAGCTCGGTGCGACCGACGTAGCCGGCGTCGCGCAGCACGTCGACCGGCCCCGCGAGCAGCGGTCGGCCGGCGCCGTTGACGAAGCGCGCGACCACGCAGGCCTGCGGTCCGAGCTCGGGCGCGCAGCGGGTCTCGACCTCGGCCTCGGCGACGAAGCCGCCCAGCGGCACGCGGTGGGGCTGGCCATCGCTGGGCACGCCCGCGCGACCGGGCACCGGCAACAGCCGCGCCTCGCCGCCGTCGTCGAGCCCGGGCAGCTCGTCGCCTGCACCCGCGCCGGTGGTGGCGATGGTGACTTCGCGGATCGCGACCTCGACCGCCTGCTTCTCGATCTGCTGCTTGGCGCGCGTGCGGAGCCGATCCTCGACCAGCTGCGGCGGCGTGGTGCCCAGGGTCGGACGCGCGGTCGACAACGACAGCTCGACGTCGTCCCAGTCCTCGCCGGTGCGCTGCCACACCACCGCCTCGTGCTCGAGCTCGACCGTGCCGCCGCGCAGGCGCGCGCGATACGCCGGACGCCACGCCGCGCACGCGACCTGGTAGCGCACGCGCAGCGTCACCGGGCCCTCGCCCTGCAGCGACAGGCGCAGCAGGCACTCGCGATCGGCCTCGGGCGTCTCGGCGGTGGCGAGCGCGGCGCGGGCCTGGTGCAGCGCTTGTTCGGTGTCGCGATGGGCCCGACGCGCCACCAGCATGCGTTCGTCGGCCTCGCGCGCCGCGGCATCGAGCGCGTCGAGCTGTTGCGACCAGCGCTCGCGGCCCTCGCCGCCGGCACCGGCGGACTCGCCGATGTCGCGCAACACGTCGGCGCGGGCGATCGCCAGCGAGGCCAGGCGCATGCGCACGCGCTCCAACGCATCCTCGCGCTCGACCAGCGTGCGCGCGAGCGCATCGACCTCGCGACGCAGGGCGCTGGCGTCCTCGAACAGCCCGCCCTTGGGCTTGCGCCGCCAGCGGCGATGCAGCCGCGCGTCGATCACGGTCGCGCCCTGTGCCGCGACCTCGAGCGAACGATCGACCGCGAGCAGCGACAGGCCGGTGATCTCGACCTCGCGCTCGCCCGCGGCCAGCGTGATGGTGCCGCTGCGCTCGACCTGGGCGCGATCCTCGAGCACGAGCACCTTGCGAACCGGCAACGTGGTGGTGACCATGATCAGCTCCTGCGGTTCCCGCCGACGAGCATGCGATCGCCGGGCATGCGAATGCTGTACTTCGCGACCAAGGTGGTGGTGGCGCCTGCGGCCACCGCCACCCGCCAGCGTCGCAGGCCGTGCACGACCACGCCGTCGTGGGGCCCCTCGATCTCCTGCCACGCGGGCGTGGCGTCGTGCTCTTCGATCTTGAGGTCCTTCTCGTTGGCATCGACCACCGGCACGCGCTCGAGCACCTCGATGTCGACCGCGCGCGCGAGCCGGTTCGCCAGCTCGATCTCGATGGTGTGCGGCAGCACGCTCTGGCCACCGAAGATCCCGCCGGTGGTCTCCTCGTAGCGGGTGTTGCGGGCGACCTTGACCGCCTCCTCCACGCCCAGGCCCAGCCGTCGACCGCGGCCGCCCGGTGGGATCGCGGGCAGGCTGGTGGTGAGCAGGAACTGGCCCGCGGCGACCACGTCGACCGGGCCCGGCAGCAGCGCGCGCGGCGAGGCGTTGACCAGCTCGAGCGTGCGATACACCTGCGGCTCGACCGCGGGCACGCACACCAGCAGCGGCGTGGCCGTCACGGCACAGTCGGCGACCGGCACCGTGATCCAGCGTCCCGTCGCGGCGACGTCGACGGGACCGCGACAGTCGTAGCGGTAGTCGAAGCGATCCTGCGCCGACACCGGCAGGCAGTCGCGCGGCAGCTCGACCATCGCGACCGCGCCGGCGATGCGTTCGGCGGTGACGACCGCGGTCGCGACCATGTCGACCTGCACGCGCACGCGGGTCGCGAGCGCCAGTGCGACTGCGATCGCGGGCGCGGGCACCAGCCGACCGCGGCGCGCCTCGTCGTCGAGGCCCGCCAGCTGCAGTCCGCCGTAGTCGAGCAGGTTCGCGTCGGGCGAAGGCGCGGGCGGCAGGCCTGGCAGCTCGAGATCGGCACCGCCCTCGTCGCTGAGCTCGGCCATCGCGCCGTCGAACGCGGCACCGCCCCCGCCGCGGCTGGGCTCGGCGCGCGACAGCGACGCGAACATGCCGGTCGACGCAGCCTGCTCGGCTGCCGGTGCGGGCGCACTGCGTCGCGCCATCGGCTGCGGCATCGGCACGCCACCGGGCATGCCAGCGAGCAAGGCCGCCGGCGCAGCGGCGGGCGCCGCCATCATCGGTACCGGCGGCGGTGCGGCCGGCGGCGGCGGCATCGGCGGTGCCGCGGGAAGCGGCGGCCTCGCGCCGATGCTGCCGGCGTTGGTCGTGCGGCGCGTGGGATCGCTGGCCGCGAAACCATCATAGTCGGCGAAGAGCCCCTCGAGGCCCGGCGGCGGCTCGCGCCAACCTGCGCGCGGCGGCTCGGGCTGCTTGCGTCCGATGCGACGCGACTGCAGCTCGGGCACGCTGGTGCGACGCGACAGCGACGCGGTCGACAGCGACAGCGCGATCGCAGTCCAGTCCTCGCCGGTGGCCTGCGCGATCGCAGCGCGCATGGTCAGCGAGCCACCGCCGCGATCGTCGAGCGCGAGCTGGTAGCTGGGCACCCAGCGCGCGCCGGGGACTTGGTAGTCGATCGCCAGCGTGCACGGCTGCGCGATCGGACCGGTGAGCGTGACCACGGCCGCGCGCGCGACCTTGGCCCGCTGCGTGCGCGCGGCGGTCGAAGCCTCGGCCAGACGTCGCTGACACAGGCGCTCGCGCTCCTGCGCATCGTCGAGCTCGCGACGCAGGCTGCGGCGCTCGGCCGCGAGCGTGTCGGCACGGGCATCCACGAGATCGCCCAGCGCCAGCATGGTCGCGACCGCGGCGGGGCGCGGCGGCTCGCGCCGCGGTGGCTCGCGGAAACGCGGCACCAGCTCGCCGAGCTCGGCGATCGCGGCGTCGAGCCGCGCCAGCCGCACGACCAGGCCCTCGCGCTGCGCGATGGCGTCTTCGAGCGCGCGTTGCTCGGCCGCGAGATCGATCTCGGCGCCGAGGTCGACGTCGAACGACGCGCGCACGTCGAGCACCGCCGCACCGCCGGGCTCGACCACGCGCGCGCGCAGCGAGCCCGGCACCAGGCACAGCGGCAGCGCGCCGACGCACACGCGCGTGGCACCGGCGGTCGCGGTCGCATCGAGCGCCGCGACGCGGGTACACACCGCGCCCTCGCGATAGACGGTCACCGCCTGCAGCGTCGAGGTCAGCCGGGGCAGCTCCAGGTTCTCGGCCGTGCTCATGTCGTGCTCCCGCGTGGGCGTCGCATCATCGCCCGACCAACGCGCCGGGGCGCACGTTCGTGACAACCCGCCCGCGAGCGCCGTCGCGGGGCCGGACCGCGGCCGCGCGGCTCACCCAGCCGCGGGCGGCAGCGGCAGGACCACGCGGCCGGCGTCGAGCTGGGCCTCGATGGCGGCGCGCAGCTCCGCGGTGTCCGCGACGCCGAAGCCTCCGGCGATCTCCACCACGGCATCGACCGCGGCGCTGCGGCGGCTGGGCAGCCGCGTCAGCGTGACCTGCAGCGATCCGTCGACCAGCCGCACCTCCATGGCCACGAGCTTGCGCTCGTCGTTGGGCCGGTGCGGCAGGGTCCCGGCGGCGGCGCGGGCGAGCAGCGCGTCGAGCTCGTCGAGGCGATCGGGCTGCTCGAAGGTGTAGATGCGATCGTCGCGATCGATGATCAGCACCGCCGGCACCTCGATCACCGGGCGGTCGTCGTCGCGCCGCGGCAGCAGTGGCGCGATCATCCGCGCCTCGTCGGCGTAGTAGCCCGCGAGGCTGGGTGCGAGCGCGGCGAGCTTGGCCCGCGCCCGGGGCACCACCGCCGACTCCTCGACCCCGATCGCGACGAAGCCGATGCCAGCGGCGTCGCGATGGCGCTGCGCGGCCTGCTCGAGCAGCGGCAGCGCGCGCTGACACGACTCGCAGTACGACGCCCACAGCGCGATCACGGTGACGTC
>JAIBBS010000221.1 GCA_019694555.1 Nannocystaceae bacterium
CTCGACCCCGAAGGTACGCGCGTTGTCACGGCGCGGCAAAAAGCCAGGCACGCCTGCGGCGCACCGGGTCGTGATCGCATGGCCACTGCGATCGCGGAAGCTCGTTCGCCAGCGCATCGCGGCCGTGAAACGGCGTTTCGTGATCCGATGGCCAGCGCCGCTCGCTCGACGATGATCCCAACGCGTCGCGCGGCACGACCGAGGCGTTCGTTCGATGCGCGCGAACCGTGCCGCGGCGGCGCAGCCACGAAGCGGCCCGAACGAGGACGGGTTCACACGCCGCGCCGGCGCGCGAAACGACGACGCGCGCGCGACCCGAGGTCACGCGCGCGTACCTGCTGTCCCGTCCGCGTTGCGCGGGCCGTCGTGCTCGTGCAGCGATCAGCGACGCGCGCCGCGGCTGCGACGGCCACCGCCGTCGTCACCGAAGTCGCCGAAGTCGCGATCGCGATCGCGGTCACGATCGCGGTCGCGATCACGATCGCGACCACCACCGCCACCGGGACCACCACCACCACCGCCGCCGCCGCGATCGCGGTCTCGCGGACCACCACGGTCACCGCCGCCGAAGCTGCGCGGCGGACCGGAGTCACGCGGGCCACCGCCACCACGCGGGCGGGTCTGGTTCTGCGCCTCGTTCACTCGGATTGTCCGCCCGTCGAGCTCCTGGCCATCGAGCTCTTTGATCGCCTGATCGGCTGCGGCTGCGTCCGCGTAGGTCACGAACCCGAAGCCGCGCGAGCGACCCGTCTCACGGTCCGTGATGATCTTCGCCTCGGTGACCTCGCCGAAGCGCCCGAAGGCCTCCTTCAGGCGATCGTCGGTGGTGCCCCAAGACAGCCCGCCGACAAACAGTTTCTTCGACATCTCTCTCTCTGACTTCCTCCCCGCTCTACGCCAGGCGCGGAATGCATGAAGGCGAACGGGACCGGGGCCAGGATAACACCGGCCTCGCGCCTCTCGCCAGACGGCGCCGCGCGTGCGGATGCGCGGGTATGGGCGCTCACCGGGTGCGCGGGTCGGTGGGCGCACACACCCCCGGACGCGTGCGCGTCCGCCCGGGTCGCGCGCCGCGGTTGCAGCAGGCCGCCCGCGCGGCCCAGGCCGCCTGGGTGGACGCGAACACGGTTTCGGCGCTCGCGCCCCGTGGGGCCGGCGCCAGCAGGACCCCGCGCGCGTGCCCGCGCGGCCGACGACGCACGCGCATCCGCACGTGCGGGAACGGTCGGTCGGGCCGGACAGACGTCGGGTCGTCCGGTGCGCCGCTGCGCCCCCGCCCGAGCGGGGCGCGGCGCGATCTGTGGTAAGCCGCGCGAACGAGGTCGAGGTACCAGCGATGACCAGTTCCATCGTCAGCGTGTCCAAGGAGACGCGGGTCTTCCCACCACCGGGGGAGTTCGCCGCGGCTGCGCGCGTGGGTTCGCTCGAGGCCTACACCGCGATGTACCGCCGCAGCATCGACGATCCCGCGGGCTTCTGGGGCGAGCAAGCCGCCGAGCTGTTCTGGTTCGACGCGCCCAAGACCATCCGGCAGTGGGACCCACCCAAGGCGCGCTGGTTCGAGGGCGGCACCACCAACCTCGCGTACAACTGCCTCGACCGCCACGTCGCCGCGGGCGCGGGCGATCGCACCGCGCTGATCTGGGAGGGTGAGCCCGGCGAGGTGCGACGGGTCAGCTACGCCGAGCTGCTGCGCGAGACCTGCCGCTGCGCCGATGCGCTGCGCAAGCTCGGCATCGCCGCGGGTGATCGCGTCGTGATCTACATGGGCATGGTGCCCGAGGCCGTGATCGCGATGCTGGCCTGCGCCCGCATCGGCGCGGTGCACAGCGTCATCTTCGGCGGCTTCGCCTCCGACGCGGTGCGCGACCGAGTCAACGATGCCGGCGCCAAGCTCATCATCACGCAAGACGGTGCGTGGCGCCGCGGCAAGATCGTGCCGCTGTGGGACAACGTCGAGCACGCGCTGCGCTCGTGCCCTTCGGTCGAGCACACCGTGGTGCTGCGCCGCACCGGCAACCCCATCACGCTGTCACCCGGCCGTGACGTCGAGTGGACCGACGCGCTCGCGACCGCATCGAGCCAGCTCGAGGCGGTGCCGCTGCCGGCCGAACACCCGCTGTTCATCCTCTACACCTCGGGCACCACCGGCAAGCCCAAGGGCGTGATGCACACCACCGGCGGCTACATGGTCGGCGCGCACGTCACGACCAAGTACGTCTTCGATCTGCACGACGACGACATCTACTGGTGCACCGCCGACATCGGCTGGGTCACCGGTCACAGCTACATCGTCTACGGCCCGCTGTGCAATCGCGCGACCGTGCTGATGTACGAGGGCGCGCCCAACCATCCCGACGTCGATCGCCTGTGGGAGATGATCGCGCGCCACCGCGTCACGATCTTCTACACCGCCCCCACTGCGATCCGGGCGTTCATCCGCTGGGGCGACGAGCATCCGCGCAAGCACGATCTGTCGTCGCTGCGACTGCTGGGCAGCGTCGGCGAGCCCATCAACCCCGAGGCGTGGATGTGGTACCGCGACGTCATCGGCGGCGGCCGCTGCCCCATCGTCGACACGTGGTGGCAGACCGAGACCGGCGCGATCATGATGGCGCCGCTGCCCGGTGCGATCGCGGCCAAGCCGGGCTCGTGCACGCTGCCGTTCTTCGGCATCGTGCCCAAGATCCTGCGCCAGGACGGCACCGAGGCCGCACCCAACGAGGGCGGGTTCCTGGTGATCGAACAGCCGTGGCCGTCGATGCTGCGCACGGTGTGGGGCGACGACGAACGCTTCCGCGAGACCTACTTCTCGCGCTTCCCCGGCAAGTACTTCACCGGCGACGGTGCGCGCCGTGATCCCGACGGCTACTTCTGGGTCATGGGCCGCGTCGACGACGTCGTCAACGTCGCAGGCCATCGCCTCGGCACCGCCGAGATCGAGAGCGTGCTCGTGGCCCATCCCGACGTCGCCGAGGCCGCGGTGGTCGGACGTCCCGACGAGCTCAAGGGCCAGGCGCTGGTGGCCTTCGTGACGCTCAAGGCCGGCCGCGCGCCGACCGACGCCGTGCGCGAGGCGCTGGCGGAGCACGTCAGCGCCGAGATCGGCAAGTTCGCACGGCCCGACAGCATCCGTTTCGCCGATGCGCTGCCCAAGACCCGCAGCGGCAAGATCATGCGACGCTTGCTCGGCGAGCTCGCGACCGGGCAGGCCCCGCGCGGCGACGTGACGACGCTCGAAGACATCTCGGTGCTCGCGGCCCTGCGCGGCGACGACGAGTGAAGCGACGATTTTCCGCGTAGCATGGGACCGGCGTGTCCCAACCCCGCGACCCGAGCGCCGAGCTGGGCCTCGCCGGCGAGACCCTCGCCGACGCGGTCGGGACCAAGCGCGAGGCCATCGAACGCGGCG
This sequence comes from Nannocystaceae bacterium, assembly GCA_019694555.1. Lineage (GTDB taxonomy): Bacteria > Myxococcota_A > Polyangia > Nannocystales > Nannocystaceae > Xiheibacterium. Next base: position 3,413 of record JAIBBS010000221.1, read on the forward strand.
CGACGTTCGGCCGCTACGTCGTGCTCGAGCCCATCGGCCGCGGGGGCATGAGCGCGGTCTATGCCGCCTACGACCCCGAGCTCGATCGCAAGGTCGCGCTCAAGGTGTTGCAGACCAGCATCGGTCATCCCGAGGCCCACGAGCGCGAGCGCGCACGGCTGCTGCGCGAGGCCCAGGCCATGGCGCGGCTGACCCATCCCAACGTCGTGACGGTGTTCGACGCGGGTTCGATCGGCGATCAGGTCTTCATCGCGATGCAGTTCGTCGACGGCACCACGCTGACGCAGTGGCTGCAGCGCCCGCGGCCGTGGAGCGAGGTCGTCGAGTTCTTCGTCTATGCCGCGCGCGGGCTCGCGGCCGCCCACGACGCCGGCCTGGTCCACCGCGACTTCAAGCCCGACAACGTGCTGGTCGATCGCGACGGTCGCGTGCGCGTGACCGACTTCGGCCTCGCGCGCCCCAGCGGCGACACCACCGCGGAGCGACTGCGAGCGACGCCGCTGACGGCGTCGGGGCGGCTCGATCGCGCGGTCACGCTGGCGGGCGCGATCGTCGGCACGCCGGCGTACATGTCCCCGGAGCAACACCTCGCCCACCCGGTCGACGCGCGCTCCGATCAGTTCTCGCTGTGCGTCGCGCTGTGGGAAGCACTGGTCGGCGAGCGCCCGTTCGCCGGCGCGACGGTCGGTGAGCTCGCCTTCGCGGTCACTCGCGGGCAGCGACGCGCGTTCCCCCGCGAGTCCAAGGTGCCGCAGCGAGTCCGCCGCGCGCTCGAGCGCGGGCTGGCGCGCGCGCCCGCGGAGCGCTTCGCATCGCTGCACGAGCTGATCGCCCAGCTGGTACCGCCGCGACGGCGGCGGCCCCTGCTCATGGCCACCGCCGCGATCGGTCTGCTCGGCGCGGGTGCGCTCGCCTCGCGACTGACGGGCAGCGACGCGGTGGCAGCACCCGATCCGTGCGCCGGTGCGGGCACCGACGTCGATGCGATCTGGAACCCGACCGTGCGCGCGAGCGTGGACGAAGCGCTCGCACGCAGCTCGTCGGTCGAGGCCGGCGCCCGCGACCGCGCGCTCGCACACATCGACACCTTCGCCGAAGACTTCCGCAACGCAGCGAGTCGCGCGTGCATCGCCTATCGCGACGGCCGCGAGTCCGACGCGGCGTTCGACGCCCGCACCGCCTGCCTCGAGCGGCGCCGGCTCGATCTGCGCAGCCGCGTCGGGACGCTGCAGCAGGCCCAGGGCATGGAGGCCGCCGACGCCTTGGCCGCGATCTACGATCTGATCAACCCCGCGGAGTGCGACGAGACCGAGCGCTTGGTCGCGGCGCGCACGCTGCCGGACGATCCCGAGCTGCGCGCCGCCGTGCTCGCGGTCGAGGCCGAGTACATCGCGCTCGACAGCGAGCGCGGGCGCACCGACTGGGTCGCACGCACGCGCGAGCTGCTCGTGCGCACCGAGCTGTTGGGCTGGACGCCGCTGCAGGGCAACGTCGAGACGCTGCTGGCCGAAGCGTTGCTCGACCGCGGCGAAATCGAGGAGTCCGAGCAGCTGCTCCGCCGCGCCGCGATGCACCACGCGCAGGGCCACGACGACGAGGGCCGGCTCGCGGCGTGGGTCGACCTCGCGTACGCCATCGGCGTGCTCCAGACCCGCGTGCTCGAGGCGCGGCAGCTGGCCGATGTCGTGGAGACCGAGCTGGCGCGCCTGGGCAGGATCCCGCGCGCGAGCCAGTTCATGGCCACGCTGGGCGCGGTGCGCCAGAGCGCCAACGACCGCGTACGCGCGCGCGAGACCTACGCGCGCGCGCTCGCGATGCTCGACGAGTCGCCCGGCAGCTTCCCCAACCGCCGCGCGGTCATCCTCAACAACCTCGGCGCGATGGCCCTGGTCGAGGGCGACGCCGTGGTCGCGCGCAAGGAGTTCGAGGCGGCGCTGGCGCTGGCCCGCGAGATCTACGGCGACGATCATCCGCGGCTGTCGGACAACTACGTCAACATCTGCGAGTCGTTCATCCTGCAGGGGCAGCTGCTCGCGGCCGACGCGCCATGCCGCCGCGCGCTGGCGCTGGCCGAGCGTCCGGGCAACACCGACCTGCCCGCGATCGCGCGCGCGCTACACTCGTTGGCGATGCTCGAGCTGCTGTCCAAGGGCCCTCCGGTCGCGCGGCCACGCGCGCTCGAGGCGACGTCGCGCCTGCGTGCGGCGTTCGGCGAGGGCTCGTACGCCGACGCCGCGGGCGAGGAGCTGCTGGCCCAGGTCGAGCTGTACGACGGTCGGCCCGAGCAGGCGCGCGTGCATGCCCGTCGCGCGCTCGACATCATCGACAGCCTGGGTGCCAGCCTCCATGCGCTGCGCCTGCGGCCGCTGTGGCTGCTGGGTGTGATCGCGTTCAACGAGGACGACTTCGCGGGCGCGCTGCAGCTGTGCGACGACGCGCTCGCGGCCCACACCGAGGGCGGCGACGAGTTCGACCCGGCGCTGCTCGAACCGCTGGCGTGTCGCGGTGCGTCGTTGGTCCGGCTGGGCCGCATGCCCGATGCCATCGCGCCGCTCGAGCGCGCGCTCGTCATCCAGGGTGCGCGCGGCGGCGATCCGCTGGCGATCGCGCACGCCGAGTTCGCGCTGGCGCAGATCCTCATCGCGCCGGATCAGGATCCACCGCGGGCGCGCGCGCTGGTGACCGCCGCCGTCGAACGACTCGAGCCGGTCCGCGGGCGCGCGGGTGGCTTCGAGAAGCGGTTGCGAGCGTGGCTGGAGGAGCACCGTGGCTGACGATCGCGAGCTGGTGCCCGGCGAGCGCTACGGCGCCTACGAGGTGATCGAAGTGCTCGGACGCGGGGCCTTCGCCGCGGTCTATCGCGTGCACGCGCCCGGCTTTCCCCAGGGCGCGGCGCTCAAGCTGTCGCTGCGACCGGTCGGCGACACCGACGCGGCCCGCCGGGCGCTGCGCGAGATCGCGGTGCTGCGCACGTTGACCAACAACCACGTCGTGCGCGTGCACGCCTCGGGTCAGGGCGAGGACGGCCGCGTCTTCATCCTCATGGACTACCTCGAGGGCCAGCAGCTCGACGAGTTCCACGACTTCGACGAGCCCATGCCCGCGGCGCAGGCGACGTGGATGGTGCACCAGGCGTGCCTGGGCCTCGCCGAGGCGCACGCGCACGGCATCGTGCACCGCGACGTCAAGCCCGCGAACCTCTGGGTCGAGCCCGATCACAACGTGCGCGTGATCGACTTCGGCCTCGCGCGCGCGTGGGACACCTCCGGCACCATCGGCAGCGAGGTGACCATCGGTCGCTTGCTGATCGGCACGCCGCACTACAGCCAACCCGAGCAGCTCTACAGCAACAAGCTCACGCCCGCGAGCGACGTCTACAGCCTCGCGGTGGTGCTGTACGAGCTGCTCAGCGGCCGCTGTCTGTTCTTCCCCGAAGAGCCGTTCTCGGCGGTGCGCGATCGCCTGCGCGACGATCCGGTGCCGTGGCTCGCAGCCCATCGCAGCACCCCGCCCGTGCCGCTCGATCGCTACCCGCACCTGGGCGAGCTGCCCGTGTCGCTCGGTGAGCTGGTGTTGCAGTGCCTCGAGAAGATGCCCGAGCTGCGCCCGGCCAACGCGGGGGTGCTGGCGAACAGCCTCGGCTCGATCCTGCACTACGACTTCGGCGTCGCCGTGGCCGCGATGCTGCGCATCACGCTGCCGTGGGGCGGTCACGACGAAGCGTTGTTGCTGCCGGGCAGCCATCGCATCGGCGCGGGCAAGGACGTGGAGATTCCGCTGCGCGCCACCGGCGTGCGACCCGTGCACGCGGTGCTCGAGTGGAGCGGACTGCCGGATCTGCCGCAGCTGCGTCCGCTGTTCGGCGACGGCTCGGTGCGCGTGAACGGCCGACCGCTGCTGCAGCGCGTGCAGCTCGCCCGCGGCGATCGCATCGAGATCGGACCGTTCGCGATCGACCTCGAGTTCCCGAGCTGACGCGCGAGTCCGGCGGGCCGGGCCCGTGGCCGTGTCGCGTGCCGATTTGTCACGCGCGCGCGGGTGTTCGCGACGCGGTGCCCCACGGGCGTGGCGGCTCCGCCTGTGTGACACCGCATGGCGACGCGGTTGTCGCCCGCGGCACGTCGGCTGCACGCTGTGCCTGCCACCGATGATCGTCGACCCGTTGCTCAAGCTGATCGAGACCCAAGCCGCCTCCGGGCTGGTGATCCGCGCCGCGGCGCCGCCGGTGCTCGAGCGCAAGGGCAGCAAGGTCGCGCTGTCGATGCCCGACCTCGACGCCGACATGGTCGCGATGATCGTCGAGGAGGTGCTCGCGGCGGAACAACGCGATCAGCTCGCGGCCGGCGTGACGGTCGAGGCCGAGTACCGCGCCGCGGATGGTCGTCGCTTCCACGTCGTCGCCGATCGGCCGCAGGGTCACAGCGGCGCGCGGCTGACGTTCCGCCCGGTCACCGAAGCCGGCCGGCCCGGCGCGGCGCGTCCCGCCGCGCGCGCGCCCGAGCCGGCTCCGCACGCCGCCGCGCCGCCACCGATCCACGCCGCCGCACCGAGCACGATGCCGATCGCAGCCGCGCCGATCCACGCGGTCGCGGTCGCGAGTCCGATCCGCGAGGGCCTGGGCGCCGCGCTGTCGCAGGTGCTCGCGCAGGCCGAGGCCCAGCACGCCTCCGACGTGCTCATCGCCAGCGGCCACGCGGCACGGCTGCGCGTGGGCGGACAGCTGGTCGAGCTCGACCAGCTCGTGCTCGACGAGGCCGAGCTGCTCGAGGACTTCCTGCCGCTGCTCGACGAGGCGCACCGCGTCGAGCTCGAGCGCAGTGGCAGCACCGACCTCGCGCTCGATCTCCGCGCCGGCGCGCACGGCCGCCGCTGGCGCGTGAACCTGTTCCGTCGCCAGGGCGGCAGCTCGATCGCGCTGCGTCCGATCCGCACCGACGTGCCGACCCTGCGCGATCTGTCGCTGCCCGACGACTTCCTCGAGCTGGTGCAGTACCGCACGGGACTCGTGCTCGTGACCGGCACCGCCGGCTCGGGCAAGTCGACCACGTTGGTGGCGCTGCTCGAGCACGTCAACCGCACCGCGGCCAAGCACATCATCACGCTCGAGGATCCGATCGAGTACGAGTACGCGCCCGCGCGTGCGCTGATCCAGCAGCGCGAGATCGGCATGCACGTCTCCGACTTCGCCACCGGCCTGCGCGCGGCGCTGCGCGAGAGTCCCGACATCATCTTGGTCGGCGAGATGCGCGATCGCGAGACCGCGGCCGCAGCACTGACCGCGGCCGAGACCGGACACCTGGTGCTCGCGACCATGCACGCCGGCAGCGCCGCGATGGCGCTCGATCGCATCGTCGACGTGTTCCCCGAGCACCAGCAGGGTCAGATCCGCATGCAGCTGTCGATGGTCCTGCGCGCGGTCGTGACGCAGGTGCTGCTGCCGGCCACGCGACCACCGCTGCGCGTGCCGGCCTACGAGAAGCTGCTGGTGAACACCGCGGTCGCGACCAAGATCCGCGACCTGCGGGGCCACCAGATCCAAAGCGAGATCCAAAAGGGCCGCAACGAGGGCATGGTCAGCTTCGAGCTGTCGATGGCGCGGTTGGTCCGGCAGGGTCGGTTGGCGGTCGAGCTCGCGGTCGCGCAGGCGAGCGACAAGCACCTGCTGGCGGAGCTGATGCGGCAGCAAGGCTGAGGGACTGTCCGCGGATGCGGACGGGCACGCGTCGCGCGGCTCGCTCCCCACAGGCCGCGCCCGCGTCGGCCGGCCCATCCGTTCGCCACGCCTCGATCGTCTTCGCGGGCATGGCACCGACCACCCTCGCGCGCATCGGCGCGCAGTCCGTCGCGCGCGCACCCGCGTCGCTGGCCCACGCCGGCTTCGGCGATCACGGCCCGCACGTGGTGTTGCTGCACGGCATCCCCGGCTCGCGCGCGAGCTTCGAGCGGGTCGCGACCGCGTTGGGTCAGCACTGTCGCGTGCTCGTGCCCGACCTGCTGGGCTTCGGCGACTCGCCCGACGCACCCGCCGGGGCCCACGCGCAGCTGCACGCCGAGACCGTGTCGCGGTGGTTGCAGGACTGCGGCGTCGAGCGACTGCACCTGGTGGGCTTCGACTTCGGCGGCCCGACCGCGATCCTGCTGGCGGCGCGCCTGCGGGGCCGCGTGCAGTCGCTGACGCTGGCGGCGACGAACCTGTTCCCCGACACGCCGGTGCCGCTGCCGCTGCGCGTCGCGAAGGTGCCCGGGCTGGGCGCGCTGTGCTTCCGGCTCGCGCTCGGTCGCCTCGGCCTGTTGGCGATGTGGCGCGCTGCGGTGGCCGACCGCGCCGCGTTCCCGCTGTCGCGCTACCGCGCGATGCTGCGCGACAACTGCGTCCGCAGCACCCGTCGGATCTTCTACGCCAGCATGCGCGATCTGCCGGGCCTGTACGGCGAGATCGCGCGCACGGCCCAGACGCTGCAGCTGCCCGCGGCGGTGCTGTGGGGCGACCGCGATCCGTTCTTTCCGCTCGCAGTCGGCGAGCGCACGGCGCGGACCCTCGGTGCACCGCTGCACGTGCTCACCGGCTGCGGCCACTTCGTGCCCGAGGAGCGGCCCGCAGAGATGGCGCGCGTGATCGCGGCGCTGGTCGAGCGTGCAGCACCCGGCTGAATCCGCGATCGCACGCCCGGCACGACGGCAGCGCGGGCCATTCGGCCGGACCGCCGAACGCCGTTGTCGGGCACGGACGCGCCGGTGCCGAGCCTGCCGGCGCACCGCCGCATCGCGCACGCCGGCGGCCGGTGCCGGCCCGCCGCGAAGGTTGGTAGCCTGCGCGGGCCTTGCTCGAGCGGATGACAGAGGGGCAGCTGCGTCGGCTCGCGCCGACGGAGCGGGTCGCTCGCACGACCGGCGACTCGCAACCCTCGCGCGAGCCGTTGTCGCCCGAGGTCGAGACGCTCGGCCGCTACCTGCTCGAGGAGCGGCTGGGTGCCGGCGGCATGGGCGAGGTCTTCCGCGCCCGCGATCCCGAGCTCGATCGCCCGGTCGCGATCAAACGCCTGCTCGCCTACGACGACGACGACGCGGCGCACCTGCGGATGCTCCGCGAGGGCCAGGCCATCGCGCGGCTCAACCATCCCAACATCGTGCAGGTCTACGACGTCGGCCGCGATCCCAGGCTCGGCGATCTGTTCATCGCGATGGAGCTGGTCGAGGGCATGACGCTGCGCCACTGGCTGCGCGCGCGCGATCGCGGCTGGCGCGAGATCGCGGCGGTGTTCGTGCAGGCCGGCGAGGCGCTGCTCGCCGCGCACGATCAGGGCCTGGTCCACCGCGACTTCAAGCCCGAGAACGTGCTGGTGACGCCGGCCGGCGTCGCCAAGGTCGTCGACTTCGGCCTGGCCAAGCCCGCGAGCGTGCCGCCCGCTGCCGGCGGCGGCGCGCCGGTGCCCACGCTCGCATCGCAGCAAGACGACGACGCGATGCGTCCGGAGTCCAGCAGCCACCGCAGCCCCGCGAGCCCCCACCGCGGCGTGTTCGGCAGCGACATCACGCCCGTGGGCGCGCGGCTGGGCACGCCGGCGTACATGCCACCGGAGCAAGGTGGTGACGCGAGCGCATCGCCGCTGTCGGATCAGTTCTCGTTCGCGGTCGCGCTGTTCGAGGCGCTGTGCGGCTTCCTGCCGTTTCCCGGCGATGGCCCCGCGGAGTACTTCATCGCGGTGCTCGAGGGCGCCATGCTCGACTTCCCGCGCCCGAGCCCGGTGCCGCTGCGATTGCAGCGCGCGATCCGTCGCGCGCTGTCGCCTGCGCCCGCGGCTCGCTTTCCCTCGCTCGCGCCGCTGCTCGACGAGCTGCGTCGCGACTCCGCGGCGCAGCGCCGACGCTGGGCCATGCTCGGCGCGACGCTCGGTGCCGGCGCGATGGCGACGGTCGCCGCGCAGCTGGTGTGGCCCGACGACGGCCTGCACGCACGATGCCTGCGCGAGAGCGCAGCCGCGACCTCGGCGTGGAACGACGAGGTCCGCGGTCACGTCGCGCGCTCGCTGCGTGCGGTCGCGTTGCCGTTCGCCGACGACACCGCCACGCGCGCGCTGGATGGACTCGACGAGCTGACGGCGGCGTGGCAGGCCGCGCGCTTGCACTGGTGCACCGCGACGCCGGTGGGCCAGGCGCCCGCGCCGGTGCACGCAGCCATGGGTGCATGCTTCGAGCAGATGCTCTCGCGCCAGCGCGAGTTGGTCGCGTCGCTCGCCGATGCCGACCGCGACGCGCTGCTGCACGGTCTCGAGGCCATCGAACGGCTGCGCTTCGATCTGTCGCGCTGCGAGCAGCCCGCCTACCTGGCGCACTTCCGCGACGCCGAGACGCCCGGTCGTCTCGCCGATCTCGAGCTGCTCGCGCGCGCGCGCCAGCGACTCGACCTGGGCCAGACCACCGCAGGCCTGCGTGCGCTGGGCGAGCTGCAGGACACCGGCGACGCCGACGTGGTGCTCGAGGCCGGGCTGCTGCGCGCGGCGCTGGAGAAGGCCCGCGGCAACCTCGGCACCGCCCGCGATCTGCTCGAGCGCGCGGCCCGTGAGGGCCTGGGCAGCGGCGACGCGCTGCTCGCCGCGGAGTGGAACGCGAACTACGGCGACGTGTTGTACGCGCTCGACCAGCTCGACGGGCTGCGCGCGCCCTACGAGCGCGCGTGGTCGCTGCGACGCACGCACCTGGGCGACGAACACGGCGAGACGCTGGTGGCCGCGGCCGCGCGGGGACACGAGGCCTACGCGCGCGGCGACTACGAGCTCGCGCTCGAGCTGTATCGGGAGGCCGCGCAACGGGCCGAGCGCGCCCTGCCCGACCGCGACTACAACCGCATCCTCATCGACGAGTGGCTCGCGCAGGCGCTGAGCCACACCGGCGCGCTCGAGCAGGCGCGCACGCTCACCGCCGATCTGGTGGAGCGACTGCGACACAGCCGCGGCCCGACCCACCCGCGCACGCTCGAGGTGCTCGACACGCTCGCGACCATCGAGCTGCGCGCCGGCGAGAGCGAGCAGGCGCTCGAGCACTTCCGCGAGTCACTGATCGGTCGCGTGCCTGTGGCGCAAGGTGGCGATCCGGTGGCACTCGCGACCACGATGGCGAACATCGGCGCGTGCGAGACCAAGCTGGGCCGACTCGACGCCGCGGCCGAGTCGCTGCAGACCGCGCTGCAGGAGCTGGTCCAGGCCGGCCTGGGCGACGACCACGTGCACGTGAGCGCCGTGGTCGCCAACCTCGCGCAGGTGGACAAGCGTCGCGGTCGGCTCGACCTCGCGCTCGCCGGCTACACGCGCGCGCGCGCCCAGCTGCGCGCCGCCGGCCAGGACGCGACCACCGACGGCCTCATGGTGCGGCTCAACTACGCCGAGGTGCTGATGGGCCTGGGCCGCATCGCCGAGGGCGAGAGCGAGCTGCGCGCCGCACTCGAGCAGGTCGACGGCGCCGACGCTGCGCTGCGCATGCGGATGCAGCTGGCGCTCGACGTCGCGCGGGCGCGGGCGCTGCAACGCGACGCCACGCTGGCGATCGCCCGCTGACGACGGCTGCGG
>JAIBBS010000222.1 GCA_019694555.1 Nannocystaceae bacterium
AGCGCGCGCGCCAGCGCCCGCGCGGCGTCGTCGCTGCGACCGGCCCGCCGCAGCGCGGCCGCGTGCACACGGCCGGCGAACGCGAGCACCTGCGGATCCAGCTCGGGCGTGCGCTCGAGCTGCGCGATCGCGGGCTCGAGCTCGGCGAGCACGTCGTCGCCGCGGGCCAGCCGCGCCTCGGCGAGATCGACCGCCACCAGCGCGGTCTCGGGGTGCTCGCTGCCCAGCGTCTGCTGCTCGATCGCCAGCGCGCGGGTGTAGGCCGCGACCGCGGACTCGACGTCGTCCTGCAGCAGCGCCATCGCGCCCTGGCCCAGCCACGCGAGCGCGAGGTCGGGATGATCGGGCGGCAGCTGATCGCGGCGCAGCTCCACCACCAGATCCGCGTGCGCGCGCGCCGACGCGAGCGTGCCGTGTTGCAGGTGCCACTGCTGCAGGGCGGTGTGCACCAACGCGAGATCGGGATGGCGCGGGCCCAGGCTCCGTTGCCAGCGCACGCGCGCGCGCTCGAGTGCACCCAGGGCCGCATCGGCGTCGCCGTGGCGCAGCTCGAGCATGCCGAGGTTGTAGTCGAGCCGCGCCAGCGCGACGTGGTCGGGGCCCAGCGCCGCGACCACGGCATCGCGTTCGCGTCGCGCCCAGCCGCGGGCCTCGTCGATGGCACCGCGGGCCTGCGCGACGTCGATCGCGACCTCGAGCACGGGCCACGCGTGCGGTGGCACGGTCGCATCGCCCAGTGCCGCGAGCAGCGGCTGCAGCTGCGTGTGCGCGCCCTCGAGATCGCCGCGCAGGCGCGACAGCTGGGCCCGGCGCAGCTGCACGCCCTCGCGCAGCGTGGCGTCCTCGGGCAGCCGCGCGACGCTGGCCTGGGCGCGGCGCAGGTCGTGCTCGGCCAGCGATGCGTCCGCGAGCTCGGCGATCGACACGCGCGCCAGCGTCAGCCACAGCTCGGCCGCGAAGGCATCGAGCCCCGCGGCCTCCGCCTGGTCCGCGGCGCCCAGCAGCAGCGCACGCGCACGCGTGGGATCGCCCTGCGCGCTCGCGAGCTCACCCGCGAACGCGGCGGCCTCGGCCTGCAGCGGCGCGAAGCCGGTCGCGATCGCCATGGCGCTCAGGCCCGGCTCGCGCTCGGCCAGCGCGGCGAGTCGACCCAGCGCCAGCTCGGCGCGGGCCTGATCGAGCGCAGTGCGGACGCGCGCGACCTCGGTGGCGGTGCGCGGATCCAGCGGCAGGTCCGCGGCGTTCGCCTCGTCGCAGCCGCGGGCGGCGTCGCGGTCCAACCACGTCAGCGCGTCGAGCTGCGCGGTGCTCTCGCCGTCGCTCGCGAGCGCGGTCGCGGTGGCGTCGATCCGCGCGAGCGCGCGATCGAGACACGCGGCCGTGGCCGCACGCCCCTGCTGTGGGTCCGCGCGAGCCTGCTCGCACACCGCCGCGCGCTGGTCCGCGAGCGCGTGGGCGCGGGCCTGCAATTGCGTGCGCTGCGGCGCTGCGATCGCGGCACCCGCGAGCGTGCGCGCGCGGGCGTGGGCTCGCTCGCCGTCGGGACCCAGGCGCTCGCACGGCGACGCGCCGAGATCGAGGCGCGCGAGCGTCACCGCCGCGAGCATCGCCGTCGGCAACGCGACCGCGGCGATGCGCAGCCGCGTGCGTGGCCGCGTGCGCGCCTGCGTGAGCGCCTGCACCAGCGCGTCCATGTCGGGCCAGCGCGCGCTGGGCTCGTACGACAGACCGCGCTGCAGCACGCGCACGATCTCCGGCGGTACGGTGCAGTTCGCCGGCGGCCTGGCGCCGGCGCGATGGGCCTGGAACAGCGTGTGGAGGTTGCCGCTCGCGAACGGGCGCTCGCCCAGCAGCAGCTCCCACGCCATGACGCAGAACGCGAACTGATCGCAGCGCGGATCGATCACCTGCCGCCGCAGCTGTTCGGGTGCCATGTACACCGGCGTGCCCACGACCGCACCGGTGGCGGTCAGACGCGCGGGCAACGGTGTGCTCGGGCTCGGCAGCGAGCGTTCGGCCTCGTGCGCGCCCGCGGGCGCCTCGCTGCCACCGGGCGAGGGCGTGCCGAGCACGCATGTGCGCGCGAGCCCGAAGTCGACCACGCGCGTGCGACCGTCGTCGGCGACGATGACGTTGTCGGGCTTCACGTCGCGGTGGACCAGGCCCACGCGATGGATCGCGTGCAGGCCCTGCGCGACCTGGACCAACACGTCCAGCGCGGGCGCGAGCCCGGGCCGTCGCTCGGACCACTGTCGCAGCGTCGGCCCGCGCACGACCTCGAGCGCGAGGTACACGCTCGTGCCCAGGGTCCCGACCTCGTAGACCTGCACCACGTGGGGATGGTTCACGCGCGCCAGCGTCTGCGCCTCGCGGAACAGCCGCATCGTCGCGGGCACCGCCTCGTCGGCGACCAGACCCGTGAGCAGCTCCGCGTGCACCAGCTTGATCGCGAGCGATCGACCCAGCGTCGGGTCGTACGCGGAGAAGACCTCGCCCATGCCGCCCGCACCCAGACGCTCGCCGATCTCGTAGCGGCCGATGCGTCGCGGTACCTCCGCGATGCCGCGCGCACGGTGCCGCGCGGCGATCGCTGCGGGTGACTCGAGCGCGTCTGCGGACACCAGCGACAGCGACAGTGTGCCGGCCAGTTCGCGTCGCGGTGCAGGGGTCGAGGACACGATCGCCCCATGGTCGCAGATGCGACGCACGGTTGTCGTGGGCTGCACGCATACGTAGGTGGGCGTAGCGCGACGCGCCCGCGGCCCGCGTCGCGTGCGGCACTCGCTATCGTCGACGTGGGGGCACAGGCGGCGATGGACACGATCGAAAGGACGCGCGGGCGGGGCCGCGCAGGGCAGGGCTCGGTGCTCGCGATGCTCGCGGTGCTCGCGGCCTGCGGCGACGCGGCGGGACCGGGCGGCTCGGGCGGTGCCGACATCGGCGAGGCCGGCGGCGGCGCGTCGAGCACGAGCGGCAGCGACGGTGGCAGCGGCAGCGACGACGCGGCGGCCGACGACAGCGGCGGGCTCGATCTCGGCAGCCCGGTGCTGCCGACCTGCGAGCCCGCACCGCAAGGCGGCGCGATCGATCTGCTGGGCGCGCGCGAGGGCGTGCAGCTCGATCACGCCGACGCGTTGGGACTGCAGCAGTTCACGCTCGAGGCGTGGATCCGCTGGGACGGCTACGGCAGCACCGCGAGCTCGGGCGTCGGCGGCGTCACGGCCGAGCCCATCATCACCAAGGGCCGCGGCGAGAGCGACGGCGGCACGATCGATTGCAACTACTTCTTCGGCATCGACGACGCGGGTCGTCTGGTCGCCGACTTCGAGGACCTCGAGTCCGGCGCCAACCATCCCGTGCAGGGGCAGTCGGCGATCTCGCGCGGGCAGTGGCACCACGTCGCCGCGAGCTTCGACGGCGCCAGCTGGCAGCTGTGGCTCGACGGTGTGCTCGATGGCAGCGCCGCAGCCGACGCGGTGCCACGCCACGACAGCGTGCAGCCGGCCGGCATCGGCACCGCGTTCGACTCGATGGCGCGCGACGCCGGCAGCTTCGACGGTCGCATCGACGAGGTGCGGATCTGGAACCGCGCGCTCGATGCCGCGACGCTGCAGGCCGGCATGTTCGCGATGCCGCCCGACGCCACCGGCCTGGTCGCGCGCTATCCCCTCGACGAGGCGGCCGGCACCGCGGTGCCGGATGCGATCGCGGGGCTCGACGGCGAGCGCCTCGGTGGCACCTGGGTGGACGACGCGCGACCGCTGCGGGCCTCGACGCCGCCGGCGGTGCCCAGCGTCGAGGGCTCGGGCGCGACGGTGGTGGGCGACGGCGCGACGCTGTCGCTGGGCGTGGTCGATCTCGACGACGACGAGATGCGCGTGGAGATCTGGGGCCGCGCGCTGCCACAGCCCGAGCCGTTCACGATCGCGGTGCTGCCCGACACGCAGTACTACTGCGACGAGACCCACGGCGGCGTGTCGCAGATGTTCTACGACCAGACGCAGTGGCTGGCCGACAACGCCGAGTCGATCGATCTGCGCGCGGTGCTGCACGTGGGCGATCTGGTCGACGACGGCCACACCTACGTCGACGAGTGGTTGGTGGCCGGCGCCGCGCTCGAGACGCTCGAGCAACCGCTGCCCGGGCTCGACGAGGGCGTGCCCTACGGCGTCGCGATCGGCAACCACGATCAGGCGACCAACTCGCACCCCGGCGAGACCGGCTTCTACAACCAGTACTTCGGCGTCGCGCGCTTCGAGGGCCGCAGCTACTACGGCGGGCACCACGGCGACAGCAACAACGCATCGTTCATCACCTTCACCGGTGGCGGTACGAAGTGGCTGGCGCTGTTCTTCGAGTTCGACCAGGCCGGCATCCCCGAGGACAACGCCGGGCCCGATCCCGCGGTGATGGCGTGGGCGCGGCGCGTGCTCGCGGATCATCCCGATCACTACGCCATCGCAGTGGCGCACTCGTGCCTGGTCGGCACCGAGAACGGCGTCACGGTCGACACGCCGTTCTCGTCGCAGGGACTCATGCGCTGGCACGCGCTGCGCGGCGAGCCCAACCTGCGGCTGATGGTCTGCGGTCACGTCGCCGACGAGGGCCGTCGCACCGACGTGGCCGCGAGCACGGTGCACACGCTGCTGTCGGACTATCAGTTCGACGGCTCCGGAGGATCGGGCAAGCTGCGGCTGATGACGCTGCGCCCCGACCTCGGCACGCTCGAGGTCCAGACCTACTCGCCCTACCGCGACCAGTGGTACGAGAGCGACGACGCGCACTTCGAGCTGCCGGTCGATCTCGATCGCGGCGCGGGCGAGTTCGAGCTGATCGCGACGGTCGAGCACGCGGTCTCGGGCGAGCCGCTCGCGGTGCCGTGGACGGGGTTGCAGTCGGGCGTGTCGTACGAGTGGTTCGCACGCGTCGACGACTGCACCCACCGCGTCGATGGCACGCGCCAGGTGTTCACCATGCCGTGAGCGGCGGCCGGCGGCGTGCCGGTTTCTTGGGCGCGCTCGTGCGTGCGTGACAAGATCGTCGGCATGCTCGACCCACGCCTGTGGCCCCACGTCGTCTCGCAGGTCGATGCCGTCGTCGGCGTGCTCGCCGACATGACCGGCGCACGCACGCTGTGGCTCGACCCCTACGGTCGCCTCTGGCACGCCGCGCCCAGCCACCCCGCGCCGCACAGCCACTGGCGCGAGGTCGGCACCTTCGCGCGCCCGAGCAAGGGCGAGCTGCGGCGCGCGCTGGTGCGGTGGTTCGCGCCGCAGGGCGCCGCGCAGGCGGCGTGACGACGGGTCGGTCCTCGTGGTCGTGCCGCAGCAGTTGCGCGCGCCATCGGTGACGCTGGCCTGAGCCCGGTGCTAGCGTGCCCGTCGACGATGCCGTCGGGGCCGCGCGTGCACTGCATCGAGCTCTCATGGCGCGGGTGATCGCGCCGCCGCAGACGCGGCCGCCGGTCGAGCCGCCCGCGGACGCGCAGTGGCTCGCGCTCGACGGCCTGCGGCTGTATGTGTCGATCACCGGGCCGCGCGCGGGCGCGGTGGTGTGGTTCGTGCTCGGGCCCGAGGCCGGCGCGACGCCGCCGTATCCGCGGCTGCGGACCGCGCTGCACGAGGCCGGGATCGCGACGGCGCTGCTGCACCCGCGCGGCGCCGGCTTCTCCGAGGGCCCGCGCGGCGACCTCGACGACTTCGCCGCGCTGCTCGCCGACCAGACGCGTTTCCTCGCGCTGCTCGCGACGAGCTTCTCGCGCATCGTCGTGTTGGGCCACAGCGTCGGCGCTGCGCTGGCGCTCGCGCTGGCGGCCGAGGTCGGCACGGACCTCGCCGCGTGCGTGCTGGTCAATCCCGCGTGGAAGCTGCGCGCAATCCCGGGCGCGACGCCGAGCGTGGGCGACATGGTGCACTTCGCGGTCGACTGGCTGGTGCGGCCGCGCGCGCGCACGGTCGACATGAATCGCAACCCTGCGGCGCTGACGTTCGCGCCCGATCGCGAGGAGGGCGAGGCGATGCAGCGCGATCCTGTGGTCGTGCGCCACTTCAGCCTGCGCTTTCTCGCGGCGCAACGTCGCCTGATGAATCGCTGCGCGCAGCACCTCGCGCGGGTGCGCGTGCCGGTGCTGCTGGTCCAGGGCCGCCACGACGCGCTGGTCGATCCGGGCGCGTATCCGCAGCTGATCGCCGCCGCGTCGCAGACGACGGCGCAGCACGTGGTCGCGCCCGAGGGCGGTCACGGTGCCAGCGCGGTCGAGACGATGGTCGCGCCGCTGGTCGCGTGGATCGACGCGCGCGTGCGCGGCTGAAGCTCGGGCGCGAGCTTCAGCGCGCTGGCCTGCGGTCGAGCAGGCGCGGCAGCGACGGCAGCGTCCAGATCACGCCGGTCACGAACGCCGCGCCGGCGCGTCGCCCCGAGCCGGCGCCCGCGCCCGCGACCTGGCCGAGCACGCCCGCGAAGAGCAGGGGCCAGCCCGCGCGCAGCTCCAAGCCCAGCGCGCTGCCGACCTCCGCAATCGCGAACGTGGTCGCGCGCGTCAGCGGATCGAGCGACGTCGTCGCGGCTGCGCGCGTGGTCCCGAGCAGCCACAGCCCCCCGCCGCGCGGCAGCGGCCCCAGCAGGCTCAATCGCTGCCACGCACCCGGCGCGGTCGAACCGCCGTGTCCGTGCCCGCGCGTCCACGACGACCACGCCTGATTGCCGCTCAGCCGCGGCGGCGGCGGCTCCGCTGGCGCGGCCGCGGCCGGCGGACCGGCGAGCGTGATGCACAGCAGCGCCGCGAGCATGTCGCCAGCGTGACGGAGATTCACTGCGGAATCCAGTCGATCGGGTCGTATTCGCCGGGGGCGAGCGCGAGGGCCTCGCAGACGTGCGGCCAGTCGTCCAGGCAACGACCCTCGGACGAACACCCGCGGGCGTAGCCGCAGGACTCGTATTCGGCCGGGTCGCAGGTCTCGTCCGGCGCGACCACGGGCACGCACGCGCCCAGGGTCGAGGAGGTCGGCGAGATTCCGGAGCAGTAGGATTCAGCTCCGTCGGGGTCGTCCTTGCAGCTGCGCGGCGAATCACAGGCGCCGCCGGGTTCGATGACTTCCTTGCAGACACCCTCGCGGCTGCAGTAGGCGCCGGGAATGCACGCGCGGCCCCGCGACAGCGAGCACGGTTGTCCGACGGCCTCCGCCGTATCGTTCGCGACGCCCAGCACCGCACGCCCAGGCCCGGCGTCGGCGGAGTGCACGGGACCTTGGCCGCCTGGCTCAACAAGTTCTCGAAGCACTTGCAGTGAAATGCGAGATCGGGCGTCTCGGCCACTGCCTCGAACAACGAGATGGCCGCGTCGATGCACGCGTCGCGGCTCGCATACACCTGCGCGAGACAATCGCAGCGTTCTTGCGCGTCGCACATCGCCGCGGCGAAGCGTTCCGCGGCGTCCTTCGGGATCTCGTCGGCGCGCTCGGGGCCGCACGCGGCCGCGCCGAGGCATGCTGCGAATGCTGCGAATGCTTGCACGAGCGGGCCTCGCCGGTGGCGGCATTCGAGCATTCCCCCCCACGCGGGTCCCCGGCGCCGCCGGGCGTTCGTCGCGACCATCCGGGTCAGCATGGTCCAGCCGACGTGTCGTGGTCCAGCGCCGTGGGGCCGATTCGCGACGAGTCTCTCGCCGTGCGCTCGGGGGCGCCCCGAGGCCGGCGTCACTTCGCAATCGCGATACAGGCCGTGGTGCCGCTGCCGCCGCCGTCGGGATGATTGTGCGCCCCGAACCACAGCGTCTCGCCGACGCGGTTGCTGATGTCGAAGGGCTGCGTGAGTTGCTCGGCGCTGCAGGTGAGCGGCGGCACGATGTAGTCGAGGTAGTCCCACGGGTTCTGGCCCATGAGCTCCCAGCCGCTGCAGCGCGGGGCGTTGTCGTTGGGATCGATCGAGGTGTTGTTGGCGATGTAGATCTGGCCGCCGGTGGCCTCGAGGCACACCAGCACGTTGGGGATCGACTGCGCGGGCACGGTGAAGCCCGAGTCGTCGCAGATCTCGCTGCCATTGCGCGGCGTGTCGACCAGGCAGTCGCAGAAAGTGTACGTGTCGGTCGCGGGGCAGTCGCCGCCGCAGTCGGTGAAGGGCTCGCCGCAGTCCTGCACGCCGTTGCTGCAGTGACCCGCGCACGCGGGGTCGGTGGTCGAGCCGTCGGCGCTGGCGCTGGTCGTCGACGTCGCCGAGCTGCTGCCGTCGCTGCCGCTGCTGCTGCCGGACACGCCGCTGCTGCCACCGCTGTCGTCACCGGGGCAGCCGGTGCACGGGCCGAAGCTCGCGCCGCCGTCCTCGCACACCTGCACGCCGTCGGGTGCACCGCCCGGGCACGCGCACGCGCGTTGCTCCCCGGGGACGCACGGGTTGCCGCCCGCGCTGCCGAACGTGGTCGTGCCGCGATCGCCATCGCCACCGCAGGCGGGTGCGATCGCGATCCATCCGCACGCGAACCCTGCGAGCGAGCATCGCAGACGCATCGCTGCAGTATGCCCGCGGGCGCCGCAGGCTGCTAGCCCAGCGCGCGCTCGAACGCCGCGATCGCGCCGTCGACCGTGGCCTCGTCGACCGCCATCGACAGCCGCAGGTACCCCGGCGTGCCGAAGGCGGTGCCGGGCACCACGATCGTGCGCTCCGCGACCAGCCGCTCGGTCACGGCCACGTCGCCGCCGTGTTCGTCGCGCAGGCGCTCGGGCAGCTGCGGGAACAGGAAGAAGCCCGCGCGCGGCTCGGGCAGCACGAAGCCCAGGTGGCGCAGCTCCGCGGCCATGCGACGGCAGTTGCGGGCGTAGACCGCCACGTCGACGCGACCGCCGGGATCGGCCAGCACGCGCGGCAGCACGCGCTGCATCAGCGCCGGCGCGTTGACGAAGCCCAGGATGCGGGTGCAGTAGGCCAGCGCGCGCTGCAGCGTGTCGCGACCGAACATCGTCGGCGACAGCGCGAGGTAGCCGATGCGCTCGCCCGCGAGCCCGAGGTCCTTCGAGTGGCTCGTCACGAACACCGTGTCGGCGTAGCGCGTGAGCATCGACGGGACCTCACCGCCGTCGTAGACCAGATCGCGGTACGGCGCGTCCTCGACCACGACGATCGGCCGCGCGCGCCCGTCGTTGGCGCGGCGCAGCACCGCCGCGAGCGCGTCGAGCTCCCCGTGATCGTAGACCGCGCCGGTGGGGTTGTTGGGCGAGTCGAGCAAGACCCAGCGCGTGCGCGGTCCGATCGCCGCGGCGATCGCCTCCGCGTCGAGGCTGAACGCCGGCCCGGTCGCCGCCGGCACCAGCCGCGCGCCGACGGTGGCGCAGTAGTGCTCGTACTCGGAGAAGTACGGCGCCGGCACCACGACCTCGTCGCCGGGATCGAGCATCGCCTGCGCCAACACGTTGAGCCCACCGGCGGCGCCGACGGTCATCGTCACGTCCGCGAGCTCGAACGCCA
This sequence comes from Nannocystaceae bacterium, assembly GCA_019694555.1. Classification (GTDB taxonomy): domain Bacteria; phylum Myxococcota_A; class Polyangia; order Nannocystales; family Nannocystaceae; genus Xiheibacterium. The sequence goes on from JAIBBS010000222.1 coordinate 9,457, forward strand.
CGCCGTAGCGCTTGCCCTCGCGCGCGGCCAGGAATTCCCGGACCTCCGCGAAGCCCGCGTTGGTCATGTAGCGGTGCATGCCCTCGGGCTCGTGCGACAGCAACTCCAGCACGGCGTTGCGCCACACCGGCGGCGGCTCGAGGCTGGGGTTGCCCAGCGAGAGGTCGTAGACCGGCAGCGGCTGCGCCGCGCGCAGCTGCGCCGCCAGCTCGAACATCCGCCGCGTCCACGACTCCCGCGACGCGAGCAGCGTGTCCGCGACGCGCGACGACAGCTGTCCGCGCGGCGCGCCGTCGCCAGCACCCGAGCCATCCGCGCCAGATCCCGCCGCCGGCATCGGGCGACACTACCAGAGGTCGAGCGCGCTGGGCTATGCTCCCGCCGCCGTGGACACCGAGCGCTCCTTGTCGAGTCACAACCTCGCCTTCCTCGAGGCCATCTACGAGGACTACGAGCGCGACCCCGGCAGCATCGATCCGCAGTGGCGCGCGCTGATCGAGCAGCTCGCGCGGGAGCAACGCGCGGGCAACGGCAGCGGCGGCGCCGCGTGGATGCGCGGGCACGAGGCCGGCCGGGCCGATCGCGCGGAGCAGATCGCGCTGCAGGCCGCGGCCGACCGCCTGATCGAGCACTACCGCCTCATCGGTCACATGCGCGCGCAGATCGATCCGCTGGGGCGCCCGCGTCGCGAGGTCACCACCGCGCTCGACCTCGAGTCGTTCGGCCTGCGAGCCGAGCACATGTCGCGCAAGCTCGATCCCGGCACGCTGTTCCCCGGCCGTCGCGAGGCGACCCTGGGCGAGATCGTCACGCGGGTGCAGAACACGTACACCCGCGGCGTCGGCGTCGAGTACTGGCAGATCAACGACATCGAGCAGCGCAACTGGCTGCGCGACCGCATGGAGTCGGTCGAGAACCAGGTCGTGCCCTCACCCGAGGATCAGCTGCACCTGCTGCGATCGCTGACGCGCGCCGACGCGGTCGACCGCTTCTTGCACACCAAGTTCATCGGCGCGAAGCGCTTCTCCATCGACGGCGCCGAGAGCATCATCGCGCTGCTCGAGACCCTGGTCGAGGACGCAGGCCAGCTCGGCGTCGAAGAGATGATCTTCGGCATGGCCCACCGCGGTCGCCTGTCGGTGCTGCTCACGCTGCTGGGCGCCACGCCCGCGCAGGTGTTCTCGCGCTTCGCCGGCGGCGAGGATCCGCGCGAGGCGCTGGGCTCGGGCGACGTGAAGTACCACCTGGGCTCGTGGCGCGACTACGTCACGCGCGCCGGCAAGCCGATGTACCTGGCGCTGGCGTTCAACCCCAGCCACCTCGAGGCCATCACCCCGGTCATCGCCGGCCGCGTGCGCGCGAGCCAGGATCGCCGCCCCGCCGAGCGCAAGAACGCGGTGCTGGGCGTGACCCTGCACGGCGACGCCGCGTTCATGGGCCAGGGCGTGGTCGCCGAGACGCTCAACCTCTCGCGCCTGCCCGGCTACAACAACGCCGGCACCATCCGCATCGTCATCAACAACCAGATCGGCTTCACGACCAACCCCGAAGAGGGGCGCTCGACCATCTACCCGACCGCGGTCGCCGACATGCTCAACGTGCCGGTGTTCCACGTCAACGGCGACGACCCCGAGGCCGCGGCCTACGTCGCCAAGCTCGCGATCGAGTTCCGTCAACGCTACGCGCGCGACGTGATCATCAACCTGGTGTGCTACCGCCGCTACGGTCACAACGAGGGCGACGAGCCCACGTTCACGCAGCCGCGCATGTACGAGCTCATCTCGCAGCGCAAGCCGGTGCTCGAGCAGTACCAGCAGCGCCTGATCGCGCGTGGCACGGTCGATCGCGGCCAGTGCGACGCGATGGCCGAGGGCTTCCGCGAGGAGTTCGAGCAGGCGCTGGCGGAGATCCGCCGCGCGGGGCCGCAGCCGCTGCGCTCGCCGATGCACGGCGTGTGGCAGAACTACGTCGGCGGGCCCGAGGCCGGCGCGGGCGAGGTCACCACCGCGATCGATCGCGAGACGGTGACGCGCATCGGCCACGCGCTCACGACGTTGCCGCGGGACTTCGCGCTGCATCCCAAGCTGACGCGCTTCGTCGCCGAGCTCGGCGAGATGGCCGCGGGTCAGGCCCCGGTCAGCTGGGCCATGGCCGAGCACCTCGCGTACGGCTCGCTGCTGATGCAGGGCTACCACGTGCGGCTGTCGGGTCAGGACTCGATGCGCGGCACCTTCACCCATCGCCACGCCGGCTACGTCGACAGCCACAGCGAGCAGCGCTACTTCCCGCTGCGACACCTCTCGCCGTACCAGGGCCGCTTCGAGGTGTGCAACTCCCCGCTGTCGGAGTTCGCGGTGATGGGCTTCGAGTTCGGCTACAGCCTGGCCGCGCCCGACACCTTGGTGATGTGGGAGGCGCAGTTCGGCGACTTCTGCAACGGCGCGCAGGTCATCATCGACCAGTTCATCTCGAGCTCCGAGGACAAGTGGAACCGGCTCTCGGGCCTGGTGTTGATGCTGCCGCACGGCTTCGAGGGCCAGGGCCCCGAGCACTCGAGCGCGCGGCTCGAGCGGTTCTTGCAGCTGTGCGCCGAGGACAACATGCAGGTGTGCAACCTCAGCACGCCGGCGCAGCTGTTCCACGTGCTGCGGCGGCAGGCGCTCCGGCGGTGGCGCAAGCCGCTGGTGCTGATGTCGCCCAAGAGCCTGCTGCGCACGCGGCAGTCGTTCTCGCCGCTGGCGGAGATCGAGCAGGGTGGCTTCGCGCGGGTGATCGACGACACCGCGGTCGAGCCCGCCAAGGTGCGCCGCGTGATCCTGAGCTGCGGCAAGATCTACTACGAGCTGCTCGCAGCCCGCGCCGAGCGCAAGCGCGACGACATCGCGCTGGTCCGCGTCGAGCAGCTGTATCCGTTCCCGGCCAGCGAATGCGCCGCAGCCCTGGCGCGCCACGGTGGCGCGACCGAGGTGGTGTGGGCGCAGGAGGAGCCCAGCAACATGGGCGCGTGGCCGTTCATGCAGTCGCGACTGACGGAGCTGACCGCGGCGCGCGGTCTCGCGGCGCCGCGCTACGTCGGTCGCGCGGAGAGTGCGAGCCCGGCGACCGGCTCGCTCGAGAGCCACGAGCTCGAGATCAAGATGTACCTCGACGAGGCCTTTGCCTGAAGACGACACGATGACGATCCAGATCCGCATTCCACAGATGGGCGAGTCGGTCACCGAGGGTGTGATCGCGCGGTGGCTCAAGGCCGAGGGCGAGTTCGTGCGGGCCGACGAGCCGGTGGTCGAGGTCGAGACCGACAAGATCACGATCGAGGTGCCGGCGCCGGGGGCCGGCGTGCTCGCGCGCCAGGCCGTGGCGGTCGGTGCCACCGTCGGCGTGGGCCAGGCGGTCGGCGAGATCGACGACACCGCGCGGGCCAGCGGCGGCAACGGCAAGCCCGCGGCCGCCGCAGCGGCCCGCGAGCGTCCGCGCGCCGCCGCCGAGCCACCCGCGGCGGGACCGGCCGCGCGCATCG
>JAIBBS010000034.1 GCA_019694555.1 Nannocystaceae bacterium
TGCGGGCGAGCGCCGCGGGGCGCCGGGCCGGGGCGCCGCTCGTGCACGCTCGTGCACGATGGCGTGGCTCGCGTCACTGCGGCGGGCCCCCTGGCGTGATCGCGACCGCCACGCGGGCCACTGCCGCGGCGAGGTCACCATGCACCACGCCGCGCGCCTGCTCCTGTTCGCCGTCCCCTTCGTCACCGCCTGTCCCCGCGCCGAGGCCGATCCGGCGGGCGACACCTCGAGCAGCGGCGGCGGTGGTTCGTCGAGTGACACGTCGAGCGACGGCGCTGACGAGGGCAGCAGCAGCAGCGCGGGGGGTGACAGCGAGGGCGGCAGCAGCAGCAGCAGCAGCGGCGATGTGCCGCCGCAGGTGTGCGCGCTGCAGTGCGAGAGCGCCGTCGACTGCTGCGTGCTCAGCGGCAGCTTCGGCTGCGAGGATGCGATCGGCATCTACCCCAACGAGTTCGTGTGCGAGGCCAACGGCACCTGCAGCAACCACGGCTGCCCGGACGACGCGGGCTGCAGCATCTTCGATGGCGGCACGACGCACTTCATCTGCGTCGCGATGGGTTCGTTCGGCACCTGCGTGACAGCGTGCGAGACCGACGCGGACTGCGAGGGGGTGAGCCCGACGTCGCGCTGCCGCGGGGACGACGCTGGACGCGGCTACTGTGCCGAGCCGCCGTGCACCGGCGACGATGCCTGCGTCGGCACCGGCATGCGTTGCCTCGACGAACGCTGCCAGTTCCACTGCGTCGCCGACGACGAGTGCGGTGGCAACGGCCGCTGCGAGATCGAGACCGGCACCTGCGTCTGCGACGACGCCGCGGGCTGCGGCGAGGGCTTCGCGTGCGTGCCGCAGGCGTGAGCGCACCGGCTCGGTCCATCGACGCTGCACGTGCTTGCCGTGCCCGGCGCGGCCGGTGCCGGGAATCCTGCAGCGTGCGGTCGCCTCGCTCAGCCGCCGAGCTTGCGCAAGAGCCACTCGGCGCCGCCGCGGTAGCCCACGCCCTGCCACAGCCGCGCCGCGATCACGGCCAGCAGCAGGAACGCGAAGATGATGACCAGCACGGTGCCGGCCTCGAGCGCCTGCCAGTAGCCCAGCGGACGCGTGGCCTCGCGGAACAGCGGCACGTGCACCAGCAGCAGCGTCAGCGAGGCGCGACCCAGCACCACCAGCGGATGCGTGTCCGACAGCGGCTTGCGATCGTCACGCCACGCCACCAACGCGATCACCAAGAGCACCACGCCCAGCAGCAGCGCGACGATGGTGATCGACGCCGGGAAGAAGCCCAGGTGCACCCCGAACGCGCGGCGCAGCAGCAGCGGCTGCGTCCACGTCATGCCGATGCCCAGGCCCGCCGCGCCCAGGCCCAAGCACACCGCGCCGGTGGTCGCGATCGCACCGAAGCGCCGCGCGGCGATCCAGCGGCCCGCGACCATGCCGACCAGGAACGGCGCGAGCCACGGCAGCACCGGGAACTGGCTCTCGGCCAGCGCGAGCCGCAGCGCGCCGCCGGGGCGCGAGCTGTCGCGCATCATCTCGTTGCTCAGCTGCAGCGGGGTGTCGATGGCCGACTGCACCGCGATCGCAGCCACGGCCACGGCCGCGGCCGCGACCAGCAACCCGCGATCGCCGAGCCGTCGCCACAGCGGCGCGGTCGCCATCGCGAAGCCCATCAGGTGCAGCACGAACCACGAGCCCCACGAGAACCAGCTCGGCGTCATCGCGGTGAGCAGGTAGCCGAAGCCCAGCAACACCAACCCGCGGCGCAGCAGCACCGCATCGGCACCGTGCGCGCGCGAGCGGGCCAACAGCGTGGTGCCCACGCCCGCGAGCGTGATGAACATCGGCGCCGCGCCGCCGCCCAGGGCGTTGAACGCGACCAGCGGCCACGCGCCGGCGAGGGCCTTGCCGCGCGGCACCCCGGCCCACAGCCACACGCCCATGTGTTGCTCGATCATCAAGAAGACCGCGATGCCGCGGAGGGCATCGAGTCCACACATGCGCGCGCTGGGGGCCGCCATCGCTCGGGCGGCCCACTGTAGCAGCCGCGGCGGGCGTCGGGCGCTAGCGCGCGGTCGCGCAGCAGCAGCCCTTGGCGGCCCAGCCCACCTGCGCGACCGTGGTCTCGCAGTCGAACTCGGTCGTGCCGTAGGACTCGTCGCCGCAGGCAGCGTCGTCGTGCATCATCACCGCGACCCACGCGTCGGTGCCGAACTCGGCGGCGCAACCGGCCACGCAGGCCATGCCCTGCGCGCCGCAGACCTCGGTGCAGGTCACGTCGATGGGCCCACAGACCCGCGTCGCGCAGCTGCCGGCGACGCACGCGTCGAGCTCCGCGCCCTCGCCCGGCGGCGGCTCGCACACGATCCCGCAGCCGCCGCAGTCGTCGGAGTTCTCCAGCGTGTCGAGGCAGTGGCCGTCGCAGGCCGCGAGCGCGCCGCAGTGCAGCGACAGCGGGATCTCGCCGACGACCTCGTGTCCGGCGGCGTCGACGAAGCGCGCACGCACGGTGCGGGTGGCGTCGCGGCCCTGCGGCAGCTCGATCGGTGCGACCGCGTCGAGCGCGTCCCAGCCCAGCGCGAAGGTGAAGCTGCCGGGCGCGGTCGCGACGAAGGGCCCGAAGGTGGTGCCGTCGTCGCTCTCGAGCGTGCCGCCGATCAGGTCCTCGGTGCCCTGCGGATCGTCCACGAGCGCGGTCACGTGGACCTGCTCGCCCTCGGTGATCGCGTCGACATCGGTGGCGAGCGATCGCAGCACCGGCGCGTCGGGCTCGGTCGCGCCGCTGCTGCTGCCCGCCGGCGCAGTGGTCTCGGCCTCGCCGGCGCTGCTGCTCTGGTCGGCGACGGTGTCGTCACCGGAGCTCGTCGCGGACGGATCGTCGGCCGCGGTCGTCGAGGTGTCCGCGGGGCCCGCCCCGGTGGCGCTGCTGGATCCCTGCGGGTTCGCGTCCGGGCCCGAAGCCATCGGCGCCTCGCCGAAGCAGGCCGAGCCCAGCGCGCAGGCCAACACCGCCAACGCCCCCGTCGATCGCGTCATCACGCACGGGGTGCCCGCGCGGGCCGCCGGGTTGCGAGCGCGGCGCAGGAGGAGCCGCACGCGCGCGCCGCGGAACCGTCGGGCGTGTCGCGGCACGGTCGCGGCACGAGGGATCATGGACTTGGCCGCGGTTCCGCTGCGTGGCGCTGCCGACTCGCTGGCCTCGCCGATGTGTCTCGACGCCGCGACGATCGCGGGGCTCGCCCGCGGCACGCTCGGCGCCGAGCAGCGTGCCGACGCGCAGGTCCACGTCGAGGTGTGTGATCACTGTCGCGCGTGCATGGTCGCGCTGCTGGTGCCGGCGGCGCCGGCCCAGCGGCCACCGCTGGTGCCCGCGGCGGCGTTGCGGGCCGGCGAGCGCGTGGCGGATCGCTATCGCATCGAGCGCCTGGCCGGGCGCGGCGGGATGGGCGAGGTCTACGCCGCGTTCGACGAACGGCTCGAGCGCACGGTCGCGCTCAAGGTGATCGCGACCGTGCTCAGCGACGACCCCGACAGCGTGCGCCGCCTGATCCGCGAGGCGCGGTCGATGGCGCAGCTGCGGCACCCCAACGTCATCACGGTGTTCGACGCCGGCAGCTTCGACGGGCACCCCTACGTGGCGATGGAGTTCGTCGATGGCTGCGACATCGGCACGTGGAGCCGCACGCGCGGCTGGGCCGAGGTGCTGCGCGCCTTCCGTTCGGTGGCGCGCGGGCTCGCGGCGGCCCACGCCGCCGGCATCGTGCATCGCGACATCAAGCCCGACAACATCCTGGTCGCCCCCGATGGTCGCGCGCTGCTCGGCGACTTCGGGCTCGCGTATCGCGGCGTGCCCGAGCACGTCGCGCCCGGGGTCGCCGCGCGCTCGCGCGTGGGCACGCCCGCGTACATGGCACCCGAGCAGCTGAGCTTCGAGCCGGTCGATGCGCGCGCCGACGTGTTCGGGCTGTGCACGGCGGCGTGGGAGTGCCTCACCGGCGTGCGGCCGTTCGAGGCGAGCACGCCGGGCGAGTACCTCGCGGCGGTCCGGGCCGCGCGGCCCGACGCCGGCCCGCGGCCGATGCCGCGGGCGCTGCGGCGGATCCTGCTCGCCGGGATGCACCACGATCCGGCCGCGCGGCTGCCGTCGGCGCAGGCGCTGGTCGATGCGCTCGATGGCTTTCGTCGTCGCCGCCGCATCGCGATCGCGATCCCGGTCGCCGCCGGGCTCGCGTCGGTCGCGGTCGTGGGGTGGATGCAGCTCGCGTCCGCGGTCGGATGGGTCGACAGGCCGCAGCTCCCCGCGGCGTGCGAGGACGTCGACGCCCAAGCGGCCGTGGTGTCGCCGCTGCCCATCGCGACCGACGCGGCGGACCCACGCGGGCCGTTGTCGCGGCAGCTCGACGATCGCGTGGCGAAGTGGCGCGACGCGCTGGCCGAGGCGTGCGCCGCCGGGGAGGAAGGTCGTCGTAGCCTCGCATGGGTCGACGAACGCGTCGGTTGTCTCGAGCGCCAGCGTCAGAGCCTGCTGGGTTTCGCGGCCGCGCTGCACGACGACGGCATCGATCCCGAGCGCGCGTCGAACGGCCTCGCGACGCTGGCGTTGCCGGGGGACTGCCGCGACGACGCGGCGAGCGCGTCCGCGCCGTGGATCCGCGCGACGCCGGAGGTCGCAGCGTTGCACGCCCGCGTCGCCGAGCTCGACGGCGCGCGCGTGGCCGGCGGCTTCGACTCCGCCGAGGCCGGCGCCACCGAGGTGCTCGCACGCGCGCGTGCGCTGGACGAGCCCGAGGTCGCAGCGGCGGCGCTGTTGCTCATCGGGCGCGTCGCGGCGGACAGCCAGCGCGAAGACGGTGGCGATCGCCTGCGCGAGGCGGTGTACGCGGCCGAGGCCGTGCGGCTCGACGGGTTGCTGGTGCGTGGCTTGCTCGCGCTGGTCGATCGCGAGATCAGCGTCGGACACCTCGATCGCGCGCGCGAATACACCGATCGCACCGAGGCCGCGATCGCGCGGCTCGGCGGCGACACCGAGTCGTCCGCGTGGCTCGAGGTCCTGCGCGGTCGCGCGGCGCTGGTCGCCGGCGAGTTCGATGCGGCCGAGGACGCATTCTCGCGGGCCGAGCAGGGCGCCCAGCCCGACGGCACGGTCGCGTTGTGGGCACTGCAGGGCCACAGCGCCGTCGCGAGTTCACGCGGCGACGCGGACGACGCGATCGCGATGACCCGGCGCGTCATCGCCACGCTCGAGCGACGTGATGGCGCCTCCAGCCACAGCTTGGCACCGGCCTACGGCAACCTCGCCGGCGAGCTCTACGCCGCCGGCCACACCGAGGAGGCGCTGGTCGAGGTCGATCGTGCCCTCGCGATCATCGAGCGCAACGCACCCGAGCGCCGTCGCCACGCTCGCATGCTCAACCTGCGGGGGTTGCTGTTGCGTGAACTCGGCGAGCTCGACGAGTCGCTCGCGCACCACCATCGCGCGCTCGCGATCCTCGAGCTACGCGGCGAGGGACCCACCGAGTTCACCGCCGAGGTCCACGAGAGCCTCGGCATGATCCTCGCCGAGATGGGTGAGCGAGAGGAAGCCGTGCGCGAGGCCGACCGCGCGGTCGCGATGCTCCGCGCAGCGCTTGGCCCGACCCATGCCCGGGTCGCGATGATGGTGCTCAACATGGCCGACATCCACGCCGATGCGGACGACTGGCACATCGCGTACGGTGAGCTGGCGGCGATCGGCCCCGCCTTCGAGGCTTCGTTCGGTGAGGACTCGCTGGCGGCGGGCATGCACGCGGCGCGGCTGGGGCGTGCCGCGCTCGCGCTCGACCGCATCGACGAAGCCACGCAGCAGCTCGATCGCGCCGTCGCACTGCTCGCTGGCGGCGGCACTGCACCGCACGAGCTGGCGGTCGCGCAGTTCGAGCTCGCGCGTGCGCTGGGCCGCGCCGGCGACTTCGCCCGCGCGTTGGCGCTGGCCGACACCGCCGAGGCCGCGCTGCTCGCCATCGGCGATCGTACGGCGCTGGCAGTCGCGCGCGATGTGCAAGTCTGGCGCGCGACCGCGGTGTGACGCGGCCGCGCGCCCGCGAAAAGCCGGGTTCGACGCCTCGCTGGCGCGGCGCGCCCCGGCGGCGCAAAGTGGTCTCCCCGCGCCGTGCAGCGAGTCCTCTTCCACGTCGACATGGACGCGTTCTTCGCGTCGGTCGAGATCCGCGACGACCCCAGTCTGCGCGGCAAGCCCGTGCTCGTCGGCGGGGTCGGGCGACGCGGCGTCGTGGCGGCCGCCAGCTACGAGGCGAGGCGCTACGGCTGTCGCTCCGCGCAGCCGATGGCGGTGGCGCTGCGGCTGTGCCCCCACGCGGTGGTGCTGCCGGGGCGACACGAGGCCTACGCCGAGGCCTCGGATCGCGTGTTCGAGATCTTCGATCGTTTCTCACCGCTGGTGGAGGGGCTCTCGATCGACGAGGCCTTCCTCGACATGACCGGCACCGAGCGGTTGCTGGGCCCGCCGCGACAGGCGGCGGAAGCCCTGCGCGCGGCGGTGCGGCAGGAGACCGGCGGCCTCACCTGTTCGATCGGGATCTCGGCGGTGAAGTTCCTCTCGAAGATCGCCAGCGGTCGCAACAAGCCCGATGGCCTGACCGAGGTGCCGCCCGGTCGCGAGCTCGAGTTCCTCGCACCGCTCGCGATCGACGAGCTGTGGGGCGTGGGGCCCAAGAGCGCGGAGCGGCTGCGCGCGCACGGCATCGAGACCATCGGTGATCTGCGGCGTCTGGGCGCGGACGTGCTGCAGCAGTGGTTCGGCCAACACGGGCTGCACCTGCACGAGCTCGCCGACGCCCGCGACAGCCGCGAGGTGGTGCCGTGGCGCTCGCGCAAGTCGATCAGCCACGAGGACACGTACGGACAGGACGTCGTCGGCATCCCGGCGCTGCGACGCAAGCTGCTGTCGCAGGCGACCCGCGTGGCCGACCGCCTGGTCGCCAAGGGGCTGCTCGCGCGCTGCGTGCAGCTCAAGATCCGCGACATCGGCTTTCACACCGAGACGCGGCAGCGCACGTTGGCGCAGCCGACCGATCGCGCGCGCGAGATCTATGCCGCCGCCTGCGAGCTGCTCGAGGCGGTCGAGATCGACGGCCGCGCGTTCCGCCTCACCGGCGTCGGCGCGAGCGAGCTGGTGCCGCAGGCGGGTCCCGGCGCGCAGCTCGAGCTGCCGCTCGCGCAGGAGCAGCCGGCCCGCGACGCCGGTCGCCTGCAGGGCGTGCTCACGGCCGTGCGTCGCCGCTTCGGCCACCAGGCGCTGTATCCGGCCGAGGCCGGTGCGGCCGAGCGCGAGGGCTCGGCCGGCGGCTACTCGGACTCGCGCGGCGACGAGTGATCGCGGGCGGGCTGCGTCCGTGCAGAGGAGCGCTCCGCGTCCGCTCCCCGTGCGCGGTCGAGCCGGTCACGGAACCCCGCACCGTCGGGTCGCTGCGCGACTGTCAGGCGTCGCTGGCCTCGGCGAGCAGCTGCAGCAACTCCGCGGGCTGCGACAGGCCGACCGTGCGCGTGATCTCGCGGCCGTGGTGGAACACGACCAACGTCGGCACGCTGGTCGCATCGTAGCGGCTGGCGAGATCGGGGCACGCATCGATGTCGACCTTCACGATGCGGAAGCGGCCGTCGGCACTGCGCGCGAGCTTGTCGAGGATCGGCGCCTGGCGCTTGCACGGCCCGCACCAGCTGGCGGTGAAGTCGACCAGCACCGGTCGGTCGGAGCCGAGCACGGTCTGGGCGAAGCCGGCGCTGTCGGTCTCGCGCACCGGCTCGGCCGCGGCCAGCTTGGCGCGATGGTTCGCGAACAGCTCGACGAATCGCGGCCACCGCAGCAGCTCGCCGAGGTCGGAGTCCTGTTCGAGCTTGTCGAGGTGATCGTAGTCGCGGGCGACCGCGCGCTCGACCTGGTACATCGCCTTGTCGAGCTCACCGATCGCGGCGTAGGCACACGCCGCGCCGTGGAAGATGTACGGGTTCTCCTCGGCATAGACCTGCGCGCGGTCGGCGATGGCGGCGGCACGCGGGTACTGCTTCATCGCGTGCGCGAGCACGCACGCGTTGTTGAACGCGAAGGTGTACGCGGCGCGGTGCGGCCCGGCGTCGGCGTCCGGCGCCGGCAGATCCATCACCAGTTCCAGCAGGTGCAGCCGCAGCGGTTGGTCATCGACCTTGAAGCTGGCGTTGTAGAGGTGGGCCACCATCGCGGCGTTCCGGGGCACGCGCTCGAGCACCTCGAGCAGGCGATCGGGCGCGTGCGCGCCGACGCTGGCGATGATCTCGCCGACCTTCTCTTCGGCGATGCCGTCGAGCGTCGCGGCGTCGAGCAGCTCGATCGCGTCGCGCAGCCGCGCCGGTGCGTGCTCGGTGACCAGGCCGAAGGTGTAGCCGCGCATGGTCGGCTCGGTGCTCGCACGTGCGCGCGCCAACGCGGCGTCGACCCGGCCCGAGCGCACCAACGCGACCATCGCGTAGCTGCGCGCGTCGTCGTTGTCGGGATCGAGCGCGGTCGCGCGGTCGAAGCGGGCCGCCGCGCGGGCACCCTGCTCGGGGTCGTCGGGATCGAGGTCGGTGCCGAGCTCGACCAGCATCGCGGCGAGCTCGCGCTTGGTCCACAGCGTCTGCGACGTCATCCACGCCTCGGCCGCGGCCTCGTCGGCCTCGACCTGTGCGCGCAGCGGGTTGCCGGCGAGCACGAACGCCGGCGGCGGGTCCTCGCCCAGCGCGGCGTACTTCTGGTCCATGCTCGCGCCGGCGAAGCGGGCGTGGGCCAGCGGCACCAGCTCGTGGATGCGCGCGGCGATCCAGATCAGGTGCTCGACCATCTGTCGCACGCTCGCCGGCGGGCAGAAGCGGTCGACCCAGATCGATGCGGCGCGGCTGGTCGCGTCCCACGTCACCGCGGTGTGGCGCAGCGGTGCCTCCTCGGCGCGGCGATCGATGTAGCTGGCGATCCACACGCCGTGCATCGCCCCGAGCACGCGCTCCTCACCCGGCACGCGCTCGCCCGCGAGCTTCACCGCGAGGCCGAAGTCCTCCCAGTCGAACTCCTCGAGGATCTCCGGGTAGCCCTCGAGCGCGAACGGGACCTCGTGCTGGCCCGGCGGCGGGCCGTGGCGCCAGTGGCTCTCGCCCTCGCCCGCGGGGCCCTCGTCGTCGTCGCCGACCTCGGCGAAGTCGTCGTCGTCGTCGTCGTCGTCGCCCGCCGCGTCGTCGTCGTCGTCGTCGTCGTCGTCGTCGTCGTCACCCTGCTCTTGCTGCGCCTCGGCGGCCGCGAGTGCATCGATGGTGGTGCCGACCGCGTACAACCACGCCGCGTCGGCACCCTCGGCGGCGAGGGCCTGCACGTGCTCGACGGCGGCGCCGTGGGCCTGCTGGGCGCGCGGCAGCCACGGCGCGACGATGAACGCGGTGTCCTCGTCGCCGAGCTCGTCGTCGCCGAGCTCGACGGCGGCCGCGGCGGCCAGCCGCTCGAGGATCGCCCGGTGGGTCGCCGCGCTCACGGGCCGCGCGAAGCGGATGATGCAGGTCGCGTGGGGGCAGTGGCTGGGGAGGACGTCGAAGTGATGCAGCTGCACGGCGCCCGCAGCATGGCAGGTTGCGTGCCGAGTCGGGACCGCCGCGCCAAGTCCGGCATCGTCACGGGTTGTCGCGCGCTCGCGCTCGATCGGCGGACGTGGGCACGCGTCGGCGGCCTGCGCGACGTTGCCCAACTCGGGCGCCGGGCTCGCCCCTGTGGAGCAGGTGCTCGCACCGCCGACGCGCACGACCCCGCGTGTCCGCACGCGCGGTGTGCTCGAGGTCATGCATCCAGTGGACGGGTCGCCGGACTTCCACGCGTGGAGGTCGGGCCCATGCGCGCACCCTTGCCTTCGCGCCGTCGCGGCGCGATCTCATCCTTCGCCGCCGCAGCGATTGCGTCGTTGCTCGGCGGTTGCGACGACCCGATGTTCGTCAGCGAGCACGGCAGCTACGAGCTCGACGCCGAGGAGCTCCGGCTCGAGCTGTTGCATCGCTCCGCCGACGGCGCCCACCTGGTCGAGCAGAGCCGGATGTGTCCCGTGCTCGTGGGCGTCGTCGATGCCAACGGCAACGAGCTCGCGGTCGAGGACGGCGAGGACCTCACGCGCTGCGCGGCCTACGAGGGCAACGGTGCGCTGCAGGCGGGTGAGCCGGGGTGCTTCGTCGCGAGCGCGGGTGCGGGCACGCTGAGCATCGCGCCGCAGGCCTGCGAGGTCGACGGCGCGGACGCGTTCGGGCCCGACACCCTCGCGGTCGACGTGCACGCGATCGACGACGTCGCAGTGGAGTACGACGACACCACCATGCGCTGGCTGTACCGCGACCTGCAGGCCGCGCCGGGGCAGACGCTGCCGCCCATGCCGACGCCCGAGGCCGACGGCAGCTGGTACGTCGTGGTGGGCGAGCGCATCGGCATCGTGCCGCAGCCGCACGGCGTCGCCGACCCGACGCTGCGACTGGGCTTCACCGACGGCACCGTCCGCGCCGTGGGTCCCGACGCGCCCAGCCTCGAGGCGGGCGACGACGGTGTCACGCGCATGGTGCCGCTGGCGGGCGAACCCTTCTCGCTCGCGCTCGAGCTGCCCGCGGGCACGCTCATGGGTGCGCCCATCATCCCGGTCGACGGCACGACCGCGGCGTCGCTGCAGCTGCTGGTGGGCTGGACCGTGTGCGAGGACGAGGACTGCGAGACGCAGCCGCTGCTGCTGCAGCCGATCGTACGCGACGCGCAGGGCCACCGCCTGCACGGCGCCGACGTCCAGTACGAGACCGGCGGCACGGCCGTGATCGACGACGAGGACGACCTGCCCGGCGACGGCGTGGTGCTCGACGAGCTGTGTCCCGACGACGCCACCGGTGAAACCGACGTGGGCGTGAGCGTGGTCGCGCGCTACCACGGGCTCGAGGCCTCGGCGGAGCTCGACTACCACTGCCCCGCAGGGCCGCTGTCGCCCGATCTCGACTTCGACTGCGCCTGCCGCAGCGACGCCGAGCGCCCCGGTGGGCTGGTGTGGCTGCTGCTACCGACGCTGGCGCTGCGACGACGTCGTCAGCCGGCGGGCACGAACAGGCGCTCGCGGTAGAACCGCAGCTCCGCGATCGACTCGCGGATGTCGTCGAGCGCGCGGTGCTTGTCCGACTTCTTGGGCGTGTCGAGCTGGGGGTACCAGCGCCGCGCGAGCTCCTTGATCGTGCTGACGTCGACCAGGCGGTAGTGCAGGTGCGCGTCGAGGGTCGGCATGTGCTTGACCAGGAAGCGTCGGTCCTGCCAGATGGTGTTGCCGCACAGCGGCGCGGCCTTGGGGCCGCAGTGCGCGGCGACGAACGCGAGCGTCTGCGCCTCGGCGTCGAGCAGCGACACGGTCGAGGCGCGCACTGCCGCGGTCAGGCCGCTGTCCCCGTGGTGCTTGGTGCACCACTCGTCCATCGCGTCGAGCACCGCGTCGCTCTGATGGATCACGAGGTCGGGCCCCTCGGCGACGATGCGCAGCTCGGCATCGGTGACGATGGTCGCGATCTCGAGGATCGCACAGCGATCCGGATCGAGGCCCGACATCTCGAGGTCCATCCACACGAGCGGCGCGGTCACGGTCGAATCGATGTAGCGGGTTTGCGCGCGCCTGTCCATGCACGCACGGCCGCGATCGGCTCACGGCGGCGGCTCGACGCCGTACCGGGTCGCGGCGGCACTGGGCCGCAGCGCGAAAGCGTCCACGAAGCGCTGCAACCGTGGCCGCGGCAGCCACGGCAGCATCGGACGGAACGCGAGGTGCTCGAGCAGGCAAAACAGCGTGATCTCGAGCAGGCTCACCGCGGTGTCGTCGCCGCGCGGCATCATGGCGAGCACCGTCTCGAGTCGCTCGTCGAGCCAGTCGAGCGCACCGGCGAGCCCGATACGGGCCTTGGCGAGGTAGGGATGCGCCGGGTCGAGCCCGGCGACGCGGGTCGCGAACACCAGCTGCACCTGCGTCTGCATGCCGTAGGCGACGAGCTCCGCGGCGTTGCGTGCGACCGGATCGTGCAGCGCCTCGGGCCAGATCAGCCGCTGCGCCGGCGCGGCGGCCCAGGCCGCGATCGTGCGGCTCGCGGGCTCGCTGCCGAACACCGGACCGTGCGGTGTGAGCAGCGTCGGCACCTTGAGCGCCGGGTTGCCGCCATAGGCCGCGGGATCGGTCGACGCCAGATCCGCGAGCGGGATCAGCGTCAGCGGTACGCCGAGCTCGTGCGCGACGATGCGCGGGACCCTGGTGAAGTGCGAGCTCGTCCGCCCGACCAGACGCAACCCGCTCATGGGCCCACCGTGACGTGCGCCGCCGGCAACAGGCGCAGGCGGAGAAAGCCCAGGATCTCGTCGCGCGCCGCGAGGGTGGGGTGGCCCGCGCGATCGACCAGGTGCGCGGTCACGACGCTGTGGGCGCAGCCGACGACGTCGCGGAAGAACGGCGGCGGCTCGGGGTTGGCCGCGTCGCCGGGTAGCACCGTGGGCTCGAAGCGAGGACCCAGCGCCGCCGCGTAGGCGTCGAAGCGCGCGGCGGTGCAGAAGCGATCGCTGTCGAAGCGGTAGGCGCGGACGGTGAGGTCCTCGCGCTCGAGCCGCTCGCGCACGCACACCAGCTCGTCGTCGGCGATGTGCAGGCCGGCGAGGTCACCCAGCGGCAGCGAGGGCTGACACAGCACCGGCGCGCGCACGGCCGGCTCGAGCATCATGCTGAGCGCGAAGTTGCCGGTGAAGCACATGCCGATGGCACCCACGCCGGGTCCGCCGCAGGCCTCGTGGACCTGCCGTGCGAGCGCGCGCAGCCACGCGGTGATCGGGCTCGATGCGCCGCGTGCGAGCGCGCGGAACTCCGCGCTCACGCACGCGCGCTGCAACACTGCCGCGCCCTCGGCCGCGCGCGGGTACGCACCGTCGCGACCGAACAGCGACGGCATGAACACCGTGAAGCCGGCGTCCCGCACCCACCGCGCGAAGCGGGCGACGTGCGGGCTGATGCCGGGCATCTCCGCCATCACGATCACCGCCGGTCCGTCGCCGGCGTGCCACACCGGCTTGGTCGCGCCCAGCAGCGTCGTGGGCACGCACGCGAAGTCCTCCAGCGCATCGTCGCGCCCGTCGTCCATGGCCACAGCATGGCCGCGGGCCCGCGCGGGCGGCAGTGGCAATCACGACACTGTTCGGTCTATCCTTGCCAGATGCTGATCCACCTGGTGCTCGACGGCACCGCCGACGGTCCGCTGGGTGTCGCGCTCGACGTGTTCGCCGCGGCGGCGCGCGTGGTCGCGGCCGGGCTGGCGCCGTCGTCGGGTCCGGCGGCGGCGCTGCGCCAGCGCGTGGTCTCGCACGACGGCGCACCGGTGCGCAGCAGCGGTGGTCGCCCGATCCTGGTCGACGGTGCGCTGTCGCTGCGCGGGCTCGGTCGCGGCGACATCATCGTCCTCGCCGGCCTGGGCGCGACCACCGAGCCGCGCATCGACGCGCTGCTGCGGCGCGCGGACGTCGTGCGCGTGGTCGAGCTGCTCGGTCGCGCGGCCGCGCGCGGCGTGACGCTGGCGGCGTCGTGCTCCGCGACGTTCCTGCTCGGTGCCGCCGGTGTGCTCGACGGTCGCGCCGCGACCACGGCGTGGTGGCTGGCGGCCGGCTTCGCGCGTCGGTTCCCGCGCGTGCGACTCGCGAGCGGGCGCATGGTCGTGGACGCGGGATCGTGCGTCACCGCCGGCGCGGCGCTGGCCCACGCCGATCTCGCGCTCGCGCTGCTGGTGCGCTGCGGCGGCCCCTCGCTGGCACACCTGGTCACGCGCTATCTCGTGCTCGACGAGCGCGACTCCCAGGCGCGCTACCTCGTGCTCGAGCACCTGCGCAGCGACGACGCGACCGTGCGCGCGCTCGAGCGCTACGTGCAACGCAACCTCGCGCGGCAGCTCACGCTGCAACAGATGGCGCGCGCGACCGCGACCTCGCCGCGTACGCTGGCCCGTCGCGTCGCCGCGGCGCTGGCGACCACGCCGCAGCGCTTTGCCCAGCGCATCCGCATGGCCCGTGCGGTGCAGCTGCTCGAGACCACCGACGTCGCGGTCGACGAGATCGCCGCGCGCGTGGGCTATGCCGACCCGGCGGCGTTCCGCCGCGTGTTCCGCCGCGAGCTCGGCTGCAGTCCGCGCGCGCAGCGACGGGGTCCGCGGCCGGCGGAGCGTGTCAGCCCGCCGGCGCGGGCGGGCCGAGCAGCTGCGCGAGCGCGCGGCTGACCCACGCGGGTGCATCGGCCAAGCCCGCGGTGTCGCCCTGCGGTGCGGTGACACGCAGCACCAGATGGTCCTGCGGATCGGTCGGCTCGGCCGCGCGCTTGCGCAGGCCCACAGTGACCGTGCCGAGGCAGTCGGCGCACTTGGGCACGCGTCCTTGCAGCCGCGAGTACGCGCGCGTGACGTCGGCGAAGTCGATCTCGACGTCCTCGGTGAGCTCGAGCGGATAGCCCGAGGGATCGAGCTCGGCCAGCCGCGCCATGCGGTAGGCCAGCCCGTGCAGCAGGAACGTCGCCTGCTGCAGCACGGCCTCGTCGCGCGGCAAGCCGTCGAGCTCGAGGTCGGCGCTGCCGAAGCGCCGCATGCCGCGGGTGGTCAGGCGCAGGTACGGCGCGCCGTGCAGGAGATCGGGAAACGGCACCACCGCGACCTGATCGGCGACGTTGCCCAGGCCCGCCTGCAGCCGTCGGCGCTCGAACGCATCGACGCCCATGGTCTCGCCGGTGTCGGGGTCGTGGATCAGCGCGTGCTGCTGCTTGGCCAGCAGGCGCACGAGCGTCTGCAGCAATCGCAGGCCCCGCACCGCGCGTTCGTTGCGGTAGTCGGCGCGCAACAACAGCCCCGCGCGCAGGCTCGCCAGCTGCGCGCGCTCGGGCGGCTCGAGCTCGCGCGTGAGCACGGGATCCGCGAGCGCGGCCTCGGCCACCGCGGCACGCCGGGCGGTCGCGTCGAGCGACTCGATGCGCAGACCGATGAGGTCGCGGGGATGCGTGCCCGCGGACAGCCGCGGATCGGCCTCGGGATCGAGCGCGATGAACTCGAGCAACACGCCGACCTCGGGGTCGTCGCGGTTGCCCGCGAGCTCGCGCTCGACCAGCGCCGCGAGCTCGGCCCGCGTCGGCGCCGGTTGCTTGCCGTCGACCAGCAGCACGTACGCCAGCGAGGTGCGATCGGCGAACACGACCGACTCCGGCGCGGCCACGGCGGGCTTGCTCGCCGGCGCCGCGGGCGAGGCCGCCATCGACGGCGCCGGTGCACCGTCCGCCGGCGCCTCGGGGCGGCTCGAGCACGCCGCCGTGAACGCGGCCAGCAGCGCGACGCAGCGCACGATCACGCGACCGCCTCGCTGCGCTGCAGCAGCGACGCCACCAGCGAGGGCTCGACGTTGCCACCGGAGAGCAACACGCCCACGCGGCGACACGACGGCGGCAGCGCGTCCGACATCGCGGCCGCCAGCGCCGCCGCGCCCGAGGGTTCGACCAGCAGCTTGCCGTGCACGAGCAGCCGCACCAGCGCGCGCGCGAGCGCGTCGTCGTCGACGCGCAGTCCACCCGCCAGGGCCTGGCGCGCGATGCTGAAGTTGAGCTCGCCGACCTGCACGGGCTTGAGTCCGTCCGCCAGCGTCGGCGCGGGCTCGACCGACACGCGCGCGCCGGCCTCGAGCGAGCGGGCCATCGCGTCGCAGCCGACCGGCTCCACGCTGTACACCGCGGTGCCGCTGCCGTGGCACACGATCGCGGCGCCGGCGACCAGGCCGCCGCCGCCGCAGGGCACCAGCAGCGCATCGAGCGACACGCCGAGCTCGGCACACTGCTCGATCAGCTCGAGCGTCGCCGTGCCCTGGCCCGCGATGATGTCGGCGTGATCGAAGGGCGGGATCATCGTGCCGCCCTGGCGCGCCTGGATCTCGAGCGCGGCGGCCTGGCGCTGTGCCGAGGTCGTGCCCGCGAGCACGACCTCGGCCCCCAGCGCACGCACGGCCGCGAGCTTGATCGGCGGCGCGTCGGTCGGCATCGCGATGGTGGCGTGGGTGCCGAGCTCGCGCGCCGCGAGGGCGACCGCCTGGGCGTGGTTGCCGGAGCTGTACGTCAGCAGCCCGCGCGCGCGCGCCTCGGGCGTCAGCCGCAGCGCGGCATGCAGCGCGCCGCGGGCCTTGAACGCGCCGATGCGCTGCAGGTTCTCGGCCTTGAGGAACAGCTCGCGCCCCGCGAGCGCGTCGAGTGCAGGCACGCGCACCAGCGGCGTGCGAACCACGCGGCCGTGCAGACGCGTGGCGGCCGCGCGCACGTGGGAGCGATCCATCGGAAGCGCGGCGGTGGGGGCTTGCTGCGCGGCGGCCACGTCGCCGAGAAAGGTACACCGCGGCCGGCGCCCGGGCCACGATCGCCGCGGGCGCTGGGGTCGGCGGCCGCGGTGCGGGCCTGGTCACGACGCGGCGCCAGCTGCTACCGTCGGCCGCGTTGGACTCGCCCGCCGATGCCCCGGCCGTCGCGCCGACTGGACCGCGTGGGCTGCGTTGGCTGCGTTGGCTGCTGAGCTCGCCCGCCGGGTGGGCGACGTGGGTCGCGATCGCGGTGGTCGCGATCGACCTGGGCACCATCGCGATGGCGGGGCCGTGGGATCCGTGGGAGACGCACTACGGCGAGGTCGCGCGGCAGATCGTGGTGCGCCACGACCCGGTCGATCTGTGGTGGCAGGCCGGCAACGGCGGACCGGCCGGCGCAAGCGAGACCTTCTTCGCGTCCAAGCCCGCGCTGCCGTTTTGGCTCATGGCGCTGTCGATGCGGATCTTCGGCGTCGGCACCTCGGTCGATCCCGCGGAGATGGTGCACTCGCCGTTGCCGGAGCTGGCGCTGCGTCTGCCGAGCATGCTCGCGGGCTACGCCGCGGCGCTGGTGCTCGGCGCGACCGCGTGGCGCCTGGCTTCGCCGCGCGCCGGCGTGCTCGCGGGTGCGATCGTCGCGACCATGCCGCAGTTCGCGATCGTCACGCGGCAGGCGCTGACCGACATGTTCTTCGTCGCGCCGGTGGTCGCGGCCGCGTGCGCGTGGGCGCTGGCGTGGTTGCAGCCCGATCGCGCGCTGCGTCGACGCGGCCGCGGCTGGCGCTCGCTGCCCTTCGATCGCGCGTACCTGGCGTTCTTCGTCGCGTTCGTGCTGGCCGCGATCGTGCCGCTGGCGATCATCCACCAGCACGCGTTCGATCCGTGGGTGTGGCGCGCGTTCGGCAAGGTCCAGCGCCGCGCCGAGGGTCTGCTGGGCATCCAGCGACACATGTGGATCTACTGGGCGCTGTGCGCCGCGATCCTGGTCCGCTCGCTGCGATGGCAGCGGCGCAGCCAGGCGCTCATGGGCATCCTCTACCTGTGCGCGGGGCTGTCGCTGCTGGGCAAGGGCCTCATCGGGCCCGGGCTCGTCGGGCTGCTGGTGCTGGTGCACCTGATCCAGAGCGGTCGCTGGCAGTGGCTGCGGCAGGCGGGCCTGCCCACCGGCATCGCGCTGTTCGTCGTGGTCGGCTTCCCGTGGCACCACGCGATGGCGCTGTACCGCGGCGAGCGATGGGTCAACGAGCTCATCATGGACAACAACCTGCGCCGCTTCTCGACCGGCGAGCAGAAGCAGGCGGTGGGCGGCTTCACCTACTACCTCGAGACGCTCGGGCTCGCGGCGCTGCCGTGGTCGGCCATCGTCCCGATCGCGGGTGCGTTGGGCCTGCGCGCGTTCGGGCGCGAGCGCGCGGCGTCGGCCGAGCCCGCGCCCGCCGACCGCGGGGACGCGCTGCTGCGCTTCGCGATCCTGTGGCTGGTGGTGGCGCTGTTCGCCATCACGTACAGCACCACGAAGTACTACCACTACATCTTGCCGGTGCTGCCGCCGGCGGCGTTGGTCACGGCGCTGTGGCTCGATCGCCACGCGAACGAGCGCGGCAACCCGCGCTCGTGGACCGCGTGGGCGACCACCGCCGTCGGCCTCGCACTGGTGGCGGTGGTGGTGCGCGACGCGACGCACGAGCCCGCCTGGATCGCGCATCTGACCACGTACCTGTACACCGGCATGTGGACCGAGGGCGCGCCCGAGGTCGGCGCGTTGATGCTGACGTGCGTGCCGTTCGCGCTGGCGCTCGTGGCATGGCCGTGGGCGCCGCGCGTGCCGTGCCTGACCGCGATGCTGCTGGGCGCCGTGCTCACGCGCAGCTGGATCATCGCCGACTACATCCCCGGCGCCTCCGAGAGCTGGTCGCAACGCAGCGCGATGCAGGTCTACTTCGACGGCCGCGGGCCCGAGGATCGCCTGGTCAGCTGGTGGTTCTACTACCGCGGCGAGACCTTCTTCTCGAAGGCGAACATCTTCGTGATGAAGGAGAACGACCGCAAGGTGCTGTCCGAGCTGGTCGACGAGGCGCGCGGTCGCGGCATCACGCTGTGGTTCATCACCACGGTGCAGCACGCCAACCGTCTCGCCAACCAGCTGCCCTCGGATCTGCGCGGCGGGGTCGAGCGGGTCTACGAGAATTTCCACTACGTGTTGCTCAAGGCCCCGGTGCCCTGAACGCCGGCGGCGCGGTCGTCGTGCCCGCCAGCGTCGGTCACGCTGGCTTCGCTCAGCCGCCCAGACCGCGCGCGAGCTCGTGCGGCGCGAACACGCCGCGCTCGGTCACGATCGCGGTGACCAACGCCGCGGGCGTCACATCGAAGGCGGGATTCCACACCGGGATCGCCGGCGGTGTCATGCAGCTGCCGCCGTGGCTGCGGACCTCGTCGCCGTCGCGCTGTTCGATGGTGATCTCCGCGCCGCTGGCGATCGACAGGTCGACCGTGGTCGAGGGCGCGGCGACGTACAACGGGATGCCGTGGTGCTTGCACAGCACCGCCACCGTGTAGGTACCGATCTTGTTCGCGACGTCGCCGTTGCGGGCGATGCGATCCGCGCCCACGATCGCCGCGACGACGTCGCCGCGGGCCATCAGCGCGCCGGCCATGTCGTCGGCGATGACGGTCACGTCGATGCCGTCCTTGGCCAGCTCCCACGCGGTCAGTCGCGCGCCCTGCAACACCGGGCGGGTCTCGTCGGCGAACACGCGCAGCTGCTTGCCGTCGGCGATGGCGCGACGGATGACGCCCAGCGCGGTGCCGTAGCCCGCGGTCGCGAGTGCGCCGGCGTTGCAGTGGGTGAGCACCGCGCCGCGATCGGGCAGCAGCGGCGCACCGTGGGCGCCGATGGCCAGGCACATGCGCAGATCGTCGTCGACGTGCTGCTGCGCGCGCTGCAGCAACGCCGCGCGCAGGCTCGCCGCATCCGTCGACGGCGGCGCGGACTGCAAGACCTCGCGCAGCTGCGCCAGCGCGACGAAGAGGTTGACCGCGGTCGGGCGCGTGCGCGCGAGGCGTTCGAGCGCTGCCGTCGCGGCCGCGCGGAACGCCGCGGGCTCGTCGGCGAAGCCGCGGGCCGCGACCGCCAGGCCCAGCGCCGCGACGCAACCGATCGCGGGCGCGCCACGCACCGCGAGGGTCTCGATCGCGCGCGCGACCGACTCGATGTCGTCGAGCTCGAGCCACTGCTCCTGCAGCGGCAGCAGCCGCTGGTCGAGCAGGCGCAGGCGTGCGCCGTCGCTCGACAGCGCGAAGGAACGCACGCCGAGCTCGGCCGGCGCGGTGTCGAGCGTGGGACGCGGGACGATCACCGTCGGCGACCATGGCACGTCCGCGCGCGCGATCGCAACGGCCCGGGCTCGTCCCGCCCGCGGCTTCGGTGTACGCTGCGCCGCGGCCGAGTCCGGCCCCGACGACCGCGCGATGCGTCCCTACAAGATCCTCTCCGACTTCGACGGCGTGTGGACCGATCAACACCTCGAGGCCGAGGTCGTGCGCGACTTCGCGGTCGCGGCGCTGGCCCAGGCCGCGCGCGTGGCCAGCCCCGCCGTCGCCGACGACTACGCCGCGATGCTGCGCACGGTCGAGGCCGCGCCGGCCGAGCACGGCTGGGCGCCCGACGGCCGCATCAGCGCCTACGTCGACGAGGATCCGCTGTGTCAGTGCTCGGCGATCTGCCGCTTCATCGAGCACGATCGCGGCGCCGTGGCGACGCGCTACCGCGACGCGGTGACCAGCGCCGGCTTCGCGAGCATGTCCGCGTTCGGTGAGCACTGCTTCGTCGGCGGCACCGCGCGCTACCGCGAGCTGCATCCGCCGTGCATCGTCGACGACGCCGCGGACATGCTCGCGGCGGTGCGAGACGGCGGCGCCGAGGTCGTGGTGGTGTCGAACTCCGCGACCGAGAAGCTGGTCGCATTCTTCGCCGCGGCCGGCATCCACGCCAGCGAGGCGCCGCCACAGCATGGCGATCACCCGGCGGTGCTGCGCGTGCGTGGCTCGGCCGGCAAGTGGTTCCTGGGTCCGACCGACGAGACCCTCACCGTCGGCGGGCGTTCGATCTTCGTCGACCGCCCGCGCTACCGCGCCGTGATCGCCGACGAAGAACCCGATCTCGTGATCGGCGACGTGTTCTCGCTCGACCTCGCGCTGCCGCACGTGATGCGCGGCCGCGGTGATGCCGGCGCGCCCAGCACCTTGGTGCTGCGTCGCCACCACCACACCCCGGCGTGGATCGGCGCGAGCCGTGCGGACGGGGCCATCGACGCGATGGTCGAGCACGTCGGCGATCTCGCGCACGTGCTCGCAGACGTGCGCGCGCGGCAGGGCTGAACCATGCACAAGGTGCTCGAAGAGTCGATCTCGATCGCGGTGCTCGTCACCGCGATCGCGATCGTCGTCGCGCGCCTGCCTCGCATCGACGTCGGTCACAGCGCCGCGTTCAAGCGCCGACGGTTGCGCAACTGGATCCCCGTCGGCGTGCTCTACGCGCTGCTGTACATGGGCCGCTACAACCTCACGGTCGCCAAGAGCGTGTTCGGGACCATGCTCGGTCCCGACGGCGCGCCGATGATGGACAACCCCGACTTCGCGCTGATCTTCGGCGTCGGCACCACGGTCTACGGCGTCGCGTTCATCATCAACGGCCCGCTGACCGACCGCATCGGCGGCAAGCGCTCGCTGCTGCTGGGCGCGTGGGGCTCGATCGTCGCCAACGTGCTGCTGGGCGTGATCACGTGGATGCGGCCCGGAGGCAGCCTCGCGCTGCTGTTCTCGATCGTCTACGGGCTCAACATGTACTTCCAGAGCTTCGGCGCGGTCGCGATCGTGAAGATCAACGCGCCGTGGTTCCACGTGCGCGAGCGCGGCACCTTCGGCGCGATCTTCGGCATCCTCATCGCGCTGGGGCTCTACCTCGCACTCGACGTCAGCCGCCTGATCGTCGACGCCATCACGCTCGAGTGGGTCTTCTTCGCGCCGGCGCTGTTGCTGGCGTTGCTCGCAGTCGCCACCAGCGCGCTGGTACGCGACACGCCCTCGCAGGCCGGCTTCGACGAGTTCGACACCGCCGACGCGAGCTCCGGCGACGACGGCGGCCCGCCGCTGCGCGTGGCGCAGGTGTTCGGCAAGATGTTCCGCAACCCGGTCATCGTCACGATCGCCTGCATCGAGTTCTGCACCGGCTTCCTGCGCCAGGCGATCCTGCAGTGGTACCGCTCGTTCGCCGAGGCCACCGGCGGCACCGAGAGCTTCGTCTACGCGCACTGGGGCATGGTCTCGTGCTGCGCCGGCATCCTCGGTGGCGTGTTCGCGGGCGTGATCTCGGACCAGCTGTTCCAGTCGCGCCGCGGCCCGGTCAGCGCCGTGCTGTACGGCTTCATGGTCGTCGGCAGCATCGCCGCGGTGTTGTTGCTCGACACCCCGCTGCTCGCGCCGATCTTCGCGTTCATGTCGATGTGCGTCATCGGCGTGCACGGCATGCTCACCGCGACCGCGAGCATGGACTTCGGTGGTCGCAAGAACGCCGGCGTCGCGGTCGGCATCATCGACGGCTTCGTGTACGCCGGCACCGCGGTGATGTCGTTCACCTACGGCCAGCTGCTGCCGACCAAGGAGGCCGCGAAGGTGGTGTCGAACTGGCTGGCGTGGCCGGTGGCGATGGTGCCGGTGGCGCTGGTCGGCTTCGTGCTGGCGCGACGGGTGTGGTACGCGACGCCGCGCGCCGCGACCAAGTCCTGAGCCCGCGCGGCGAGACGCGGCGCCCGGCCGCGCCGCGCGATCGGGGAATCGCGACCGTGGCCTGGGACGTCGGGGCCCACGGAAGCGAACTCACCCGCCCATGCGCCTGACCCCCGCCCGCCAAGTCTTCGTGCTCGCCGCCGCCGCTGCCGTGCCCGTCACCGTGGGCATCCACATGCACCTCGAGCACCTCGAGGTCGCCCGCGCGTGTGCGCTCGAGGCCCCGTCGGTGTCGGAGTCGGTGCCGCAGCCCGCGGCGATCTCGCTGTTGCCGGTGCCGACGCCGGTGGTCGCGGTCGCGCCCGCGCCGGTGGTCGCGGTCGCGGGGCCGCCCGCCAGCGCGCTGGAGTTCGCCCACGTCATCCACGCCGAGGGCGCGCTCGTGGTGCTCGCGACCACGGTCGATCCGAGCTGGGCGGTGGACCCGCCGCACACCCACCGCCCGCGTGGCAACGATCTCGACGACGTGCCCGCGTTCCGCAACGTCGCGCTGGAGCGATTGCCCGAGGCCGCGCGCGTGGCGATCGGCCGTTCCATGACGGTGTGGTCGCCCACGGGTCACGTGTGCACCGCGACCGTCGGGCGCCCGGTGTTGGTGGGCGAGGCCTGGGGCGCGCGCGAGTACCTCGAAGGCGCCGAGGACGACGCCGCCCGCACGCCGACCAGCGACGCCGAGGAGCTGTGGCAGAACTCGCGGGTGGTGCTCGCGGCGCCGCTGGCTTCCAGCGAGGACTGCAGCCTG
Organism: Nannocystaceae bacterium; assembly: GCA_019694555.1. Taxonomy (GTDB): domain Bacteria; phylum Myxococcota_A; class Polyangia; order Nannocystales; family Nannocystaceae; genus Xiheibacterium. The sequence goes on from JAIBBS010000034.1 coordinate 22,915, forward strand.
GGTCTGTGGGCCCGCGACGCCGAGCTGTCGACGCCGCGCATCTACCTCGCGCAGTCCGACGACGATCTGCCCTCGCCCGTCGCACGGCGCCTGCTCCAGCGCGATCCCGCCGTGCGCAAGGCCGCGCGCGAGTTCGACACCTTCGCGCGCGAGACCTTGATGCCCCAGGACGACGAGGGCGCGGACGCGGACGCCTTCACCACACGGCGCCTCGTCGATCGCTTCGTCGGTCGCCGCTGGATCGATCCCAGCGCCGGCGGCGAGCTCGACATCTTCGTCACCGAGGGCGACGAGTTCGGCGGCTGCGGCGGCTTCGGACCGTCGTGGGGCGCGGTCTCGATCGACCGCGAGGGCACGCCGTTCGCCGCTGCGTACGACGAGCTCGGTGACTCCGCGCTCGCAGTCTTCGATCTCGAGGGCGACGGACGCCCGGAGGTGTTGACCGAGCAGTGGCTCGGGCCCACGCAGCTGCTCGGTCTGTCCGAAGACGGCGAGACGTTCGCGCGGCGCAGCGAGCTGGCGCCGGTGCCGTTCTGGGGTTGCCCCTGTTGACGCCGCGCCACCGCTCGCGACAAGCTGTTGCAGCGGTGGGTCCCAAGCTCGAGTTCAGCGACTTCGAGACGCTCGTGCTGGGCAGCCCGCGTCGCGCGCTGGTGGTCACGCCGGCCGAGCGCGTGCGCGTGGGCCGGGCCCGCCTGCAGGCGGCGTCGCCGGGCCCGGCGCAGGCCTCCGCGCTCGACGACGACATCGTGCGCACGCTCGCCCGCTGGCCGCGGCCGGTCGACGTGGTGTTGCTGCGCTCGTGGGACGGCGACGAGGGCCGCTCGTGGGGCTTCGACCCCGCGCTCGACGACGACGCCACCGACGAGCTGGCCTACGTGGTGCTGCGCGAGCAGCTGGCGTTCTTCCGCGCGGTGATCCGGCAGGGCGTGTACGCGCTGGTCGCGACCGATCTCGGCGCACGCGAGTTCGACGCGATGTTGCGCGCGAACACCCGCATGCTGCGCGAGCTCGGTGCCCGCGCCAAGGCGGCGACCGCCAGCGCCGAGGACGACGCGGACCGCTGGATCCTCGGCCACCTGTCGCTGTGGACCACGCGTCCCTACGACGAGTTCGTGCTGCAGGGCCTGCCGGAGCTGTTCACGCTGGTCGATCGCCACCGCGACGAGCTCGCGGCGCTGACGTCGACGCGCTAGCGCGACCGCGCAGCCGCGTCGCTCAGCGCCACACGTGCAGCACGCTCTCCTCCGCCGGAACGCCCAGGCGGATGGGAAAGCCGTAGTGACCGTTGGCGCGGTGCACGTAGAGGCGATCGCGACCGCGGGCCCACAGCCCGTGATCGGGAATCGCCGACACCAGCGACAGGAACGTGCCGGGATGGCCCAGGCTCACCAGCCCGACCTGACCGCCGTGGGTGTGGCCCGACAACACGAGGTCCGCGTCGCCGGCGGGGATGTGACGGAAGGCGCCGGGATCGTGCAGCAGCCACAGCCGCAGCGCGTCGGCCTCGCGCGGGTGCGCGGCGGCCAGCTGCGCGAGGTGTTCGGCGCGACGACGCCACACGAAGTCCGCACCGATCAGTTGCACCGCTCCGGCCGCGGTCTGCACGAGCGCGGCCTCGTCGACCAACAGCGTGATGCCGCAGCGCGCGTACGCGCGGGCCACCACCGCACGGGCCTCGTGGTCGTGGTTGCCGTGACACGCGAACACCCGCCCAGGCAGCGCCGACAACGGCGCGAGCGCCTCGGCCACGACCTCGAGCTGCTGCGATTCCATCGTCATGAGATCGCCGGTGACGAGCACGAGATCGGGCTCGGCCGCGACCGCGCGGCTGCAGATCGCCCGCAGCCGCGCGACCGACATGAACGGGCCCAGGTGCGGATCGGTGATCTGCACGATGCGCAGCGGTCGGCCCGACCGCGCCGGCGGCGGTGCCGACGCGGCGGTGCGCTGCACGCCGACACGATGCCGGCGCGGCTGCAAGCCCGCGACGTCCTCGCCGTCGAGCACGAGGTGCACGTGCTCGCGCCGCGTGACCAGCGATTGCCACAGACCCAGCAAGCACAGCGCGAACGGGATCCATGCGCCCGCGGCCGAGCCCGCGAAGGCCGACACCAACGCCCACGGCCACGCCAGCAGGCACGCGGCCGCGAACCACAACCCCGGGATGCTCACCAGCGCGCGGAACCACAGCGGTCGCAACGCCGGCCGCAACAGCAGGCCGGTGAAGTGCAGGTCGGTGGCGAGCTGCAGGTACAGCGCCGCGTCGCCCAGCGGTCCGAACTCGCCGCGCAGCGCGTTGCCGATCGCGGTCGGGAACGCCAGCACGATCGCAGCGAACACACCGAAGGCGCGGCTGCGCACGAACGCGGCGCCGACCACCAGCGCGTAGCCGAGCCACGCGATCGCGCCGACGCTCACGTGGGTTCACCCGCGGCGATGGCCGCAGCGAGCCGCTCGGCCACCAGCTTGGGGTTGGCCTGCCCGCGCGTGGCCTTCATGATCTGACCCACGAAGAACCCGCGCAGCGCGTCCTTGCCCGCGCGCAGCGCTGCGAGCTGCTGCGGGTGCGCGGCCAGGACCTCGGCGATGGTGCGATCGATCGCGCTGGTGTCGCTGACCTGCTGCAGGCCCTCGCGCGCGGCGATGTCCGCGGCCGAGGCCTCGCCCTGCCACAGCCGCGCGAACAGATCCTTGCCGGTGCGGCCCGAGACCGTGCCGTCGTCGACCAGCACCACCAGCTCGGCCAGCGCCGCCGGTGTGATCGGGCAGCGCGACAGCGGCAGGCCCTCGGCCGCGAGCTTGCCGAGCAGCTCGGTGACGATCCACGCGGCGACCCGGCGCGCGGGCAGCTCGGCGCGGCGCGCCGTCGCGGCCGCGAGCGTGGCATCGAAGTAGTCCGCGAGCTCGCGCTCGGCCGACAGCAACTGTGCGTCGTCGGCGGCCACGCCGGCGGCAGCCCAGCGCGCGCGGCGATCGGCGGGCAGCTCCGGCAACGTCGCGCGCACCGCCTCGATCATCGCCGCGGAGATCGACAGCGGCGGCAGATCGGGGTCGGGCAGGTAGCGGTAGTCGGCCGCGTCCTCCTTGCTGCGCATGACGAACAGCCGGTCGCGCTCGCCGTCGAAGCCCAGCGTGCAGCGCTCGATGGTGCGGCCCTGCTGCAACAGGTCCTGCTGCCGCGCGATCTCGGCCTCGATCGCGCGCGCGAGGAAGCGGAACGAGTTCACGTTCTTGATCTCGCAGCGCACGCCCAGCACGTCGTGCCCGCGCGGTCGCAGCGAGACGTTGGCGTCGCAGCGCAGCGTGCCCTCTTCCATGTTCGCGGCCGAGAGTCCCAGCGCGCGCACCAGGCCCCGCAGCTCGCGCAGGTACGCCGCGGCCTGTTCGGCGCTGCGCAGGTCGGGCTCGCTGACGATCTCCAGCAGCGGTGCACCGGCGCGGTTGTAGTCGACGCCGCTGCTGCGACCCGCGTGCAGGTTCTTGCCCGCGTCCTCCTCGAGGTGGATCCGCTGCAACCGCACGCGCAGCGGCGCGGCCCCGGGCACGTCGACCCAGCCGCCGGTCGCGTAGGGCCGATCCGACTGCGTGATCTGATAGCCCTTGGGCAGATCGGGATAGAAGTAGTGCTTGCGCGCGAACTGACTCTCGCCGTGGATCTCGCAGTGGGTCGCGAGCGCCAGCGCGATGGCCTTGCGCACCGCCTCGCGGTTGAGCACCGGCAGGGTCCCGGGCAATCCCCAGGTATAAGGATCGGTGCGGGTGTTGGGCGCGGCGCCGATCTCGAGCGGGCAGGCCGAGAACAGCTTGCTGTGGGTCTCGAGCTGGCAGTGGACCTCGAGGCCGATGACGGGTTCGAGCGCGCTCATGCGCCGACCTCCGCCAGCGGCGGACGCTCGCGGTGCCACTCGCCGGTGCGCTCGTGCAGCGCCGCAGCGGCGAGCACGAGGTCCTCGCGGAAGCGCGGGCCCACCAGCTGCAATCCGATCGGCAACCGCGGCGCGCCGCCGGTGAAGCCGCACGGCACGGAGATCGCGGGCAGCCCCGCGAGGTTGGCCCCGACCGTGAAGACGTCGCCGAGGTACATCGCCAGCGGATCGGCCACGCGTGCGCCGAGCTCGAACGCCGGCTGCGGTGCGGTCGGCGAGGCGATGACGTCGCAGCGCGCGAACGCGTCGCGGTAGTCGTCGGCGATGCGTCGACGGACTCGCTGCGCGCGGCCGTAGTAGTGCTCGTAGCTGTCCTTGCGCAGCACGAAGTTGCCCAGCAGGATGCGTCGGCGGACCTCGGCGCCGAAGCCGGCGCTGCGCGAGGCCTCCAGGGTGGCGGCGAGGGTGTCGGCGGCGACCCGCACGCCATACCGGATGCCGTCGTAGCGCGCGAGGTTACTGGCGGCCTCCGCGGTGCACAGCACGTAGTAGGTCGGCACCGCCGCGGTCGCGTGCGGCAGTGCGATGTCCACCAAGGTGGCGCCGGCGTCGCGCAGGCGCAGCAGCGCAGCCTCGAACGCCGCGCGCACGTCGGCGTCGAGGCCGGGCAGCGCGAGCGCGTCGCGGTGCACGCCCACGCGCAGGCCCGCGGGGACCTGGTCGCACGCCGCGACGTAGTCGGGCACCGGCCGCGTCGCGCAGGTCGAGTCGAGCGGATCGGCACCCGCGAGCACGCCGAGCACGCGCGCGACGTCGCGGACCGAGCGCGCGATCGGACCGGCCTGATCGAGGCTCGACGCGAACGCGATCATGCCCGCGCGCGTGACCCGGCCCCAGCTGGGCTTGAGCCCGACCACGCCGCACAGGCTCGCGGGCTGGCGGATCGAGCCGCCGGTGTCGCTGCCGATCGCGGCCGGCAGCATGCCCGCCGCGACCGCGGCTGCGGCCCCGCCCGACGATCCGCCGGCGACGCGATCGAGCGCCCAGGGGTTGCGCACCGGTTCGCCCGGCACGTTCTCGTTCGACGAGCCCATCGCGAACTCGTCGAGTGAGAGCTTGCCCAGGCGCACGGCGCCGGCGTCGTCGAGTCGCCGCGCGTGGCTGCCGTGGTACGGCGGTTGCCAGCCGGCGAGCATGCGCGAGCCCGCGGTGGTGGGCATGTCGGCGGTGACGAACAGATCCTTGAGCCCCAGCGGTACACCTGCCAGCGCACCATCGCGCGCGCCCGCGTCGACGCGGGCGGCAGCGGTGCGCGCGAGCGCTGCATCGAGGTGCACGAACGCGTGCAGCCGCGGCTGCAGCACGGCGATGCGCGCGAGCGCGACCTCGACCACCGCGAGCGCGTCGAGCTCGCGCGACGCGATCGCAGCCGCGATCGCGTCCACGCCCAGCCATGGCGAGGGCGCGCTCATGACTCCACGAACCGGGGCACGATCACCAGGCCCTCGTCGCTGACCGGCACCGCCGCGAGCATGGCATCGCGATCGACTGCGGCACCGGCGACGTCGTCGCGCAGCGGCGTCGCGGCGGGTTCGTCGGGGCGCCACGGCGCGACGCCCTCGACGTCGATCGCTTGCAGTGCCTCGAGGTATGCGATCACCTCGCCGAGTTGCCGCGCGAACGCATCACGTTCGTCGTCGGCCAGCGACAGTCGCGACAGCCGTGCGAGTGCATCGAGCTCGGCGGGATCGATCGCGGCCACGCGGCCGAAGGTAGCGGGCGTGCGTGCGCCGGGCACCTGCGATCGCTGCCCGCCCGCGGGCCGGGCGCGCGCGGTGCGGCGCTGGGCCGGGGCCGGCGGGCGGGCGGGCGGACCCACGCGGCCCCGTCGCCGGGCCCGACGCAGCGCGGCCGACGGCCCGCGGCGCGGGCTCGTTCGTGACACCGGCCCCGGCGCGGGGTAGGGTACAAGCGTGAGTTCGTCCCGCCGCGCCACGCCACGGCCCGGCCGGTCCCGCACGTCCGGGCCCGGCTGCGCGCTCGCGTCGGCGCTGCTGCTGGCCGCGTGCTCCGAGGGCGGGACCCGGCCCGACGTCGAAGGCGAGTCGCTGCGACTGGGACGTGTCCACGTCGTGCTCGAGCCCGCCGACGATCGCCTCGGCGGTGAGGGCGGAGCGGTCGAGGCGACCGAGGCGAGCGACGCCCAGCTCGAGGTCGCCGCACGCTTCGTGTTCGTGCGCGGCCTCGACGAAGAGTTCGCGCGCGCGCGCGTGGGCATCTCGGTGTTGCCCCACGAGGCGCTGCGCCCCGGCGAGTGCGTGCCCAGCGACTCGCTCGCACTGCAGGCACCCGAGCCCGAGGAATCGCCCGACCCGCGCGAGCTGGTGCTGGTCGACGCCGGCGACCTCTCGGTGCGCGTCGGCGAAGCCGCGTTCGACGTGCCGCTGGCCCTGGTGCCGGATCTGCTGCCGTACATGAGCGGCGTGGAGTACCTGCACGAAGGCGAGAGCGTGCCGCTGCTGCCGGCCGCGACGCCGCGGATCGTCATCGCGGCCAAGGGCTCGATGACCGACGATCTGCCGCCGTTCTCGACCGAGGGCGCGACGCCGCCGTCGCTGGGCCTGTTCGCGAGCGAGTCCGACGTGGCGCAGCAACGCGAGGGCGCGCTGGTGTTCCGCTGGACCGCGGTGGCGGCAGAGCAACCCATCACGGTGCGCCTGCTGCCGCTGGTCGGTGGCGAGCCCGCCGGCGACGAGCTGACCTGCGTGCTCGCCGATCGCGGTGCCGCCCGCATCGATCTGCACCGCCTCGCGCTGCCCGCCCAGGCCGAAGCCGTTCGCGTGACCGCGAGCCGCCTCGAGCTCGCGAGCTTCGACGTCGGCGAGTTCACCGGTACCGAGCTCGTCATCGAGCGACGGGATCGGCTGCAGATGCCGCTGGTCTCGCGCTAGCAGTCCCGCGGGGCTCCCAAACCCCCCGCACGACCAGCACGCCGCGTAGCCCACCCCACGGCCCGCGGCGATCCCCCGGGTACGGGAACCTCGGACCCCCCGCGAGCAACCTCATTGTCCGGGGGACGAGGATCCGGCGGGCCGAACGCGGCGCCGCGATGGTTGCGGAACCATCGCAGCGGGGCATCGACCGGCTTCTCGCGAAAGGAGCCGAGGATGCGGGAATCTCGGGCGAGCCACGCACGCGCACACGCCATCGGTTGCGTGTTCGCAGCCGCAACCGCGGCGTGCAACATCGACATGCAAAACCACCCGCTGGGCGTCGCGGGCACCGCCGGCATCGACACCGCGGGCTCGGGCGCCGGCGACGGTGACGGCGGCGAGGACGACGCGCCCGAGGCCGAGCCGGCCGTGCGCGTACAGCTGCGCCGGCTGACGCGCGAGCAGTACAACCGCTCGATCCAACAGCTGCTCGGTGCCGACGTGGCGTTGCCGATGGCGTTGCCCCCCGACGCCGTCGACCACCACTTCACCACCGTCGGCACCGCGCCGCTGCCGATCTCGTCCTTCGACGTCGAGCAGTACGAGGCCGCCGCCGTCGCGCTGGCCGACGCGATCGTCGACGACGAGACCGCGCGCGCGGCGTTGGTCGGCTGCGACCCCGCGACCGCGGCGTGCCTCGACGGCTTCGTCGACAGCTTCGGCCGGCTCGCATTCCGCCGCACGCTGAGCGCGACCGAGACCCAGCGCTACCACGACCTCGCCCAGGCCGCGGCCGCGCGCTTCGAAGACCCGTGGCAGGGCGTGCACGCGACGCTGTCGGCGGTGCTGGCCTCGCCCAACTTCCTGTACATCGCCGACGTCGGCGAGCCCGACCCCGAGGTCGAGGGCCGGCGCCGCTACACCAGCGTCGAGATGGCCTCGCGGCTGTCGTTCTTCCTGTGGGGCCACGGTCCCGACGCGGCGCTGCTCGACCGCGCCGAGGCCGGCGATCTCGACGACGCCCAGACCGTGGCCGAGATCGCCGCCGACATGATGGCGCAGCCCGCGGCGCGCGACGGCATGGGCCGCTTCTTCCGCGAGTGGCTGTCGATCGAGGCGATGTCGGTGCAGACCAAGGACACCGAGGTCTTCGCCGACGCCACGCCGGAGCTGTTCGTCTCCATGGCGCAGGAGATCGAGCAGATGGTCGAGCACCTCGTGTTCGAGGCCGACGAGTCGATGCTGTCGCTGCTCGACACCCGCACCGCCTTCGTCGACGACCGTCTCGCCGCGATCTACGGCATGGAGGCGCAGGGCGGTGGCATGGTCGCGGTCCAGCGCGCCGACGACGATCCCCGCGTGGGCATGCTCGGCACCGCCGCGGTGCTGTCGCTGACCAGCCGCCGCGCCCGCACCGCGCCGACGCTGCGCGGCATCTACGTGCAGCAGCGCTGGCGCTGCGTCGACCTGCCGCCGCCGCCGCCCGACGTCGACGTCGAGATCCCCGACAACCCCGAGGACGAGCCCACGCCCGCGACCATGCGCGAGATGCTCGAGGAGCACGACACCAACCCCGCGTGCGCGAGCTGCCACTCCGTGGTCGATCCGCTGGGCCTCGCGCTCGAGCACTTCGATGCGATGGGCCGCTGGCGCAGCGACGATCGCGGCATGACCATCGACGACAGCGGCAAGCTCGGCGACGCCGAGTTCCACGGCCTGGCCGAGCTGGTCGCGCTGCTGCGCGAGGACCCCGAGGTCGAGACCTGCGTGACGCGGCAGCTGTACCGCTACGCCACCGGTCACCTCGAGCAGGACGACCAGGACGGGCCCGCCATCGTCGCGCTGGCCGACGATTTCGCGGCGGCCGAGGGCCGGTTGTCGGCGTTCGTGCCCAAGCTGGTCAGCAGCACGGCGTTTCGTACGTTCGCGGAGGTGGAGCCATGATCATCGTTCGCTCGCGTGCGCTCAGCCGTCGTCGTTTCCTGCGCGGCACCGTCGCCGGTGGCCTGGGCTGCGCTGTCGGTCTGCCGTTGCTCGACGCGATGCTCGATCGCCACGGCACCGCGCTGGCCACCGGTGAACCGCTGCCGCTGCGGCTGGGCTCGTGGATGTTCGGCAACGGCTGCCCGCCCGAGGAGTGGACGCCGGCCGAGGTCGGGCCCAACTGGACACCCAAGGGCTGCATGAGCGCGTTCGCCGATCCGATCATCAAGCCCTACGTCAGCGTCATCAGCGGCACCGACCTCGGCATCGGCTTCGGCGATCACATCACCTCGCGCGCGGTCGCGTTCAGCGGCGCGACCACCGGTGCGCAGCAGGGCCAGGCCGACGCGGCCACGCCGCTGCCGAGCCTCGATCAGCTCGCCGCCGACGTGCTCGGCGCGTCGACCTCGTTCCGCTCGGTCGAGCTGGGTGTGTCGAAGGCGTCGTACATGGGCGCGGGCAACGACGAGTTCTCGGTCGCGATGCGCGACGGCCAGCTGCTGCCGGCCGAGTTCTCGCCGCTGTCGCTGTTCAATCGCCTGTTCCTCGGCTTCCAGCCCGACACCCGCGTGCTCGACACGCGCCTGGGCGTGATCGATGCCGTGCGGGCCGACGCGCAGGAGCTGCAGGCGCGACTGGGCGCGGCCGACCGCCAGCGGCTCGAGGCGCACCTGCAGGGCCTGTCGGAGCTGCAGACGCGACTGCAGTCGGAGCCGCCGACCTGCAGCCCGCCGGTGGCCCCGGTGGATCCGCAGGACAACGGCGCCAACGAGCCGCTGTCGGCGCGCAGCCAGCTGCTGTGCGACGTGCTCGCGCAGGCGCTCGCGTGCGATCTCGTGCGCGTGTTCTCGATGCGCTTCAACCAGTCGATCTCGGACACGGTGGTGTGGGAAGCCGGCATCACCGAGGGGCTGCACACCATCACGCACGACCCCAGCAAGCGCGCGATGTACGTCAGCGCGGTGGCGTTCTCGATGGAGCAGCTCGCGTACCTGCTGGGAGCGCTGGCCGCGATCCCCGAGGGCGAGGGCAACGTGCTCGATCGCTGCGCGATCTACTGCAGCAGCGATCTCGCCGATGGTCAGACGCACACCGTCAGCGACTACCCCGTGATCGTGGCGGGTCGCGCGGGCGGGGCGCTGCGCAGCGGCGATCACATCGCGACCGGCGGCAAGAAGACCTCGGTCGTGCCGCTGACGCTGCTGCAGGCGGTGGGTGTGCCCACGACGATGTTCGGCGACGCGACCTACGGCTCGAGCGAGCCGCTCGCCGAGCTGCTCGCCTAGCAGCCCGCGTTTCACCACCGGCTGCTCGCCACGGCGCGCCCGCTGGCGTGGTCGCACCGCGCGCGGGCGCGGCGCAGCGCCTGCGGCCAGAGCAGCTGGTACGCTCGGGCCCGCGATGGCCCACCCCTGGCATGACCTGCCCAACAACCCCGACACCGCGGACGAGTCGGTCAACGTCGTCATCGAGATCCCGCGCGGCTCGAAGGTCAAGTACGAGCTGGACAAGCCCACGGGGCTGCTGCGGGTCGATCGCATCCTGTACAGCTCGGTGATCTATCCCGCCAACTACGGCTTCTTGCCGCGGACCTACTGCGACGACGGCGATCCGCTCGACATCCTCGTGCTCGGTGCCGAGGCGGTGGTGCCGCTGGCAATGATGCAGGCACGCCCGATCGGCGTGATGCACATGGAAGACGAGGGCCAGGACGACGACAAGGTCATCGGCGTGCACGTGCACGATCCCGCGTTCGCGGAGATCACCGACATCAGCCAGCTGGCCAAGCACACCTTCGCGGAGATCCGCCGCTTCTTCGAGGACTACAAGGCGCTCGAACAGAAGCGGGTCAAGGTCGAGGAGTTCTCCGATCACGTGCGCGCGGTCCAGGTCGTGCGCGAGGCGCTGGCGCTGTACCGCAAGGAAGAGAACCGTCTGCGCGGCTGGAAGTGATGCTGCGCCGGCCCGATCTCTCGCGCTTCGATCCCGCCTCCGCCGGTGATCCCGACGCGAGCGTGTTCGGCGTGCCCTGCACGCGCGACGAGGCCAACCTCGTGCTCGTGCCGGTGCCGTGGGAGGCGACCACCAGCTACGGTCGCGGCACCGCGCAGGGCCCGGCGGCGATCCGCGGCGCGAGCCCGCAGCTCGATCTGTTCGACGTCGAGCTCGCGGCGCTGGGCCTGGGCGAGCCGTGGCGGTGGGGCGTGCACATGCTCGAGGAGTCGTCGCGCGTGCGCGCGTGGAACGAGCGCGCGTGCGCGCGGGCGCTGCCGATCATCGCCGCCGGTGGTGCGATCGGGGACGACGCGGCGCTGCAGTCGGCGCTGACGGACGTCAACACGCTGTCGCGCGAGCTGGATCGCTGGGTCGAGGCCGAGGTCGGCGCGCTGCTCGACGCGGGCAAGCGCGTGGGTGTGGTCGGCGGTGATCACAGCGTCGCGCTTGGCGCGATCGTGGCCCACGCCGCGCGCAACCCCGGGCTGGGGCTGCTGCACGTCGACGCCCACGCGGACCTGCGCGAGGCCTACGAGGGCTTCGAGCGCTCGCATGCCAGCGTGCTGCGCAACGCGCTCGAGCGCGCGCCGGCGTTGGGCACCCTCGTGCAGGTCGGCATCCGCGATCTCAGCGCCGACGAGCACGCGTTCGCGCGCGAGCACCCGCGGGTGCGCACGTTCTACGATCACGCGCTGCGCCGCGAGCGTCACGAGGGCAAGAGCTTCGCCGCGCAGTGCCGCGACATCGTCGCGGCGCTGCCCCAGCGCGTCTATGTCACCTTCGACATCGACGGCCTCGATCCCGCGCTGTGCCCTGGCACCGGCACGCCGGTGCCCGGTGGCCTGGGCTTCGGCGAGGCCACCGCGCTGGTGCTCGCGCTGGTCGAGGCCGGCAAGACCGTGGTCGGCTTCGATCTGGTCGAGGTCGCACCGCGTGCGGGCGACGAGTGGGACGGCAACGTCGGCGCGCGGCTGCTGTACAAGCTGTGCGGCGCGGTGCTCGCGAGCCACGGCGCGCGCGACGACGCGGCCGGGTGAGGCTCGGCCGGCGCGGTCGGGCCGGGCGGATCAGCGAGCGGCGAGGCGGAGTTCCCACTCGTTGACGCGCAGCGTCGTGCCTTCGTGGACGTCTTCGATCTCGCGCACGAACGCGAACCCGGCCTTCTCGACCACACGCGCGCTCTCCGGGCGGTCCAAGGGTGTGTGCGCGACGATGCGCTCGACCTCGGGCCGCGCGCGGACGATGTCCGTCAACCGGCGCACGGCCGCGGTCGCGATGCCCCGTCGCCAGCGCGAACGAACCACCGCATAGCCGATCTCCACCGTGCCCGGCCCGGTGAACGCTCCGCCGATCTCGCCGACCACGACCGCGTCGGTCGCATCGACGATCACGTACGGACCGAGGTCGCTGCCGCTGGCGACCTGCTCGGCGACGCCGCGCGAGAACTCGGAGGGATAGTCGTCGGCCACCGCGATGTCCGGCGGGCGTGTCCCTTGCAGCAACGCCGTCGCGGTCGCCATCGTCATCCGTTCCAGTCGCACGTCCATCGCTTGCCAGTACCAGAGCCGCGCGGGCTCGTCGAGGGCTCGGTTCGCCCGCCGAAGACGTCAGCCGTGCGCGGCGAGCCAGGTCTCGAGCTCGGGCATGCGCGCGAGTCGGATGCCGCCGGCCTGTCGCCACAGCGCATGGGCCTCGCGCGCGAGGCCGCGGGCGCGCGCGGGATCGCGATCGATCAGCGCCTGTGCGAGCTCGAAGCGCAGGTCGCCGCGCTCCTCGAACGAGGCGTCGGGCGCCTGCAGCTCGAGCGCGCGCTCGAGCTCGGTGCGTGCGATCTCGAGGTCGCCGCGCAAACGTGCGAGGCGGCCCAGGCCGCGGTGGCCGTAGGCGGTGCGCTTGTCGCTGGCGCCGCCGAGGCGTTCGAACGCCGCGATCGCGGCGCGATACGACTCTTCGGCCCGCGCGGGGTCGCCGGCGGCGAGCCACGCATCGCCGAGCAGGTCGCGGGTCCAGCCGACCTCCTCGTGCTCGGGCCCCAGCGTGGCGCTCTTGATCGCGAGCGCGCGCTCGAGATGCGCGACGGCCTCCTTGCCGCGCCCCAGGCGGGTCAGCGCGCCGCCGAGGTTGAACAGCGACGCTGCGACGCCGAGGTGGTTGGGGCCGTTGGCGCGGGTCGAGATCTCGATCGCGCGCTCGAACGCGGCCACCGCCTCGGTGTCGCGCCCGAGCTCGACCAGCGTGAGGCCCTCGCCGTTGGTGACGGCCGCGACGTTGGTGTGGGTCTCGCCGAGCGCGCCCACGAAGATGTCGCGGGCCTGGCGGAACATCGCCACCGATTCTTCGTAGCGTCGCTGGTAGTTGCGCAGCCGCGCGCGCGTGGCCAGCACCACGCCGGCGCTGGGGTGGGCCATGCCGAGCTGCTGCTCGACGATGTCCAGCGCACGGTCGAGCATCTCGTCGGCCTCTTGCTCGCGATTGGATTCCAACAACGCCGAGGCCATGGCGCTGAGCGATCCGATGAGCGCCGGATCGTCGTCGCGGCCCAGCTCGTGCGCCAGCTCCAGCGAGCGGCCCAGGGCCGCCAGCGCCTCGGTGGTGCGGCCGCGGACGTTCTCGACCTGGCCGAGATCGGAGAACAGCAGCATGCGCAGTCGCGGATCGTCGCCCATGCGGTCGAGCACCGCGGCGGCCCGGCGCGCGTAGGTCTCGGCCACGTCGAAGCGGTTGAGCCGTCGGCCTTCGTTGAGCATCAGCACGATGCTGGCCTCGGCGATGACGGGGTCGTGGCCGCTGCGCTCGGCCAGCTCGAGCGCGTCCGCCAGCGATGCCACCGCGGTCGGGGCCTCGCCGACGTTGCCCTCGTAGTTGCCCTTGAACAGCAGCACCTCCGCGATGAGCGGCTGGTACTCGGTCGCACGCGCACGCGCGAGCAGATCGGCGATGCGCTCGGGTAGGCCCTCGAGCTTGCCCGCGCGCGCGAAGGACTCCTGCTCGGCCAGCTCGCCGCGCAGCGCTTCGACCGTCGCGCGCGTCGTCGCGTCCTCGGGCGGCGCGACGCCGTGCATCAAGCGCTCCGCATCGGCACACGGCCCCAGGTCCGGCAGGCCGTAGGCGGCCTCGACCGAGCGCTGCACCGTCTCCGCACCGCCTTGCGACAACGCCTCGGTCAAGGCGCCCAGGCGACGCACGCGGCGTTCGAGGCAGGCCATGCGGCGGCCCATGAGCTCGTCCGATTGCGTGCCGTGCACGCGCGCCGCCTCGCAGGCCTCGCGCTGCATCGCCACGATCGCGCTCGCGTAGCCGTCGAGCGTGCGCGCGACGTTGTCGAAGCTCGCCTCGGTGTAGGCCTTGTGCTCGGCCTCGAACGCGCGCTCGACCGCGTCGCGTCGATCGCCGTCCCACGCGCCCGCGAGCATGCTCGCGCCAGCGTCACAGGTGGTGTCGCGCGCCAGCATGCGTGCCGCGACCGCGCCGAGCCCGAGTGTGCCGACCAGCGCCGCGCCCAACGCGATGCCGCGGCGCGTGCGGCTGCGATCGCGGCCGAGCTCCGCCAGCAGCGCGCCCATGTCGGGGAAGCGATCCTCGGGCCGTCGCGCGAGCCCGCGCCGCAGCGCCGCGTGCAACCATCCCGGCACGCGCACGGAGCTGACCTCCACCAGTCGACCGGCGATCACGTTGGTCGCGATCTCCGCGAGCGAGCGGCCGTTGAACGGACGCTGGTGATAGACCGACTCCCACAGCGCGACGCAGAAGGCGTAGACGTCGCTGCGAGCGTCGACGGTGCGGCCCATGTGTTGCTCGGGCGCCATGTACATGGGCGTGCCCATGACCAAGCCCGGGGCCGTCAGCTGCAGCTCGAGGCTGTTGGCGGGTGACCACGCGCCATCGCTCTCGAGCGTCGCGTCCTCGGTGCGTGGGCCACCGGCGGCGCGCGCGAGCCCGAAGTCGAGCACGCGCACGCGGCCGTCCCGTCCGATCATCAGGTTGTCGGGCTTGAGGTCGCGGTGGATGATGCCGGCGGCGTGCGCGGCCTGGATGCCGCGGCCGGCGGCGACGAACACGTCGACGACCTCGCGCCAGTGGCGATCCCGCTCGGCCAGCCACTGCGTGAGCGTCTGCCCTTCGATGAACTCCATCGCCAGGTACACGCCGTCGTCGAGCGTGCCGACGTCGTAGATGGCCGCGACGTTGGGGTGGGACAGCTGCGCCATCGACTGCGCCTCGCGCAACAGTCGGGTCTGACCGCTGCCGCTGCCGTCGTTGTCGGCCGAGAGCACCAGCTTGAGCGCGACCTTGCGATCGAGCTCGGGGTCGTACGCGGCATAGACCACACCCATGCCGCCGACGCCGACGCGGTCGAGCACGATGAATCGCCCCACCGGCGTGCCGCGCAGCAGTCCCGGGGCCAGTTCCGCGGGCTCGGGTCCGGAGCGCAGCGTGTCGTCACGCTCGCCCGGCCGCATGGTCGCGCCGTTCTCGAACGCCGCCGTGCTCTGCAGCGGACTGAGGCCCTCGGGCCGCGTCGCTCGACGCGGCTCGTGCTCGGGCGGTGGCGCGGAGTCGGGCACGTGGACGATCGATTGTACGCCCAAGCCGCGCCCGCGCGCGTCACTGCGGCAGCATGATCGTGCCGAAGCGCAACCAGCCCATGCCGTTGGCCGTGACCGCGGCTCCGTCGGCGCACGGCGCCGCGGTGTCCGCGATGCAGTAGTGCATGTTCCACGACAGCACCCACGGACGGTCCTCGAACGCCGCGGGCACGGCCGGGCCGGTGGCCGTGAGCTCGTGCTGCAGGCCGATGGGGGCGTCCATGGCGTCGCGCAGCGTACCCATGGGCTCGAGCGTCACGCTGTCGAACGGCGACGCGCCGACCGAGAACTGCACGCCGTAGTAGCAGGAGTTCATGCCGCAGGGCCCGGTCACGCGCACGATGGGATCGCCGCCGCCGCCCCACGCGATGGGTTGGCCCGGCGTGAAGCTGCCGACCGCGGGCTCGAGCACGTTGCCGAGCTGGCCGGAGTGATCCCCGTCGATGGCGTACCAGTCCATCGGCAACACGTCCTGGGTCGCGCAGTAGGGCACGTGGGCTTCGACGCCGGACTGCTCGACCACGGTGATCCACACCCACGTGCCGTAGCCGTCGGTGATCGAGCCCTCGATCATGCAGGTGTCGGGATCGACGGTGATGCCGTCGGGGATGCTGCCGTTGCCGCTGCCTTGCGGCGTGGTGCAGCTGGGCGCGGCCCCGTCGCCGCCGCTGATCGCGACGGTGATGTCGTCGCCGGGCTCGACGCAGGGCTTGCCCAGCGCATCGAGGTCGATGGCGAAGGCCGCACCGATCGTGATCGTGCAGGTGGCGCTGGCGCTGTGGCCGTCCTCGCTCGCGGTGATCTCGACGTCGTAGCTGCCCTCGTCCTCGGGCTCGCCGTAGATCGTGCCGCCGATCGCGGCGAAGGTCAGCCCCGGCGGCAGCCCGGTGACGTCCCACAGCACCGAGCCGTGATCGCCGCTGACGGTCGGCGTGTGCGAGTACGACGCGCCCACGGCCCCCGCCGGCGGATCGGCGCAATCGACCGCGAGCATGGTCGGGGCAGCGCTGCTCGAGCTGTCCGCATCGGTGGTCGACGAGCTCTCGGACGTGGTGGTGGTGTCTGCGCCGGTGCTCGTGCTCGTGCCCGTGGTCGTCGCGGTCGAGCCGTAGCCCACGCCGTCTTCGCCACCGCAGGCTGCCAGCAGGATCGCACACGCGAAGCTGCGTCGTCGTGTCGAGGCGAGCAAGTCCATGATCCGACGGTAGCACGAAAGCCGCACGCGCCGGCACGATCCGCGATCGCTGCCATGGGCGCCATGGGCGGGAGATGGGGCCCGGGCGCGAGAGCGCGCGGTGATGTCCGCAGTGGGGCGCGAGCACGACGTCGTCGATCGAATGCACGTTCGGGCCGAAGGTGCGCCGTGCGGCGCGGGTTTCTGCGAGCATGCGGCGGTGGTCGACACCGACAGGGGAGGTTCCCCGAGTCAGGCCATCTCGGCGTCGGGCGCCGCCGACGTGCGCGCGGCCCTCGACGGGCTGGTGCACCAGTTCTCCGATCCGCTCGCGTTCTTGCGCGAGCTGATCCAAAACGCGATCGACGCCGGAACCAGCGATGTCGCCGTGTCGTGCACGTTCGCCGCCGGTGCGACCGCAGACCAGGGTGTCACCACCATCGAGGTCGCGGACTCCGGCTGCGGGATGACGCGCGAGATCATCGAGTCGCAGCTGACGCGGCTGTTCGCGTCCTCGAAGGACGGCGATCACACCAAGATCGGGAAGTTCGGCATCGGCTTCGTGTCGGTCTTCGCCCTCGATCCCGACGCGGTCTGCGTCGACACGGCGCGCGATGGCGAACGCTGGCGGGTGTTGTTCGGCCGCGATCGCGCGTTCGATCTGCGGACGTTGGCCGACCCCATCGAGGGCACGCGGGTGCGCGTGATCAAGGCGACCACGCGCGCCGAGTTCGAGGACCTGCGGGTGCGCGTGCCCGCCACGGTCCGGCGGTGGTGCCGTCACACCGCGTGCGAGATCCGCGTCGACGGGGTTCGCATCAACGAACCGGTCGAGCTGCCCGATGCGCCCTGCCGCGTGCGCGTCGACGACGGTGTCACCACGCTCGTGGTCGGCCACGTGCGCGACGGCCGGCCGTTCTGTGGCTTCTACAACGCAGGGCTCACGCTGGTCGAGGACGAGGTGCTGCCCGAGCAGGTGGTGCCGCGGGCGGCCTCGCAGGGCGAAGGTGACGCGCGGCGGTCCGCGATCGCGTTCAAGGCGTCGTCGGTCGTGCTCGAGCACACGCTCACGCGCGACAAGGTGATCGAGGACGAGGGCTACGCGTCGGTGGTGGCGCGGATCCGCGGCTTGGTCCACCGCGAGCTGGCCGAGCTCGCCACGGCGATGCTGTCGGTCGCACTCGATCGGCCGTGCACCGAGGACACGCTCGAGTACCTCTGCCTCGCGGTGCAGTGGCACCTGCACCACACGCGCGACGGCCTGCGACGCGTGTGGGGCATGGAGGTGTTTCGATCGCCGGCGGGCGCCGGGATCAGCCTGGGCACGCTCGCGGGGCGCCTGCGCGGTCGCGAGCTGCTGGTCGCGCGCGAACGCAGCCCATTGACCGACGCGCTCGAGCGCACGGGGCGGACGGTCGTGCGCGTGCGCGGCGAGGCCGAGCAGCGGCTGCTGCGGGTGATCGCGCGGCCGGGCGTCCACGTCGTCGAGGTCGCCGCGCGGTGGTGCATGGCGACGCCCGGTGCGAGCGCGGACGCGGCCGTGGCCACCGCGTTGGCTGCGGCGGTGCGGACCCTGCTCGAGCGCTGCGGCGCGGTGCTCTCGGCGGTCGTCGTCGGCCGCACCGGCGAGCCCGGCACGCCGGCGGCGGGGCTGGTCGCGATCACGCAGCGCACGGCCGAGCACCCGACGCGCCTGGACGCGGCGCGTACGGTCGGCACCTCGTGGTTGTCGCGCCGCCGGCTGCTCGTGATCAACGAGGCCCACCCGCTCGTCGAGGCGCTCGCACCGCTGGTGGTGCCGCGACCCGCACTCGCGGCGTACCTGGTGGTGAAGGCGTTCTGGCTCGGCGGTCGACTCGATCCCGAGCTCGACGGCGCGCTCGCCCGCGCCGCGCTGGGGGCGACGCCATGAGCGACGTCGAGCGGGTCATCGCGCAGTTGCGCGACGAAGCCACGCTCGCGGCGCGCGGCACCTTCACGCTCGATCGTGAGCGCGCGCGCGAGAAGATGCGGCAGTTCCAGCTCGCCGATCCACGGCGGTGGATCCTGCTGCTGCTGCGCGCGGCGATCCTCCGCGGTGCGACGCGGGTCGAGATCAGCGTGGCGCGCGATCTCATGGTCGTGCGGTTCGACGGACCGCCGCTGCTGCGCAGCGACTTCGAACAGCTGTACGCGAGCATGTTCTCCAGCATCGACGAGCCGCAGATCGAAGCGCGTCGCGATCTCGCGCTGTCGCTCAATGCCGCGCTCGCGCTCGCGCCCGAGGTGCTCCGCGTCGAGTCGGGGCTGGGCCCGGCCGCGGTGGCGTTCGTGATGCGGCCGGGCCAGCCCGATCTGATCGAGGACTCCGCGCGCGACACCGACGAGGCCACGACGGTGGTGCGCGTGCGGTTTCGTCCCGGCACCGGTCCGGGTCCGAGCCCCGCGGGACGTCGGGGGCACGAGCAGCAGCTGCTGGTGGACGCCTGTCGTTGGTCCGACACCGACATCGCGCTCGACGACGAACGGATCTCGCACGGCATCGACGCGCACGACCTTCGCGCCGCCGTCGCGATCACCGGCGCAACCCGGGGACGGTGCGGCTTCGGATCCGCGGGCGACAGCGGCACGCTGATCGTGCTGCAGCACGGCCTCGTGCTCACCCAGCGCGCGCTGGCGAGTCTGCCGATCGGCATGGTCGCGATCGTCGACGGCACCACGCTGCGCACCGACGTCTCGCACCGCGAGCCGGTCGAAGACGAGGCGTGGACGTCGCTGCTCGACGCCGTGCGCGAGGCGGCCGAGCGCAGCCTGGTCGCGCTCGCGCAGGAGATCGTGCGAGCCCACGAAACGCCGCACACCGCTTCGGCGACCAAGCCGTGGATGTGGCGCCTGCTGCGGGCGCGCCTGGCCGACTGCGCGCCGATCGAGCTGCCCGGCGAGACCGACGTGGTGCGGGCACTCGTCGAGCTGCCGCTGTGGCGCCGCGTGGATCGGGCGTACCGCACCACCGCCGAGCTGCTGCGCGCGCGTGCGGCTTGGTACTCGACCGACGCGGTGCCGTCGCCACTGCCCGCAGGCTTCGAGTCGCTGCTCGTGCTCGACGAGGACGAGGCGCAGCTGCTGGGCCGTGTCGTGCCGTTCGCCGTCGATCGCGGCGTCGCGCTGCGCAACGCGATCGAGGACGAGGCCCGGCGCGCGCGCCCGGTCGCCGCCCGGATCCCTGCCGCGGCCGAGGTCGCGCCGCGCAAGCCACGACCGACGCGACCCCAGCCGACGCCGGTGGCACCTCGCGACCGCCACCGCCATGCGTTTCTCGCACGGCCCCAGCGCTTCGTCGCATGGTCGGTGCGCCCGGCACTGTCGTTCGGACCCATCGAGGTCGAACACGAGGGCCTGCACTGCACGCTCGGCGTGCTGGCCGGCAATCCGGGCGAGCTCCGCGACGTCGCGCGGCTGTGCGTGCTGGTCGAGCGCCGCGTGCTGACCGAGCTGAAGCTACCGTGCCCGCTGCCGGGCATCGACGCGGTCGTCGCCGGCGATCTGGTGGCGAACGCGACGTGGAATGGTCTGGGCGACGACGCGTCGCGCGAACGCGTGCTCACGGTGCTCGGACTCGGGCTGCGCGCGCTCGTCGTGGCGTTGTGCGAGGCGCCGGGCGAGCCGACGCCGCAGGCGCGCGCGGTCTTGTTCGCGGGGCTGGTGGCGCCGCTGTTCGACCCGTCGTTCTTCACGGCGTGGACGCTGCTGCGCGCCGCGATGCCGACGCCCAGCGACGCGCTCGCGGAGCTGGTCGCGCATGCCGAGCACGTCGGCCTCGAGGTCGCGCGACCGAGGATCGATCGCGCGCTCGCAGCGAAGGATCCCGCGGCCGCGATCGCGGCGCTGTTGCCGACGAGCTCGGCCGGCGCGCCGCGGGGGTCGCTGCGCGCGGCGGTGACCCGCGAGTTCGGACGGCTGGCGCAGTTGCCCCTGCTCGGCACACCCGCGCGGTCGTTCGCCGCGCTGGAGGACGCCGCGACGCCGCTCGAGGGGTTGCGCCCGCGCGAGCTCGAGGTCGCATCGCGCGTGCTCGGGCGCGATGCCGTCGCAGCGCCGCAGCTGCACGGCGGGCCTTCGATTCCCGGGGCGCCGACGCCACCGATCGTGGCCGCGGACGCTGACGCGCACGCGCTGGCGGTGGCTGCACCCGAGCCCGTGCGCGCGCCCAGCGAGCCGTCGCCCGCGTCGCAGCCTGTCCAGGCGTCATCGCGGGTGCACGATCACGCGACGGTGCCCGAGCCGACGGACGCGACGGTGCCCGAGCCGCCCGACGAGCCTGCGCGGCAGCCGATCGCGCGCCCGCGTCCGCCGAGCGCGTCGAGCATCCCGTCGTGGTTGCCGGCCGCGGTGGCCGCGGAGCTGACCGCGATCCTCCGCGCCCATCGCCTTCCCACCGACGAGCGCGTGCACCGGATCGAGGTCGATCAGGTGCCGGGCGCCGCGCTCGCCCAGGCGTTCCCCGATCGCATCGTGCTGGGCCGCGAGCACGCGGTGGTCGTCGCCGCGCTCGCGAGTCGCGAGGTCGATCCGCTGCTGGTCGCCTTCGCGACCTCCGCGGTGTACACGGCGATCAACTTCGACCTCGCGCGGATCACCGACGAGCACGAAGCGGCATTTCTCGCCGCGCACGCACGGCGTGTCGCCGAGTCCGAGGCGGGCGAGCAGGTCGACGCGGCGGTCGCGATCGAGTCCGATCTCGCCGCACGCCGTGGGAACGTCCGCACGCCGTCGGGCAACCTCTGATCGCGGGCGTGCCGATGGCCCCACGGCGCATCGCCGCGCGGCCGGCGGCGATCGTTTCACGCAGCGAAACGGTGGCGGTTCGGAGAGATTGACGCACGCCGCAGCGTCGTCGCCGATCATCGCCGCATGCAGCGTTCTTGGGTTGGCGTCGTGATCTTCGGGTGTGCGTGCGGGCCAGTCGTGCCGTCGATCGGCGAGGACACCGGCGGTGAGAGCACGGCGAGCGGGCTCGCGGACGCCGGTGCGGGCGACGGCAGCAACGACTCGGCGCTCGACGACAGCAGCACGGGCGTGGCCGAGGTGCACCTGTGCGGGGCACCGGACGCGTCGGTGCCGCTTGCGGTGCTGGGCGACGCGCGCGGAGGCACGGTGCTGCGCGCCGACGGCTCGACCAGCGCGCTCGAACTCTCGCCTTCGACCGCACCGGCCGGAGCGGACACGGCTCCCGGTTTTGCGCCGCGCGGCGAGTGGATCGCGGTTGTGCGCACGTGGTTCGAGCACGTCGGCTCGTATGGCACCCAGATCGACATGCTCACGCAGGACGGACAGCAGCGTTGGACCGTCACCCACGACCTCACGTCTCTCTCGAGCCTGCATGTCGGCGACGACGGCACGATCGTCGCCTCGCGCAGCGATGCCACCGGCGCGACGACCGGCGTGCTGTACCTCGAGGCCGGCGAGCAGGTCCTCCTGCCCGGGCTCACGCCGGTGGGCCGGCGACGCAGCGACGGCTGGATCCCCGGATGGCTCCCCGGTGCGAACGGCGACAGCACGGCCGGCTGGATGTCGAGTGAGCTCGCAGTCCGGCAACTGCGTCATCCGGTCTTGTGGAGCTGGGTCCCGCGCGACGACGGTGCCTTCGTCTACCTCACCGCCGACGCGGGGACCGTGTCGCTCGTGGTCGACGAGCCGGACGCTGCGACGATCGTGACGATCGATGCGCTCGCAGGCGTCGACACCTCGACGTTGTCGGTGTCGGCGAGCCCCGACGCACGCTGGCTGCTCGTGCACGACGACACGCTGGGCTGGTGGCGCATCGCGGTCGGCGACGGGGCGACGGACGCACTCGATCTCACGCCGCCGCAGGGTACGACGATGATGGAGTGCTACTCGCCGCCGGTTGCGATCGACGACGCGGGGCGGCTGCTGGTCGCGACCCGCGACGCAACCGCAGCCGCAGCGTTGCGCCTCGATCCCGTGTCGGATACCTGGGAGGTGCTGGGCGAGCGCGTGACCGACGTGGACGGAATCGCGACGCAACCGTTTGGTGAGACCCTGCTCGTGCAGACGTCGGGGCAGGGCACCACCTTCTGCCCGCGGCAGGAGTTCGATCCCGGCAGCGCGGTGCTGGGCGGCGCGACGCAGCAGCTGCTGCGCCCGATCGATGGCTACGCCCGGGTGGTCGCGGACGACGTGGCGCTGCTGCCCGATCGCCAGGGTCGCTGCGCCGCGTTGACGTCGGCCGAGGGGCTCACGCTGGTCGACGTGGTCCAGGACCTCGAGATCGACCCCCTGCCAGGCGCGACCGCCCTGGTCTGGTGGAATCGCTGACGCGCGCGCACTGCTGTCGCACGCGGAGGTGTCAGCCCTCGGGCTCGAGCACGACGTCGTTGATGGGTTGTACGTTCATGCCGCCGGGGTAGCCGTACGAGACATTCGACGTGAACGTGGAGGTCAGCGGCGTGCCCCAACCCCAGACCCACAGGCCGAAACGGCCGTCGCTGTTCATCTCGTGGCGGCCGTTGTCGCAGGCGCCGACCGGCTCGAAGTCGCCGGTCACGAGATCGACGCGGGTCCACTCATAGTTGCCGATCGGCTGCCAGCCGCCCAGGGTCCCGGCGCAGTCGAGCTCGACGTCGGCGAACTGGCCCTGGCTGGGGCGACGGATCACCACGAGGTTGGTCTCGGGGTAGGTCGGATCGGTGAAGAAGACATAGCGCCGCATCCACTGATCCGGCGGCACCGAGATCACGAAATCGGAATCACCGTAGCCCGAGGCGAGGCTCGGCTGCCACTGCGATCCGCTCATGAGATCCAGCAGCACGAACGGGTGATCGACATCCTGGCTGGTGACGACGAAGGGCTCGTCGGTGATGAACTCGGTGCGGTCGCCGCGATCGAGCATGGCGGGGCCGCCGACGTCGCTGCTCCACGACAGCACCGTGCCGTCGACCACGCCGATGACGCGCCACAGCGACGGCTCGTCGACGCGCGGGCGGTGCATCACGCCGACGTACTCGCTGCCGAGCGAGCGCACCGGCGGGATCATCTGCTCGGCGTGATCGGAGTAGAACGTGCCCACCGGCGCGAGCATGCCGGTGTGGCCGCCCATCAGGCCCACCGGCGCGTCGGCCTGGATGATGCTGCCGGTCAGCTCGCCCTCCTGCGTGAGCTGCACGTGCTGGGCCTGATCGAGCATGATGTCGACCGCGACGTCGGCGGGGCCGCCGGGCACACCGCCACCGCCGGCGAGCGCGACGCTGGGCTGCAGCGTGACGGTGGTGCCATCGTGCGCCGCGATGATGTTGGCGGTGGGATCGCCGTTGCTGGTGGGCAGCGGGTTGATCACGACGTAGTTGGTGTCCCACGCCGAAGTCGGCAACAGCAGCGATGCGCCGGTCACCGCCGCGCTGCCGCCACCGTACGGGTTCATCTGGTAGGCCACGACCGGCACGTCGGCGACGATGCGGAACGACTCGCCCAGGCCGGTGCCACTCACGGCGACGCCGGCCGGCACCGCCGACGCGATCGGGCACGCGGGCCCGGGGCCCTGCGGGCCCGACAGGAACAGGATCGCGACCTCGCCGGGCGCGAGGCCTGCGGCGTCGTCGTAGGCGCCGTAGACGAGGCCCGGGCCGGCGCCGCTGGGGATCCGCGTGAACGATTCCACCGGCAACATCGCGCCGTCGTACTCGACCTGCAGGTGCACGGCGCTGTTCCAGGTGTTGGCCACGAACGCGACGAAGCAGCGATTGCCGGGACCGTCCCAGTGCTGCATGAACGTGGCGTAGTACTCGCAGCCGACCGACTGTCGATTGTTGGCCGCGGCGGTGCACGCATCGATGCAACTGTGGCTCATCAGATCGCAGCCTTGCATCGCTCCGCAGGCCTCGACCACCGCGCCGTCGCAGGTCACGATCGACTGGAAGTCGGGCGCGCAGTCGAAGCAGTCGCCCGCGGGCATGTCGGGCGGCACGCCCATGTCGAACTTGGTCCCGAAGGTGTCGCCACCGCTGCTGCTGGGGCCGCCGGAGTCCGCCGAGGTGACGGTCGCGGTCGTGCTCGTCTGCGTGGTCGACTCGCTGCCGCCGGTGCTCGCGATCGCCGTGGTCGCGGTGTCGCTGCCCGAGCCGCCACCACCATCGCCGCACGCGAGCAGCACGACGCACGAGGGCAGCACGGACCAGGCGGCGCGGCGGGGCAGCATGGTCACCAGCATCGGGTCTGACTGCGCGCCCGTCCAGGCGCGGCCGCGCAAGCGGGGCCGGATGTGCGCGGGCTCGCACGGACTGCGGCGCCGGTCCGCGCGCCTGGGCGCCGCGGGTGGGTTCCCGCGGTGCAGCGCGCTGCGTTCTGAGGGCTCGGTGCTGCGCCCGCCGGGATCGCGCCCTCAAATGGTGTCCAATCTCGTGGGATGCCGCCCGGCCGCCACGACGACGCGCCCACGCCCCCGCACGCCGCGGGCATGGCGACCGGCGGCGTCGGCGACGTCGAGATGCAGATCGCGATGCGGGCGGTGCTCGCAGGGATGCTCGGTCGCATCCGCGACGTGCAGATCGGGCGCTACGTCGTGCGCAAGCGCCTGGGCCACGGCGGCTGCGGCCTCGTGCTGCTCGCAGAGGATCCCGAGCTCGATCGCGAGGTCGCGATCAAGGTCGTGTTGCCGGTGCGCGATCGCGAGGGCGGCAGCGCGACGTGGCAGAAGGCGCTGCAGCGCGAGGCGCAGTCGCTCGCACGGCTCAAGCACCCCAACGTCGTCGAGGTCTACGACGCGGGCACGACCGAGTACGGCCACGAGTCCGACGGTCGAGCGCGCGTGGGCGTGTTCCTGGTGATGGAGCGCCTGCGCGGCGTGACGCTGCGGCAGTGGCTCGAGCAGTCGCCGCGCAGCTGGCAGGAGATCGTCGACGCGCACCTGCAGGCCGGCGCGGGGCTGGCGGCCGCGCACGAGGCCGGCATCGTGCATCGCGACTTCAAGCCCGAGAACGTGCTGCTGACGCGCGACGGTCGCGTGGTGCTGATCGATTTCGGGCTCGCGGATCTCGAGCACCTGCTCGCCGATGGTGCGGCCGACGTGACCGGCGAGCTGCTCGACGAGTCGTCGCCCGGTGGCGACGCGCACACGCGCGAGTCTCGGGTCGTCGGTACGCCGACGTACATGGCGCCCGAGCAACACATGGGCCACGTGGCGGGGCCGGCTGCGGATCAGTACGCGTTCGCGGTGTCGTTGTTCGCGGCGCTGTTCGGTGCGCCGCCGTTCGAGAGCGCGAGCCTGTCGTCGCTGGCGCGGGCGAAGGCCCGTGGCGTGTTGCCGTCGACGCGCGCGGCGCAGTGCCGCGGCGTGCCGCAGGCGATCTGGCGCGCGCTGGCCCGCGCGCTGCAGCCGGAGCCGTCGGCGCGTCACGCCTCGCTGGCGGCGCTGCTGCAGCGGCTGCAGCAGGCGCGCACGCCCCGACGGCGGTGGCCGCTGGTGGCAGCGACGGCGGCGTGCGTGCCGGCATTGTTGCTGCTGGGCTCGGGTCGCGCGCGTCATCCCTGCGACGAGCCGGGCGAGGCGTTGCCGTGGCGCGACGAGGCGCGCGCGGGGGTGCTGGCCTCGCTCGCGGCGCTGCCGGATGCGAACGCGGGCGCGATGAGCCAGCGCGTGGGCGATCGGCTCGATGCGCACACGCGGCGCTGGCAGGAGGCGCACGAGCGCGCGTGCGCGGCCCCGGTGTCGTCGAAGCTGACGGCGCAGCTGTCGTGCCTGGAGCGCTCGTCGGCGCAAACCGGCGCGGTGATCGAGTCGCTGGGCGAGGTCGGGCTCGAGGAGCTCGGCCACGTCGGGCGCGTGCTCGACGATCTGTCGCCGCCGTCGCGATGCCTCGAGCTCGATGGTGACGTGCGCACGCCGGCGCTGCGCGAGGAGCTGGCGGAGCTGTGGCGCAAGACCGACGCGCTGGGCGTCGAGGTGTTGGCGACGGGCACGACGACGTCGATGCCGTGGGCCCAGACCGCGTTCGCCCGCGCGGAGGAGCTGGGCGAGGGCTCGCTGGCGTCGATGCTGGCGTGGCGCATCAGCCAGGTCGAGCGTGCGGCGGGGCGCTTGGAATCGGGCGAATCATGGCTGCGCACGGCGGTGTTCCGCGCGGCCGCGGCGGGTGATCACGCGCGCGCGCTGGAGCTGATGCCGATGCTGGTGCTGACGGTCGGCAGCGATCTGGCGCAGCACGACGCGGCGCAGCGCCTGGTCGAGCACGCGAAGGTGATGGCGCAGCAGGTCGAGGACCCGCGCAAGGCGCTGGCGGTGCTCGACGCGAGCTGGGCGTACATCCTGATCGAATCGGGGGACCCCGACGGCGCCAAGCAATACTACGACCGTGCGATGGCGCAGTTCGACGCGCTGGGCGAACCGTCGGAGGACGCGGCCCGCTGCATGCTGTCGCTGGCCGGCTGGGCGGTGGAGCACGGCGATCACGAGCAGGCGCTGGCGTTGCTGGGGCGCGCGGAGGAGATGTTGGCGCAGGTGGCGATGCCGACGGATCTGATCTACGCGACGATCGAATTCCTCGAGGCGGGCATCGCCGAGGATCGCGAGGATCTGGAGGGCGCGGCGGCGGGCTACCGCAACGTGGTCGCGCGCGTGCGGGCGCGTCTGCACGGGCACCCGTTCCTGGGTGTCGCGCTCGACGCGGTGGCGCGCGCGGAGGCACGGCTGGGCCGCATGGACGAGGCCACGTCGCTGGCGATCGAGGCGCGGGACCTCTCGCGCGAGGCCCATGGTCCGGTGCACGCGGACACGATTCGCTACGAGATCCTGGTCGGGCACGTCGCGTGGCTGGGCGGCCACATGGCCGAGGCCGCGGCGGCGACCGAGCGAGCGCTCGCGAGCCTGGCGGAGCTGCCGGAGCGCGCGGGGGAATTCGTCACCGGCGCGCGCCACCTCGCGGCGTGGGCGTACGTCGGGCTCGGGGATCTCGAGCAGGCGCAGACCCAGCTGACGCTGATGCGCGAGACCCCCGGCCCCGGGGATTCGAATGTGGACCTGCCCCGGAGCCTGCGACGATTGGAGGCCGCGATTGCGCTGGGGCGAGGCGATCGCGACGGCGTCGAGCGGGCGCTGGCGCAGGTGATCACGACCGCGGTGCAGGCTCCGCACGACGAGGCGCTCGAGCAGCGCCTGGACGCGGTGCTGCGGACGGCGGCGGACGGTGGTGCGGCGATCGAGAGCGACGACGGGGCGCTGCGGCGGGATCGGGTGCTGTATCTGCACGCATTCGCGCGGGCGCTCGCGGGCGCGCGGGGCGGACGGGGTACGTAGGCAGACGCGGCCGGCGACGACCTCGTCGCAATCACGTTCGCCTGCGGCGATGCCGTCGTCGCTTCCGCGCGCCGTCCTCGCAGTTGCACGCCGCCGGCTTCGCCGGCGGCGCGGCCTTCTCCGCGTCGGCCTTCGGCGCGGCGGGCTTCGCAGCCTTGGTCGGCGGCTTGGCCTTGCGCGGTCCGGCGTTCTTCACATACCGATCGAACCACATCGCGGTCTCCGCCAGCACGTGCTCGACCGATTCGCGCGCGACGTACCCGTGCGATTCGAAGGGCAGCATCACCAGCTTGGTCGTGCCGCCGGTGCCGCGGACCGCTTCGAAGAGCTTCTCCGACTGCAGCGGCACGGTGCCGGGATTCGCGTCGATCTCGCCGTGCACGATCAACAGCGGCTCGTCGATGCGATCCGCATGCAGCACCGGTGACAGCTCGAGGTAGCTGCGCGGCGCGACGTAGAGGCTGCGGCGTTCGTTCTGGAAGCCGAACGGACGCATCGTGTGGTTGTAGGCGCCGCTGCGCGCGACGCCGGCGCGGAACAGGTCGGTCCACGCCAGCAGGTTCGCGGTCATCAGGCCGCCGTGGCTGTGGCCCATCACGCCGACGCGGTCGCGGTCGGTCACGCCCAGCGCCACCGCCTTGTCGATCGCGGCGCGGGCGTTGGCTTCGATCTGCGGCAGGAAATCGTCGTAGGCGGTTTCGGTCGGGCCCACCACCGGCATCGCGACCTCGTCGAGCACCGCGTAGCCCTGCAGCGCGAGGAACACCGGCGACGTGCCCGTCACCGACGTGAACTCCTGCGGCGCCGCGCTGATCTGCCCCGCGTGGGCCTTGTCGGTGTAGTCCAGCGGATAGGCCCACACCACGGTCGGCAGGCGCGTGCCCTCCTTCCAGCCCGGCGGCGTGTACAGCGTGAACGACAGCGGCACGCCGTCGGCGCGCTCGTACGTCACCAGCCGCTTGCCGATCGCGCGCAGCTGCGGCGTGGGATCGGTGAAGTTCGTCAGCGGCTCGAGAGCGCTGTCGCGCGTCGCCTCGCCCTGCTTCGCGCCGCTGCGCGTCGCACCGAGCGTGCGCAGCATCAGGTTGCTCGGCGTCGTCGGCGTCTCGCGCGTGGTGAAGAAGCTGCCGGCCTTGGGGTCGAGCCACGCCGCGAAGGACTCGAGTCCGTCGCGGTCGCTGCGGAACAACCGCTCGCGCTTGCCCGAGGCCAGCTCGAGCCGATCGAGGAACGGCCGATCGCCGTCGGGTGACGCGCCGGTACCCTCGAGGTAGATCGCGCCGTCGTCGACCTTCACCAGCCACTGCCCCGTGGGCGTCGGCTCGAACACCGGATCGCCGGGGTCGCCGTAGCGGTCGTCCCAGCTGCGATCCCACAGCGTGCGCGCGCCCTCACCGGGGCGATCGACCGCGACCAGCGTCGAGCGCTGGCGGTGCTTCGCGCGGTCGGCCTCGGCCACGATCGCGTGCTTGCCGTCTTGCAGCCACATCAGCCCCGCGAAGCGATCGCGGGTCTGCAGCCACTCGCTCGCGGCGCCGCCGACCGGCTTCATCATGATGCGATCGTGCGCCGCCACCTTCGCGTAGGTGTCGCCGCCATCGAGCGCCTCGACCCACAGCAGCGTCGACGGTGCCGTGGGGCGCCACGACACGTCGCGCGGGCCCGTGCGCACGCCGTCGACCGGGACCTGATCCGCCAGTGGTTGCCGCACCACCGTCTCGACCACGGTGCCGCGCAGATCCCAGACCTCGATCACCGCGGGGAAGCGCCAGTACGCGCGCGTGAACGAGTACGGCCGCTCGATGCGTTCGACCAGCAGGTGGCGGCCGTCGGGCGAGGGCGACGCGCTGGTGTAGACCGCGGGCTTGCCGAGCTTGCGCACGCGTCCGCGCGCGTCGACGATCGCGAGCTGCGAGGTGCCGTAGTGCTCGAACAGGTCGGCCTCGTGGGGCGTGCGCAGCAGGTCGCGCGCCTCGTAGGTGCTGCTGGCGCTGCCGACCTTGTCGCTGACCTCGATGCGCGGGCCCTTGGGTGCCGGCGGTGGTGGTGGCGGCGGGCCGGGCACGACCAGCTGGACCAGCAGCGACTCGCCATCGGGCATCCATTGCATCGCGCCGCCGAGCGTGGGGTTGAGCGCGAGCTTGCCCACGCGCCGCAGCTTCGCGCTCGCGACCTCGAGCAACCACAGCTCGACCGCGTCGCGGCCGATCATCGTCAGCGCCACGCGCGTGCCGGCGGGGTTCCACGACAGCCCCGAGATCTGCGCGCGCGCGGGCAGGGCCACCGGGCGCGTCGGTCCCGCGGGCAGCGTCATCACGCCGAGCTCCACCACGCCGCGCTCGCCATGGTGCGCGCGCGTCTGCGGGTCGATGCGCACGCCCGCGAGCTTGAGCATCGGCCGCGCCAGCGTCTCGATCGACGGGTAGCGCTGCGTGCGGGTCACCAGCGCGTGTCGATGCGTCGGCGACAACCACACCGACGGCGGCGGCGGTGCGTCGAGCACCTCGCGGATCTCCGGCGCCGCACGCAGGTACTCGTCCTCGGCGTGCGCGACCGAGGAGAGCGCGGCGAGCGATGCCACCAGCGCGCACGCGAGCACGCGCGAGGAACCGAGACGGGCACGCCGCAGCAGGCGACCCGGGCGAGGGAACGGCATGCCGGATTCTACGCGAACAGCGACGGGTCGAGACAGCTCTCGTCGCCCGACTGCACGGTCTTCGCCGTGGCGATCGCCTGCGGCAAGATGTGGTTCACGTAGAAGTCGAGGTTGAGCAGCTTGCCGCGCAGAAGCGGTGTCTCGCGTCCGGACGCGATCGCTCGCTTCGCGACACGCGCCTGCTCCAGCGCCTCGAACGCCAGCTGGATGGTACCGAACGTGCGCAACAGCGGGACCGCGAACACGAACGCGCCGTCGACGTTGCCGCCGCCGGCGACCTTGCCCAGGTGCATCGCGCTGGCGCCCAGCTGGGCCAGCGCCTTGCCGATCGCGTCGGCCTGGGTCGCGAAGCCCTCCGCGGTGGCGGCCGCGAGCTCGGCCTGCGCGTCGGCCATCCAGCCCATGAACACGGCGCCGCCTTGCGCGCGCAGCTTGCGGCCCACGAGGTCGAGCGCCTGGATGCCGTTGGTGCCCTCGTAGATGGACTGGATCTTCGCGTCGCGCACCAGCTGCTCGACCGGGTACTCGCCGAGGTAGCCGTAGCCGCCGTAGACCTGCACCGCCAGCGCGGCCATCTCGAAGCCGAGATCGGTGCAGTGGGCCTTGAGCACCGGGATGAGGATCTCCTGCTTGTTCTCGCAGCGCTTGCGCTCGTCCTCGTCGGTGGTGTTGCGCGCGATGTCGTGCAGATAGACCATGCGGATGCAGGCCGCGCGCGTGGTCTCGGCGATGACCTTGAGCGTCATCAGCATGCGGCGCACGTCGGGGTGCGCCGTGATGGCGACGCGCTCGGCGTCGCTGTCGCGCTTGGTCAGCTTGGTGCCCTGCACGCGATCGCGGGCGTACTGCACCGCGTAGGTATAGGCCGCGCCGGCGATGGCCGTGCCCTGGCCGGCGACGCCGATGCGGGCCTCGTTCATCATGTTGAACATGAGCGCGATGCCCTCGCGCTCGCGGCCGACCAACCAGCCCTTGCACGGCGCCTCGGCGCCCAGCGCCAGGGTGCACGTCGCCGAGCCGTTGATGCCCATCTTGTGCTCGATGCCGACGACCTTGGCGCCGTTGCGCGCGCCGAGCTTGCCCTGCGCGTCGAACATGAACTTGGGCACCATGAACAGCGACAGGCCCTTGGTGCCCGCGGGCGAGTCGGGCGTGCGCGCGAGCACCAGGTGCACGATGTTCTCGACCAGATCGTTGTCGCCGCCCGAGATGAAGATCTTCTCGCCCTCGAGGTGGTAGACGCCGGCCTCGTCGGTCGGCGTGGCGCGGGCGCGGTTGTCACCGACCGAGCTCCCGGCGCCGGACTCGGTCAGGCACATCGTGCCCGACCACTGGCCGGTGAAGAGCCGCCGCGCGACCAGATCGCGCGTGGCCTCGGGCCCGAACGCGCGGACCATGCGACCGGCCGCGGCGGTGAGGCCGGGGTACATCATGAACGCCACGGAGGCCGCGTCGAACATGTCGTTGACGGCCATGGTCACGCAGCGCGGCAGGCCCGGGCCGCCGAGCTCGACCGGCGCCGACGGAGCGATCCAGCCGCCTTCGGCCATCTGTCGCCACGCCGCGCGGTAGCCGGTGGGCGTGGTGACGTTGCCGTCGCCGTCGAGCTTGCAGCCCTCGCGATCGCCGACGCGGTTGATCGGTGCGAGCACGGTGGTGGCCATGCGCGCGGCCTCGGCGAACGTGGCCTTGTAGGTGTCCACGTCGAGCTCGCGGTAGGGCTCGAACTGCGCCAGGCGCTCGTGCGCGCGCAGCTGCTCGAAGAAGATGAACTCGAGATCGTCCAGGTCGACGCGAAACGGCGTGCTCATGGCGGTTGCCCGACAGCATAGCCGCGGGGTCTGGTCGGGGCGCGCGCGGTGGCTGCGTCGGGCGGAGGCGACTCACGCACGGGCGGGGCGATCGCGTATCATCGTGCGAGATTGCATCGCCGTCCTGCCGAAGTGCACGACGGCGCGACCCGACGATGGACTTCTGGCGGCACGCCCTGGTGGGCAACGTGCTCGTGCTCGCGATCCTGCTCGCGATCGCGGCGAGCCTGCGGGCGGGCTCGTCGCGCTGGCGCGCGCTGGCGATCCCCGACGGCATCGTCGCCGGCGCGCTCGGGCTGGCGCTGGGGCGCTCGGGGCTCGACGCGATTCCGGCCGCGATCGACTTCGGCGGCGCGGTGCTCGAGCCGCTGGTCTACCACGGCTTCGCGGTGGTCTTCATCGCCGTGGGTCTGCAGGCGGCGCCGGGCGGACGCGCGAGCGGCTCGGCGCGCTCGCTCGCGTTCGCGCTGGTGGGCTTCGCGGTGCTGCAATCGATCCTCGGTTTCGCGCTGCTCGCGGCGTGGGCGGCGGGTACCGGCGACGCGCTGCACCCGGGCCTGGGCTTCATGATCATGCTGGGCTTCGCGCAGGGGCCGGGCCAGGCGCTCGCGTTCGGCGGCGCGTGGGAACCGCTGGGCCTGGTCGCGGGCGCGCAGATCGGCCTGCTGTATGCGGCGCTGGGCTTCGGGTGGTGTTGCCTGCTGGGCGTGCCGCTGGTGGCGCTGGGCCGTCGCCGCGGCTGGCTCGATCCGCTGCCCGAGCAGGTGGAGGTCGCGACCCCGCCGACGACGGCGGCGAGCGAGGCCGCGACGCCGGCGGAGGCCGGCAGCGGCGCGACGATGGAGCCGCTGACGATCCAGCTGATCGTGATCGGCTGCCTCTACGCGCTGGTGTTCGTGGTGCTCTCGACGATCTCGCGGGTGCTGCCCGAGCACGGCTACGCCCGCGCGACGCTGTGGGGCTTCCACTTCCTGTGCGGCTCGAGCCTGGCGATCGCGCTGCGCCGCGTGGTCGATCGCCGCGGCCTGCGGCTGCGCCTCGACGACGCCTTGCTCGGCCGCATCGCGGTGACGGCGGTCGACGTCACCACCGCGGCCGCGCTCGCGGCCATCGAGCTCGACGCGCTGGGCCGATTGCTGGTGCCGATCCTGGTGATGTCGACCTGCGGCGGCGTGCTCACATTCGCGGTGTCGCTGTGGTTGGGCCGTCGCGCCTTCCCCGAGGCTCCGTTTTCGCACGTGCTCATGCTCGCGGGCACCTGTACCGGCACCATTCCCACGGGTTTCGCACTGCTACGAATCGTCGACCCGCAGCTGCGCGGCCCGGTCGCGCGCAGCACCGTGCTCGCCGCCACCGCCGCCGTCCCGCTGGGCATGCCGCTCTTCTTCGCCGTCATCCCGCTGTCCGCCTCGCGCTGGTCGGGGGATTGGGCCAGCGCAATCGCGACGACGCTGGCGGCGCTGGCGGTGTATTTCGTGGCGCTGGTGTGGCTGTGGCGACGCACGGCGGTGTTGCGATGGCTGCGACCGTGGTGGTCGGCCTGGCCCCGCGGCGGGTGACGCGTGCGCCGTGCGGCGCGGCGGCGCGCTCGCGCACGAACGCTCGCGTCCGGAGGGAGTACGCGCGACCGTCGCCGAAATGGAATGCG